>NZ_JAVDVH010000007.1:0-160514 GCF_031456775.1 Acinetobacter sp. 3657 | reverse complement strand
TTCGCGGTTGTAAGTGCAGATTGAACATTTGTTTGAGTAAGACTCTCCCCCGAAAGTGAGATTAATTTATCATATGATTTAACATGTACAACTTGACCCAATTGATCGTATTGCTTTTCAACAACAAAACCGAGTGCATCAATTTGATAAATCTGTTGTCCATCTTTGTTATAGACATAGCGAGTCAGATTAGCTGTTGTTTTACTTACCGTAATTTCTGATGCAACAATGCTATCTTTACTTTCCCAAGTAGCTACATTCTGCAATGTCGTAAAATCATACCGTGCAATAGTTCGTCCATTTAGATCATAGACATAACTCGTTGTGGTCCCCATACTATTTACAGTGTGGGTAAGTTGGTTTACAGCATCGTAAACATACCAAGTACTGTTACCAGCTGGATCGATCTTTCGGGTCAAATTACCGTTTTGATCATAGCGATATTCGGTTTTTAATGCCTCTCCTGTCGGGTCTTTTATCTCAGAAACCCGGCGCCCCAATGCATCATAAATATAAAGTGTCGTGATCCCTTTATCGACCACACGGATCTCACTCCCTGTCTCATCATAGGCATATGTTGTTGTGAATTTAAGACCCGTTGCATCTTGAATGACTGAGATCAACCGCCCTGCTTTATCATAATTGTATTGGGTCGAGCGTTGATTAATCCTCCCATAAGCTTCTATAACTTCTAAACGTCGCCCCTGTCCATCATAACGGTATTGCGTTTCGATGACTTCGTCGTCTGAGATTTTAATGCGTTGAGATTGAATTCGATTAGCATCATCATAAATGTATTCTGTTTTAAGCCCTACAGCATTGGTTGTCTCTTTTAACAGCCCTGTGTTTTTATCGTAGATATAACTAGTGGATGCGCCAACAGCATTGGTTTCTTTAGTTTTTTGTCCGTCTTTGTTATAAAGATATGAGGTTTTACCATTATTCGCTTCTGTGATATCTATTACATCGCCAAACTCATTGTAGCGGGTAATCGTCTGTAAACCTTCTGGGCTTTTTAAGGTTAAAGTTCTCGTTTTATCGTCATAGCTATACGTGGTGATGTTGTTATTGGTATTTACCGTTAGGATACGGTTCCACGCATCATATGTAGTTTTAGTAAGACTGTTATTTGCAGATGTAACCTGTATGGTTCGTCCTTGATCAGCAACATAGTTATCATAGTTATAACGGGTAATATTATCTTTGGCGTCTGTTTCTTTAATCACACGACCAAAAGCATCATATTCTTTGCTCGTAGTCTGATTTAATCCACCATGATCTGAAATAGCACTTTTCAGCTCACCTCGTTTGGTATAGAGGTAATGTGTTTGTACAGGTTTTTTAATACCGTTTAGGGTAATTTGTCGAGTTTCTAGCTCTAATTCACCATACTGATTGTAGCGATAATCAACACTATTTAATAAGGCATCCGTTTTCTTGCTAATATTACCTAATTTGTCATATTCGAAATTTTCAACTTTATCTTTCGTTGTATTCTTAATTGCTGTTACTAAACTCGTAAGGGTGGTCGTCAGCTCTCCACCTTTTAAGCGCTTGCCCACCCCAACCGCATTTGTAAAAGCAGCTGGAATAGCAGCGCCTGCTAGATCCGTTACATTTTCATCGGTTTTAGACAAACTATTCACATATTGAGTAGTTGTCTTCACTTCACCAAACAAGCTATAACTGGTTTCAACCACATTACCTTCAGCATTAATACTATGGGTCAGTCGACCAGATTTGTCATAATAAAAAGTCGTTAATTGACCTGCTGGATTGAGTACATGACTCTTACGTCCAGCCGCATCGTAATAAGACTTAATCCCATATTGTTCATAAACCTGATCAACTTGTGCAGCAGTCATGCCTGTCTTAATTTCAAGCGCAAGCTCACCTGCCAATACATGGGTAACCTCATCAAAGGCATTATAACGAGTATAAATACGTCTTTCGTTGCCACTACCCGCCGCCAACGTTTCTATAATGATCCGACCAGCACTATCATAGGTATAACTTGTAATGCCCTGACGAGTATCACTTAACTTCGTTAAACGCCCTTGATTATCATAATATTTAATCGTCTCTTGGTAGGTATTACTTGCTGGAATAGATGAAATAAAGTCATTCCATACAGTAAAGAGAGTAACCGATGTCGTTGCTGGAGAGGTATACCGACGAGTAGTTACAGTATTATTTTCTTGATTATAAATATATGCTGTAATAAATTTATTGTCGTCAATTGAGCCAATAAGATTATTCTGAGCATCATAGAAAAAAATTGTACTAAGCGTTTTATTATCAGTACCTGTCGGCTTAAGCTGCGCCAAAGTCCCTGTCTCACGTAGACTTTCTGTCGTTAACTTACTATGACGGTTAACCTGAACTTTCTGCCCTACACTATTATAAATCGTTTCAACCAAATACCCTTCAGCATCTAAAGCACCCACTTGAAGGTTATCTTTATTGTAAAAATAACGACTAACTCTATCACCAACTTTTGTTTGAATGATATTACCAAAGTTGTCATAAATATATTCAGTTAACGTACCATTGGCCTGCTTAATACTCGCTAACTGGTTACTACTGTCATAATCCTTTTGGATCACGCGATCAAAGCTATTTACAGCTGGGCGAATATCCTCAATCCGTTTCTTCGTAACGCTGTTGTTGACTAACCATCCTGTAGGGTTTACTGCATTTGCATAACGGGTTTCTTTGGTTTGTAGGTCATTTTTATTATAGGCATATTCAATTAATAGACCTGAGCTATTTACAACACCAACCAACCTGCCTTTTTTATCATAGAAATTGTATTGTTCATTGCCCGTAGGTTGCTTTGTATAAACCAATCGTCCTGCTTCATCATAAACATAATTAGTCGTTCGACTTGGTTGACTCGTTGCAGATTGTACAACATTAAGCAATCGACCATAGTTATCGAAGCTTTGTGTGGTAATCAGATTAGCCGCATTTGTTACGGTAATTTTACCCGCAGCATAACTATATGTCGTTGTTCCAGCTGCGCTGACCTCTGTCAGAATCCGACCCAAGCCATCATAGGTAAAGGATTGCATCGCTTGAGCTGAGGTTGCTGCTGCCGTTTGTCTGTTGGCACCGTGACGAATAATCTTTTGGAGTAACAGTCCTTTGGGATCATATACATAATCAATCAGTTGCGTAGATTCATCAAATATTCCCTGATTATCAATGTACCCCGTAGATGCATCAATACTCTTATTAATCGAGCTATAGGCGACTTCTCTTTTAAGATTACCCAAGACATCATATTCATAGCTAATAAACTTATTTTTTTGTACTTTTTTAGACCAATTTTCTATAGCAATATAAGTTAAACTACTCGAAGTCCCATATTTATTCTGATAATTACTTTTGCCTATCAATTGGCCTTTATCATTATAAAGATATTCCTCTACATTTCGCTCACCATTTAAGATAAAACGCAAACGTGATTGAGTATCATAAACATAATTAATATTTTGCGCATCTCCTGTTGGCAATATCCAATTATCATTTACATCTTTATTTGCTAAGGTACTGAATTGTGTGACTGTTTGTAGTCTAGAGATTCCTGAATATGTATATTTAATAGCTTTACCGTCATGGCTATATTCTTCTATTAAATTACCATTGCTATCATAGCGATAAGTAAGTTTATTCCCCTCATTATCTATTATCCCAATCACATTACCTTGACTGTCATAACTAAAGGATGACACCTCAGCATTGGCATTTTTAATACTAATCAGCTGTTTATTAGCATCGTAACTATATTCCCAAATTTCTTTTAAGCTATTTTCAACAGTGGTTTTATTCACAGCATAGGTGAATGTAGTTAAACCCTGACTATCTCTAACGGTTTTTACACGATGTGTATTCGTTACAGTATCCAGCTCATAGGTAAATTGAACGGAACTGCCATCACTTTGGGTAATCGAAGCGATCCGACTTGAAGTGAGTTCATAGCTATAGCTGGTGGTATAGACCTTCTGGTCTGCAATACTATTATCATTCGGAGTTAAATCAGTGATAACTTTTGATAAACGATTTAAACTATCATATTCATAATAAACATTTTGGTTGGTGACACCATTTGCTTTGGTATCTATACGCTTGATTCGATTGCTTGTACCATCATAATTATAAATCAGCTCATTTAACGCGGCACTATTTAAATCTTTGATTGAAATCAAACGATCTAATGCGTCATAACTATAGGCTAGATTGGTTCCATTATTATCTTCAACCGAGATTAAACGTCCTGTTTTTAAAGCCGAATTATAATCGTAAATTTCACTTGCTAAGGTTTTTCCATCTGTCATTACCCATCTATTATTATTACTGTCAAACCTGAGCCTATCGTAAGCACCATCACCTTCTGTAGAAACATAATTGTTAGTAGAACTAAAGTTAAACGTAATTTGATGGCCATCTTCTGCTGTAATCAATATTTTACTGCCTACAGCATTCAGATTACCAACCAATGAGAGACGTCGATTCCACTCCCCACCCCATTGTGTATCTCCATTTAGAATACCCTTAGAGTTATACGTCTTGATGGACTGTATATCTTTTCCAACAGCCGAGAGATTATGATCGAGTTGACGAATGATAAGATTACCATCGGAGATATTGACATAATTTTGAAGTTGAGCTTGCCCAAAACTTGCGTTACCTTGTACCCCTTGCTTACCTAGATTATTAAATGAGCTATTAAATAAACCTAAGCCATTTCCAGATACAATCGCAACCATGTTACAACCTCATTTTTATTTTTGATCTAAATTAGAATAAGTTTGAAATTATATACTTAAGATATTCTAAATAATCTAAATATATTGCATAAATTTCAACACAACATCCCATCAAACAGACCTCGTAGTCTAATATTTTTTACCATACTTTAAAATGCCCTATAAAAAATAATTTCGACATTTTTATATTAAAGTCTGTTGACTTTTTAGATGGGCTTTGTGTTTTTAATAAAAATTATCAATTACGTATAATGCTACGAAACAAAGCATAAAACTATGGAGTGTTAATAGACCCTAATTATTTAAATATCTAATACAAAACGAGATTGATCATCTTATTCGATCATCAATCTCCGCATTTGAATAAAAGAGAAGGCGTCTCCTCTCTCTTTATATCTTATACTTTCAACCAAGCATCTACTTTGCTTTGATCTTCAACTTTCAATTCAACCGTGGTGAGTGGATTTTCTCCTCCCTGAAGCTCAAATTGCAACAACTCATCTCGACGGAAAGCAAATACGGTAAATGAAGCTTGCTGCTTCGAATATTGGGCGAGCAATTTCTCTGATGCTTTTAAACCATCAATGGCAATAATCACATCATTGGCAGATAATCCCGCCTGAGCTGCTGCACTGTCACGGCGAATTTGCTGTACCAATACACCCTCTGCTTTATCGACAGTTTTCAGACCAAATGGAAGTGCTTTTTCATTTTTGATCGTATAACTTAAACCAAACTCAGGTAATAATTGATCAAGCGGCAGTTCTTCAGTGGTATTGATCAAATGATTGATTTGCTCAATCCAATCATTACCCGTCAGTTCATGGCACAACTCAAAAACCGTACGATCATTGACCTGAATTCCCTGTTGCGTATTTTCATATAAACGACGCATCAAAGCATCTAGGCTTGAACCTCTTAAACGTAGACCTAAATCTAAGCAAAGCGCCACTAAGCTGCCTTTGTTATAGTAACTTGTGCCTGCATTAATGGAGTTCTCATCCTGACGATAGAACTTAATCCAAGCATCAAAACTTGACTCAGAAACGGACTGAATAAAACGTCCAGGATTTTGTAAATAACGATCAATTTGCGCTTTTAATAAGTCCAAATACGACGCTTGTGAAATCACGCCACTACGTAACAAAATCAGATCGTCATAATAAGAGGTAAAACCCTCAAATATCCAAAGTAAGCTGGTATAGCCCTCTTTGTGCAAATCATAATTGGCAAAGTTTTCTGGGCGAATAAATTTCACTAACCATGAATGGAAATATTCATGACTACATAAACCTAAGAAACGTTGATAGTCCTTAGATGGTTCTTCCGCCTCATTTTCTTTTGGTAGGTCATCCCGAGGTATAATCAAACTAGTGCTATTGCAATGTTCCAAACCACCATAACTATTGCCTGTCGCCATGGTCATAAAGCTATAGTTTTGAAAGGGTGCTGAGCCAAACATATCGATTTCAGTACGACATATTTTTTCGATATCGGCTTGTAAACGTTGTAGATTGGTACTGTGTTTTCCTGAAATCACAAACTCGTGTGGAATACCATTTGCTTCAAAACTAAAACGACTTTGATCAGCGAGTTCAAATGGGCTATCAATCAGCTGATCATAATTTTCAGCTTTTAAAGTAAAACGTCCTTTGACTAAACTTTTCGCAGGCAAACCTGTAGCAATCTGAAAATGCTTCAATTCATTCGGTAGGAACAGTTCCACTTCACATGGTGATTGTTCTTGATCCTGAAGTCCTAAACAAACACAAGCTGGATTGACATAGACACGGGTTTGATCAACATAAGCACCACGCACCGATAAATCGTATGCATAGACATCATATTCAACCGTAATCAATTCATGATCGGTATTGAATAACCGCCAGCGATTTTTCTCGGTTTTCTTAATACTGAGTAAACGCCCTGCTTCATCCGATGCTTTAACCGACTCGATATGTTTTGAAAACTCACGAATCAGATAACTCCCCGGAATCCAAGTGGGCAACCAAAGTTCTTGATTTGGGTTGGCAAGAAAACGAAGCGTGACATGAATAAGGTGTTGGCGATAATCATCGAACTCAATTTGATAGTGCAGCATAGTTCAAAAAAGCAAATAGAAAGATTTCTCACAGCTTATCATTTTTTTACAAAGTCTTGCGCAGTTGTCGAAATTGTCTGCAAAAGTTTAGCCTACAACGCAATTCATATATAAAATGTCAACAGCCCCCCTAGATTCTATAGCAGAAAAGTCATAGCATGCTTTTCTTGCGTTCATGCCACTGGATCGGCTGTAAAAGGTATTTAAGTGAAATTTTATCTCTCCCTCTGTTTATTTCTTAGCATGCTTTTTGCTCAGCTAACACATGCAAATTTACTCAATATTATGCCCGAAACAGTCGAAGCTCAGGCATGGTCGATCATCGATGTACAGTCGGGACAAATCATTGCTGAACACAATAGTCATGTGCAGCGTGCGCCAGCATCGTTGACCAAAATGATGGTGGCTTATATCGCTTTAAAAGAAATTGAAGCAGGTAAATTACGCAAAGAAGACGTGCTTACCGCCACACCTGTTGTCAATTCAGTGATGTGGGATGAGTCACAAATGTATTTGAAAGCTGGCGAACAAATTTCTGTAGATCAACTATTAGCAGGCCTAATCATCATGTCTGCCAATGATGCTGCATTAACATTAGCTGAAAAAATCTCAGGGAGCGTGCCGCAATTTTTGGCTCGAATGAATCAAGAAGCCCAAGCTTTAGGCATGAAAGATACGCATTTTAGTAATCCGTCAGGCATTACCATGACCGATCATTATTCGACTGCTGCCGATCTCAGTTTACTCGCGCAAGCCATTGTCACCAAAACACCAGACTATTTGATTTACTCAAAAATGCCAAGTTTTAGCTACAATCAACGTTTCCATCGTGCAACTAACCTTGCCCTCAAAATGGATCCGACCTCTGACGGCTTAAAAACGGGTTATACCAAAGCAGCAGGCTACAATTTAGCTTTAACCGCAGAGCGCCCTACGTTTAATTCACATGTAGATAGCCGACGTTTGATTGTGGTCGTTTTGGGCACGCCAAACGCCATCAAACGCGCTGAGGTAGCACACAAGTTAATGAACTTGGCTTATACCTATACACGTGATGAAGAAGTCATTCCAAAGCATAGGCTGATTGCAGAACTTCCAGTGATTAAATCAACTTTGAAAATGTTTAAAGTTGAAACACAACAGCCAACCATTGTGACTACGTCTTTATATGCTCAACCCGCACCGATTGATTTAAATACTTTTGATTTAGCCACTCAACGGATTCAGGTGCTTGATACAAATCAACAAATCATTCCAGTCGAGCCGCTACAAACGACCAATACGCATATCAATATTGAACTTAATCAACAACATTTAACTGCACCATTGACCCAAGCCATGAACCTCGCCACGGTTTCAATTTATCAAAATAATCAGTTACTTCGTAGCTTACAAATTGAAAATGATGTGCAAATTGAAGAAGCCAATCTTTTTCAAAGAATCATGACTTGGTTTTCCAACTTGTTCTCGTTTTTCTCAACAAATGATAATCAAGCTGCCAAACTTCATCCTTTAAATCAAGGATAGAAACTCGACTAATTTTATCAAGATTAACCATACACAAATAAAAAAAGGATGGCATAATCCCCCCATCCTTTCACAAAAATAATCAGGTTAATCATGAGCAAAACCTTACATCATATCGTGATTGTGGGCGGTGGCGCAGGTGGTTTAGAGCTTGCAACACAACTCGGTGAACGTTTTGGTCGACGTAACAAAGCTAAAATCACTTTAGTCGATCAGAACCTTACCCATATCTGGAAACCGCTCCTTCACGAAATCGCTGCTGGCTCAATCAACCCTCACGAAGAACAAACCAATTATTTTGCTCACGCAGAAAAGCATCACTTTGAATTTGTGCTTGGTACTTTAATTGAGGTTAATAAAGATCAAAAACAAATTACCCTCGCTCCCCCTCAGCTTTCCAAAGAACACACGCCACAAATTCAAAGCTTAGGCTATGACACTTTGGTGCTGGCTGTTGGCTCAGTCTCAAATGATTTTGGTACTGAAGGTGTTCGCGAATATTGCCATTTCCTAGATAGTCGTCAACAAGCAGACATTTTCCAACAAGATTTATTCCATCTTTATATCGAAGCGCAAAATCAACCCAATGACCGTGCCTTGAATATAGGAATCGTTGGTGCAGGTGCGACTGGGGTTGAATTGGCGGCAGAGCTGATTGAAACCACCAAGAACTTTTATCGTTATGGATTAAAGAAAATTAATCCGAAGCAAGTCAAAATCACCTTAATCGAAGCATCTGATCGTATCTTGCCTGCACTGAATGAGAAAACAGCAGCGCATAGCGCCAAGCAACTTAAGAAAATGGGCATCGAGGTTCTGACGGAGCACAAAGTACAAAAAGTAGATCAGTCTAATGTCTACTTTAGTAATGGGCATGTTTTGCATTCGGATATTACGGTATGGGCTGCCGGCGTCAAAGCACCTAAAGTTCTAGAGTCTTTTACTGATTTTAAACGTGACAAAATTAACCGTTTAATGGTCTATGCAACGCTACAAACCTATTCGGATCCAAATATATTCGCTTTTGGTGATTGTGCACATTGTCAGTTAGATGCGCGCCAACC
This sequence comes from Acinetobacter sp. 3657, assembly GCF_031456775.1. NCBI lineage: Bacteria > Pseudomonadati > Pseudomonadota > Gammaproteobacteria > Moraxellales > Moraxellaceae > Acinetobacter > Acinetobacter sp. 3657. Next base: position 151,050 of record NZ_JAVDVH010000007.1, on the reverse strand, counting down.
ACCTTTAGGACCACGTGCACAAGTGGCAAGCCAACAAGCAACTTTCTTGGTCGATGCATTAGCAGCACGGTTATCAGGCTCACCACAACCGATGTTTATCTTTAACGACAAAGGATCGCTGGTTTCTTTAAGCCGCAATCAAGCTGTTGGAGAATTGCTGGGTGATGTCAGTGTGCAAGGTTTTATTGCCAAAACCATGTATGTTTCTTTGTATCGACTACACCAAGCCAATATTCATGGTTATACCCAAGCGGGGATGCTGACCATGAAAGATTTACTCACAAGACGTGTCCGCCCAAAAATTAAACTATATTGAGTTGAAATTTTTAATTTCGTGCCTATTTATAATGAAATCGTTTCAAAAAGTGGAAAATGGTCTACAAAAACTATTTTTCACTTTATGATATACACCTAAATTAATGACATGGATTTAAAACATGACTGCTATTGCAAATAATCACGTGGTTTCATTCCACTACACTTTAACAAACGCTGAGGGTGAAACACTTGACAAATCTCAAGGTGAACCACTTGCATATTTGCACGGCGCAGGCAACATCATTCCTGGTTTAGAAAATGCACTTACAGGTAAAACTGTTGGCGAGAAATTCACAGTAAACGTTCCAGCTGCGGAAGGTTACGGTGAATACAACCCTGACCTCGTGCAAGAAGTTCCAGCTCAAATGTTCCAAGGTGTAGACAACATCCAACCGGGTATGCAATTCCAAGCTCAAACTGATGACGGCGTACAGATCGTAACAGTTAAAGCGATTGAAGGTGACAACATTCTTGTTGATGCAAACTTCCCGCTTGCAGGTCAAGACCTTACTTTTGAAGTTGAAATCGTAGAAATTCGTGATGCTTCTCAAGAAGAATTAGATCACGGTCACGTACACGGTGCAGGTGGTCATCACCACTAATTCATTTATGAATTAGCACTACAAAAAGCAAAGCCTCGGCTTTGCTTTTTCTTCACATTCACTTTTATAAAATAAGAAAAACACCTTACTTGTTCTAATAAATTGAGTGGTTCTTACTTTATGCAAAGCGATTATCAACTGATTTGGTTTCGCCAAGATCTCAGAATTCATGATCATGCTGCCCTTTGGCATGCTACACAAACAGGCCCTACGATTGCTCTGGTGATCTTGTCACCTGAACAATGGCAACTGCATGATGATGCCCCGATTAAAATTGAGTTTTACTTACGCCAATTACAACACCTTAAACAAGAGCTTACTGCGTTAAATATTCCACTCATCACTGTGACAGTGCCGCTTTGGAAAGATATAGCACTGTTCTTTTCGGATTTAATTGAACTTGTTCCAATTCAACATGTATATGCCAATATTGAGCTCGGTGTAAATGAGTTAAAACGTGATCATGATATTCAAACTTTATTAAATCAGCATAAAAAAGACCTTATTCTACTCAATGATCGTACGCTTTTCCCTGTTGCCTCGATTCGCAATCAATCCAATTTACCTTATCAAGTCTTTGGTGCATTCAAGAAAACCTGCTATCAACGTTTACAGCATGCTTTACCCCAATGTTATCCGTCACCTGAGACTCAACCCCCAATTAGCTGTGATTTTTCATCAAGCATACAAACCGATATTGATGCCTTACAGCAACACTACGCGACAAAACTTCCTCAGTCATGCATAGCGACTTGGAAAATCGGTGAAGCATACGCACTGCATTTACTCGACCAATTTATGGATGAGAAAGTAATCAACTATAAAAATGAACGCGATTTGCCTGCCCAAGCAGGAACCAGTCAACTCTCGGCTTATATGAATATTGGTATCATCTCAATCCGTCAATGTATCCAAGCCTTATTTCGCCAACAACAAGGTGATTTTATTATCCAATCAGAAGGTCAACAAACATGGCTAGATGAGTTGTTATGGCGCGAGTTTTATCAACATATTCTGTTTGATTTCCCCAAAGTTTCAAAACATTTGCCGTTTAAATCCTCCACCCAAAATATTGGCTGGCGTGATGATCCAATTGGACTTGAAAAATGGCAACAAGGACAAACAGGCATTCCAATTGTTGATGCAGGTATGCGTCAATTACTCGCCACAGGTTGGATGCACAATCGAGTCCGCATGATCTGTGCCATGTTCTTAAGCAAGAATCTGCTGATTGATTGGCGTAAGGGCGAACAATGGTTTATGCAACATCTGATTGATGGAGATTTGGCTGCCAATAATGGTGGATGGCAATGGTGTGCATCAACAGGTACCGATGCTGCACCTTATTTCCGTATCTTCAATCCAGTCAATCAATCGCAAAAATTTGATCCACAAGGAGATTATATTCGCACGTGGCTGCCTGAACTTGCTGATTTAGATGACAAATCAATCCATGAACCTTATGCTAAAAATGCAGTCAAAAGCTTAAATTATCCAGCGCCGATCGTGGATCTAAAAAGCAGTCGTGTTCGTGCAATCGAAACATTCAAAGCATATCTGCATGAGGAGACGGAAATGTCAACAAACCCTAATAACAGAAAAACTATCGTAATCACCAAAAATTAATGATAATTTGATCACAAAACATGCTGAATAAAACTAAAATTACTATGCAGAAGAATCCCGCCCCAGCACTGCTCTTATGGATTATCTCCGCTCAAGTTTTTATGGGTATAGTCGCTTACGAGTGGTTGCCAGCAAGTTATCGTGGCAGTTGGATCTTCCTTCTGATCCTTGTTATCGCGGGCGCATACTTAACTGTTGGAAAAGCGCTAATATTGGGCTTGATCATGTTTATTTCGATTGCGGTCTATTTCTTTTTAGATCTGGCTAATCAAACCTATATTGAACGTCAACTTTTACTCTTATTTGTAGCACCGATCGCCCCCATTTTTTTAAGTGCCATCCGTCATAATATTAAAAATGCATTGGCAAGCTATCGTGCGATCCAAAGTTATGACCGAAATTATCAACATGATATTTTACCACTCACTGCACTGAAGCACTTTCAAGATCAGCTTAAAAAGTTATTGCAACTCACCCATAAAGACCACTATGAAGTGATCAGTATCAAGATTAGCAATACCATACTGATTCGAGAAATGTTGGGTGAAGACATCTGGAAAGAAACTCAAAATAAGATCATGGCGATATTATCGACCGAACGAGACGGTGTGATTTATCATTTTATTAATGAAGAACTCAGCGAAATCAAAAGTATTGTTATCCATGATGAAAATAGCATAGATGAACATCATCCCCATCCACTTTTTATTCAACAATTACAAGAACTCACCGTCTTAAAACTTAAAATTGAACAGCACACTGAGTATCTCTCCCAATCTCAACAAATCAAAGAGGTGCCCTGATGTCCGTACTTCTTAATATTTGTGGCTTGCTGATTGCAACCGAACATGTTCCAGACACAACCTTACAACAGTTTTATCAGCAGTATTACCACTGCGCCATTCAACCAGCAAAAACTAAATTAAATTCTCAACTTGAAGCTCCTGAAGCGGTTAGACAACTATTTGCTCTCCCAGAAACGTGGTGGCCAGTCTTTACCGCTGATCAATTACAGTCTGAAAGTTTCAAACGATTAATTGATAAAGGTGTCAAACCAGGAGTCATTTTGCCAGATGATTATTTTAGTATCATTGAATATTATAAAATTAAAAAAGCAGTCAATGAAGGTGCTATTCCGATTGCACTCTTTCAAATGCGGCATCCAAAATATTTTGCATCAAAAGCAACATTTTCAACTGCACTCGGACTCAGACCTTTAGCAGCACTGATCGAAACAGGTTGGGATGAAAACCTGATTGCTCAACCTGCAGGTAATTATATTATTCAATCAGACGATCCCAATAAATTGTCTATTCCTGCACGTAAAATTCAGCACCATCAACATTTTTTTTATCAAGCCACGACCAACACATCACAAACCACTGGCTATCAAATTCTTATTAACCCGCCGGCAGACATGCCTATAACCAATATCGAATATCCTCAGCTAGGCATATCATGGAACTTTAATAAGATTAAATATATCAGTACACCCGCAGGTGTTGAAACCAACATCTTCGGCTATTTCATGATTGCGTTAAGTACCGTCGTAATTCCACTGGACTATTTATTGTCACTCCACTTTCCTAGCCTACTCAGTAGCTTTGGAAGTTCGATCTCATGGGCTTCGGTGTTGCTAGGTGGCACACTACTGCTCATTTTGAGCATTGCCATGATTCGAAGGAGGAGAATACATGCCCGCAATTGATATTCTGTTCTTATTCGGCTTTCTTGGGATCTGGATTCCACAGGCGTTTTGGGCATGGTTGAGTTACCAAGCGTGGAAATACTCAAAAAATGCAGCCAAAGAGCTAGAAAACTTACCCATTCCAGCCGAATGGCCGATGTTGAGTGTGCTTATTCCAGCTTATAACGAAGGTGTGGTGATTGAAGACACCCTACATGCCATTGCGCAGCAAGACTATCCCGCACATGCTTATGAAGTTTTATTGATCAATGATGGCTCTAAAGACGATACGCTTGAAATTGCTGAACGTATGGCAGCCATTTATCCCTGTATTAAGATTGTCAATGTACCAAAAGGTATGGGTGGAAAAGGCAAATCTCGAACACTGAACAATGGTTTACCCCATGCCAAAGGTGAACTTATCATTGTTTATGATGCAGACAGTACGCCTGAACCAGACTGTGTACGCCTACTCGCCCAAACTTTACTTGCTGATAAAAAACTGGTTGCGGTAAATGGCAAAGTACGTACCCGTAATTGGCGCGATAGTATTTTAACTCGCTTTATAGCGATTGAATTTATTTTCTTTCAATGGATCTTCCAAGGAGGTCGTTGGCAACGCTTTGAACTTTCAACCCTAATGGGAACCAACTATGTAATTTGGCGTGATGCCTTAGAAACCCTTGGTGGTTTTGATGAAAAATCATTGGTTGATGATACGGAAATGAGTTTCCGAATCTTTCTCGGTCAAAGACGAATTAAATGGGTACCCTATGCTGTAGGTTGGCAACAAGATCCACCTTCTTTGAGCGTTTTCATCAAACAACGATCACGCTGGACTCAAGGCAACTTCTATGTCACCAGTAAATATTTACCAATCGCTTTAAGAAAGCCCTTTCCGATTGGCATCGAAATTTTTAACAACATCATGTGCTATGTGTTATTCGTTCCCGCACTAATTTGGAGTCACATCACCTTGACCTTAGGCTTACTCGGTATTGCAGGTATTACTTTACCTGGACCCTTTACCTTGTTATGGGCGTTATCGTTTTGCTTGTATGTGGCACAGATGTGGTTCACCTTATCTTTAGAACGAGCAAAACCTCAACTATATTTCTTCGCAGTTTTATCTTACGTGACCTATTCACAAATATTCTTATTTATCGTATTTAAAGCGGCTTATGACATGCTGAAAAATAAGATACAAGGAAATTCACTACAGTGGTATAAAACTGAACGTAGCAAGGAGAGAAAATAAAATGAAAAAAAACCGATTAAATCATCCCATTTTCAAAACATTATTAGCAAGTGCAGCCCTCTCTTTGCCTGTATTTACTTTTGCAGATACATTGAATACGTGGACATTTGACAATATTAACACGTCCAACAAATACACCATTGAGCCACATTTCTTTTATGTCGGTAAGGGTTCTGAATGGCAAAGTATTCGTTTTAGCAGTGACTATTCAACAGAACACTACACCACTTTATTGGTGAAATATGATGATAAGCTCATATATAACACTCAGCTCAACGGATCAGGCGAAATCAGCTTTGATATCCCCGCAGCCCCAAGTGGCTTTCATCGTTTAGATTTTATTATACAACAGTACTCTCCCCGCACATCCCCAGCAGCAGATCGAACCACCTTTTGTAGTGAGGATGTAGATCAAGTCACCTATTTAAGCAACTCAAAAATTGATTACACTCGACATCGCCCACTTTATCATTTGAAAGAATTACCTGATGCACTATTTAATCCACAAGTGGTGCGTCCAACGCCGTTTATCGGTGTGCTCAAATACAATCCAGCCAATCTAAACGAAGCTTCAATGCTCGGGCGTTTAATGAGCGCATGGGGTTCTGTTACACCAGTTAAATGGTATGAGCAAAACCCACCCGAGGGTGAAAATGCAGATTTTTTGATTGAGATTTCTAAATCAGCAACGCCATTGCCAAATGGCACCTTAGTACAACTCAGTGCTCAAAATGACGTTCCTATTTTAAGTATCCAATATGATCAAGCTAAAAAGTTAGAGTCCGCAATTAATGGATTATTAAATCCTCACTATTTGCAACAACTGAATACTTCATCCACCTTTCTAACTGATAAACTTGCTGCTCCAACTTGGGCCAAAATTAAACAAATTAAAACACTGGCTGATCTTGGTATTAGTGATTTTCGTTTAAATCAAGCTGAAAAAAATCTTTTCCTTACTTTCCCTGCTGTTTGGCAACCCACTGATATTTTACAAGGTCAGATTGCGCTTCGGGTTCAAAGTGGTTTATTAGAAGGTTCAAATATTACCACGTGGATCGATGGTGGACTGGCTGGAAGTCTAAAAACGGCTGACTTAGATTCAGACCCAGTCAATCGACAATTTAACTATTTTGCAAAAACAATTTCGAATAACACAACCTTTAGTATGAAGTTGGAAAACTCTGTGATCGTCAATTCACAATGTTTACCGACAGCAAAAGGTTCTTTATGGATTGATACAAAGAAATCGACGGTTAAATTACCGCATAAACTGAAAAATGGGGTTGCATCACTATCCATGACCTTCGCAACACACCCGACAATTGCGATTGATGGTCAGTCCGGGAGTTTGGAAATCGCAATGATCGTGAGCCAAGTCGCCAAAAAAATGCTGATGACCAATGATCCAGTTCCATTAAATTTTGTTAAATTCGACCCTGCGAAACCAGAACTGATTAATGTCCACGTCAACCCGAATATCTATCGCCAACAAATCTTAATGCATAAAGATATGGTTTATCTTCCTGCCGCAACGCATGGATTTTTAGTCAGTGTCACTGATCAACGCTTTGATATTCTCACTGACTCAATCAGTGGTGCTCAGAATTTCACTCAACTATGGGAGAAAATTCAACAAGATATTCCAAACAATGCCAGTAAAATATTGGTGACTGAAAATGGGCAAGTGTTTACCTTACAGAAAATTATTGTAGGAAATCAGAAAGTACCTCTGGTTCAACAATCCTCTTTCTTTATTTTGGTTTCTATTATCTCTGCTATTATGATTCTTATCATCTTGCTCTGGTACTGGCGAAAAAAACCAAATGCTAAAAATAAGAGTGAATAATTTAAAACGTATCATTGCTTTAACTATATCAGTCCTCACACTTTTGGGAGGTTGCATGCATCTGATTCAATCAGAAGCGCAACCTCCACACATTGAAGGAATGTTTTGGCAGCCCGATTTAAAAACAACGCCCCCTACAGGAAATTGGGATCTATTGGGTGTATCAACTTTTGTTCCCCAATGGTCTGTTGTACAAACCAAATCTTGGTTCGATCATGATATCGGTTTCACCAAATGGGAAAAAAACATCAATCTTAAACAGCTCAATCAAAATCCATGGGCAGAAAATATTATATTGGGCTTGGCTGGCGAATATGACGAAAAACAAGCTCGCTCTAAAGTGGTTCAACTTGCAGCAAACTCTCAACAAATTATTGATAAAACCCAATCCGTCCCATTGAAAGGATATTACTTTCCAGTCGAAGCTGATCCAACTTGGCTCGGTGTAGGGATTTTAGGACAAGCTTTGAGCACCCTCCCCAAACCACTTTGGGTCAGCATCTATAGTGCTGAAGCTATGCCAGAACACTTTGATGTATGGCTGAAAAGTTGGTTGCCCGAACAAACTCACGTATTCTTTCAAGACGGCGTTGGTGTGGGCACGCGCTCACCCCAACAAGCGAGAATAATCCTAGATGGCTTACAACAAGAATTCGGACAAGAAAAAGTAATTATTGTTTTAGAAGCCTTTCGCGCCACCCAAAACGGAAAGTTTCGTTCAGCCTATCCTTGGGAAATCATTGAACAACTGAAAGCTTACGAAGGGCAAAAAGTTTATATCTTTGATGGCCCACATTATATGAACCGTATGACCGTCTATGTGGTGGCATGGTGGTATAAACTCAAATACGGTTCAAGTGCTAAAGCGAAAACATCTCATTAGCCCTGAGCAATTTGATCCAAAATTCGTTGTGATGCTTTACCATCCCCAAACGGATTCGGCACATTTGCCATACGTGCATAATGTGCCTGATCTGAAAGTAATTTTTCAGCTTCTGCGATGATTTTCGCTTGATCTGTGCCAACTAAAATCCCCGCACCCACTTGGACCACCTCAGGGCGCTCTGTGGTTTCTCGCAAAATAAGCACTGGCTTGTTAAACGAAGGGCTTTCTTCTTGTAAGCCACCTGAATCTGTCAAAATAAACGCGGCACGATCAATCACCGCAAGTAGACTTGGATAGTCTAATGGTTTGACGAGATGAACCTGTGCATGATGAGAAAATTTACCATGGACTACATCATGTACTGCTGGGTTTAAATGCACTGGCCAAACAAAATGAACATCAGGGTAATGTTGCGCTAAATATTCAACCGCATGACAAATATTTTCAATGCCTTCGCCAAAATTTTCCCGACGATGCGCTGTGATCAATACAATCCGCGCATTTTCTGGAAAGACCAAACCGTGCTGCTGTAAATGATCTTGTTGCGTGACTTGTTGATGAATCAACGCACGCCCCAGATAAACTGCATCAACAACGGTATTGCCTGTTACGGTAATGCACTCTGCTAAAATATGTTCCTGTAACAGGTTTTGTTTGGACTGTTCCGTTGGCGCGAAATGCCATCTAGTGATTCTAGAGACCAATTGGCGATTTCCCTCCTCAGGAAATGGATGATCTAAATCATAAGAACGCAAACCGGCTTCCACATGCGCCACAGGTATTTTCATAGAAAATGCGACCAATCCAGCCGATAAAACTGTAGTGGTATCGCCTTGAATCACAATTGCATCACGATGTTTCCCGTCATTAAAAATCCCTTCTAATTGACTCAAACCTTGAATCAACAATTGGTTTAAACTTTGTCCTGCATTCATCATTTTTAATCGGTGATCTATTTTAATTTGAAAGAACTCAATCGCATCACGTACCAATTCATCATGCTGCCCCGTAAAAATCACTTCGACTTGAAAACGCTCATCTTGTTGAGCCAGCAAAATGACGGGGGCAAGTTTGATCAGTTCAGGACGAGTACCAAATACAATCGAAATCAGTTTTTTCATGATTAGAAATCCTTATAAAATACAAGTTCGGTACGTGTGTTGTTATAGCGATCTTGACCATTGGCTAAGGCATCCTTGAGATAATGCCCATACAGCCGTTCTACTCGTAATTTTACTGGCACATAATTGAAAGGCTGCCAAGCCACTCCTGCGCCATATTCAAATAAATTATTATAATTTTCACCTTTAGAGTCAGCTAATGCATGTAGTTTGGCATAAGCTTGTACTGTCCCCGTGTCACCTCGGTAGACATTAAAGCCTGAGCGTAATCTTAAATCTGCGATCACGTTATAGTCCTCACGCGAGTAACTTGCCACATTGCCATACAGATCGGTAAAATAATCATTCCAAATCGTGCGATTTTCCGCACTTGGATTTGCGTACCATTCCTGATACCCCGTTAAACCACCCACCACACTTTCGCGAAACCTATCCCGATTGCGGTCAATCAAATCATAACTACCGCCAACCTCTAAATAAGCTCGAATCGGTAAAGATAACCACGGCTGGTAATTCGCCCCCACACCGACAGTCGCTGCATTTTCATCAATGATTTCTGGACGGACACCACCTTTAGATTTTGTGTCACGGTTAAGATTCACAAAACCATAGACTTGTGCACGACCATTATCCAAGTTACGCCCATAGCGCATTTTTAGAGGAAAAATGAAGTCGTCATAGCGCGACTCATAAGATGGTGCAAAATAAATATCTTTGAATACGGGTTTGACTGCCCCACCACTTAAGTTTTGCACCGCTTGTTGTGCTTTGGTCGCGATATCGGCATCACTGGATGTGGTTAAACTTTTGAACATCGACAACGCTTCTTTATTATTTTTTTGTTGATTGAGTAAATAAGCCTGTTGTAATTTGAGTTGGTCATCTTGCGGTGCAAGCTGTGATGCTTGACGTACACTTTGCAAAGCTTCATGTGGCTTATTCAAACGAATTTGTAAATAGGTCAGACTTTTCCACACTTTGATATCCTGTGGCGTCAGTTGTGCAAGCTCCAATAAGATTTTTTCTGCTTGTTCAGGCTGGCTTTGTTCAATTTTATAAAAACTGTCCCAACGGTCATAGATTGGATTGCCCGGCTTATAAGCAGCATCGCCCTCTTTGACAAAATCAGACTCGGCACTCATCACCTGCTGTATCGGGAATAAAAGACCCAACATAAACAAGGTATGACTCAGCTTATTTTTTGATTTTTTCATTGCAGATCTCAACTCAGAATACCGATATAAAATGTTAGGAAAGGTCAATTCAACTCAATTTATAATGTTATGTTATTCACATATTATAACTAAATCATCGTTATCGAATGGTTAAAATAAGTTATTTTATAAGCAAGTTAAGTTGATGAATCATTGATAAAAATCAATATCTATAACTCAAAAATGGGCTGATGCTCTGTTTTTTTGTATTCAAAATTAAATGAAACCTAAATAGAGAACATTATGACTTTTTCACACCATGCTGAACCTCATGTGATACAACGTTCTGGCTGGCTTCGTGCGGCAGTACTTGGTGCAAATGATGGGATTATTTCTGTCACCAGTTTAGTCATGGGCATGGCTGCCAGTGGCGCGCATTCTCAGACGCTCTTAGTTACATGTATCGCTGGACTGATTGCGGGTGCAACCTCAATGGCGGCTGGTGAATATGTGTCAGTAAAATCTCAAGAAGACATTGAAAAAGCGGATTTAAAATTTGAAGCAAAGGAATTAAAAAAGAATCCTCAAGCCGAATTGAATGAGTTAACACAAATATATATATCGCGAGGATTAGAACCTGAACTGGCGCACCAAGTCGCAACACAACTGACTGCACATGATGCCTTAGGTGCACATGCCAGAGATGAAATAGGCATCCATGAAAATACCGCAGCCAATCCGATTCAAGCCGCACTCTCATCTGCTGTGGCTTTTTCTTGCGGTGCTGCCCTTCCAATGTTCGCCATTTTACTCAGTGCCGAAGCTTATATTTCGCAGACGGTGATGCTCACGGGGATTTTATCTCTCGCATTATTGGGTGCAATGTCAGGATACATTGCCAACACCTCTATGCTAAAAAGCAGCTTACGCATTACGCTGTGGGGTATTCTCGCCATGTTATTTTCTAGCTGGGTCGGTTCACTATTCAATGTTCAAGCACTTTAACAATGTTTGCTTTTCCAAAATTCGAGTTGGTGTATAACAATTAATTTACGGCGGAATAAAGCTTTTTCTATCGTTTGGTTGTATGATCAGAGATAGCTGAAGGATCTATAGTTCGTGTGAATATTCCACTAAATTTGATCCTCGCAGTTCAGAACTGACCAATGTAGAGAAGTGTTTTGATACATCGACTTGGGATATTGTTTGCATTTGCAACAATTGCATTACAGATTGCTGTTTTTCTACAGCCACTTTTGCCAGAGAAATATCAAATTTCTCCTGCATGTGAGACTGTGTTGCATTTGTCATCCCAATTTAGACCTCAACAGGATCTGCATGCGCACCACTCACATGCTGAGCATAATCATCATAGCGTTGCCGCAGATCAGGTCATTTCAAACTCAGTCACTCACGTACATCAACATGATTTTAATCATCAATGCCCATTCTGTTTTTTCTACGGGCAATTGGTCGTTCCTCCAACATTAGGTATTCAAGAAGTCTTGGTTCGCTTACAGGTGCGGTATTTGCACCTACAGCAAGTGTTCATCAGCTTCTTCTTTTCTTTACAACGCCTATTTCTTATTCCTCAAGGTCGTGCCCCACCGCTTGCTTTTTCAGTGATTTAGTTTGTCAAAAATTATTTATTGAGAAAGTGAGTTATATATGCTTTATCGAATTTCTTTTGCTGCCGTGCAGCGAAAGCCAGCGATATACATCGCTAAAAAAATACAGTGTTTAGATGATATTCAACAGACTCCCTCTGAACTGGAGAATTCGCTATGGACTTAGGTTTAACTGCATTAGAACTGGCACGTATCCAGTTCGCCTTTACTGTTTCCTTTCATATTATTTTTCCTGCTACCTCTATTGGACTGGCTTGTTTTCTTGCAGTGTTAGAGTGGAAATGGCTAAAAAGCCACGATCCGATTTACAAAGATTTATATAAATATTGGCTTAAAATCTTCGCCGTCACTTTTGGTATGGGCGTGGTTTCAGGTGTGGTGATGAGCTATCAGTTCGGCACCAACTGGAGTGAGTTTTCCCGTATTTCAGGAAGTATCACAGGGCCATTACTGACCTATGAAGTGCTTTCGGCTTTTTTCCTCGAAGCTGGATTCCTCGGGATCATGTTATTTGGCTGGGGGCGAGTCAGTGAAAAAGCGCATTTCTTTGCGACGCTGATGGTAGCTATCGGTACATGTATCTCGATGTTCTGGATATTGTCCTCCAATAGCTGGATGCAAACACCGCAAGGCTTTGCGATTGAAAATGGCATCATCGTTCCTACAGATTGGTTCGCGATCGTTTTTAACCCATCCTTTCCATATCGTTTTGCACACATGGCAGTGGCTGCATTTCTTGTTTCTGCCTTGGTTGTGGCGGCTACGGCTGCTTGGCACTTACTTCGTGGTCGCCGTGATGCATTGGTCAAAAAATCATTTTCAATGGCGATGTGGATGATCTTATTTGCTGCACCAGCACAAGTGGTGATTGGTGATCATCACGGTTTAAATACTTTAAAATATCAACCGGCAAAACTCGCTGCGATGGAAGGACATTGGGAAACCAATGTCAATGAACCTATGCCACTTTACCTTTTTGGTATCCCTGATATGCAAGCAGAGACCACCAAATATGCGGTGGGTATCCCCTATTTGGGTAGCTTGATTCTCACACATAGTCTCGATGGTGAAGTCAAAGGTTTAAAAGAGTTTGCACCTGAAGATCGACCAAACTCAACCTTGGTGTTTTGGAGTTTCCGTATCATGGTGGGCCTCGGCACACTGATGGTTTTATTGGCGATTGTCGGGTTAATTCTACGCAGAAAAGATCAGATTTATGAAAAGAAATGGTTTCATAAATTCGCTCTGATCATGGGACCAACAGGCTACATCGCTTTATTGGCAGGCTGGTTTACCACTGAATTGGGGCGTCAACCTTGGGTGGTTTATGGTGTTTTACGGACTAAAGATGCCTTATCCAGTGTTTCTGCCGAACAAGTTGGACTCACGCTGATTATCTTTGTGGTGGTCTATACCATCGTATTTGGTACAGGTATTTACTACATCCTCAAACTGATACACAAAGGTCCTCAGTTTATCGATACACCAATACCAGAGACTGGAGGCGTTGGACATTTTAAAACCCCAATGCGTCCTTTAAGTGCTGTTGATGACAGCCTTGAAAACAAAGATCAAGGCAAAGGAGAATAACATGCTGGATATTTCTCTCATTTGGGCAATGATTATTGCCTTTGGTGTATTGATCTATGTGGTGCTCGATGGTTTTGATCTCGGTATCGGCATTTTGTTCCCTTTTATAAAAGGAAAACAAGAACGAGATGTAATGATGAATACCGTTGCGCCTGTTTGGGATGGCAATGAAACATGGATGGTATTAGGCGGTGCTGGATTGTTCGCAGCGTTTCCAATCGTGTACGCCACGGTTTTATCCGCACTATATATGCCAATTACCTTAATGGTGATTGCCTTAATCTTTAGAGGTGTTGCATTTGAGTTTCGTTTCAAAGCCAATCGTTCTAAAGCACTTTGGGACATGGCATTTATCTGGGGTTCAACACTGGCGAGCTTCTTCCAAGGTGTCATTTTAGGTGCCTACATTCAGGGCTTAAAAACAGAGAATGGTATATACGTCGGTGGCGGTTTAGATTGGCTGACTCCTTTTGCACTATTTACTGGTTTCGGTGTAGTCGTGATGTATGCGGCTTTGGGTTGTGGCTGGCTCATCCTGAAAACCGATCAGGAATTGCAAAACAAAATGTACAACCTGATGCCAAAACTGATCTTCACCCTATTGGCTATTTTCGCTGTCGTCAGTTTGTATACCCCTTATAGTCAGCCTGCAATCGCTGAAAAATGGTTTGCCTTACCGCAACTACTATATTTTAGCCCTGTGCCAATTTTAGTGATCACATTTACATTTTTAACATGGCGTGCCTGTGTAAAACGAAGTGAATACAAACCTTTTGTTTATACCCTCATGCTGATGTTTCTTGCGTATTCAGGCTTTGTCATCAGTCTTTGGCCTTACATCATCCCGCCATCAGTCACGATATGGGAAGCGGCAGCGCCAAGAAATAGTCAGCTATTTTCCTTGGTCGGTGCGGCTATTATGATTCCAATTATCTTGGTCTATACCTTTTGGGGTTACTGGATTTTTAGAGACAAAGTTCGTATTGGTGACGACGGCTATCATTGAGGTGAAAGCAAATGAAAAAATCACAAATCAAATGGTTCATTGGCTTGTGGCTGGTTGGCTTTTTAGGCTTAGCGATCATCGCTGGACTCTTTAAAGGCTTATTGATGCTTGCTTACCAATAATCTCTTTTCTGGGTGTTTGACCGATCATTGGTCAAACACCTATGTACTTCTCCAGTAAGCTTTCTATTCTTTAACTAAATAACCATTATTATTTGCTATTTTTTTAAAATCTAAGCTATGTTGAGTACAAAGAAATGAGGTAAATGACATGTCAGTTTTAGAATTATTAGATATAAAACATCCCATTTTTCTTGCACCTATGGCGGGTGTTTCTACACCAACACTCGCGGCAGAAGTTTCAAATCAAGGCGCTTTCGGCGCTCTAGGTCTTGGCGCGAATACACCTGAATCAGCCAAAGCGCAAATTTTAAAAACGCAAGAACTGACGGATCGCCCGTTTCAAGTCAACTTTTTTTGTCATCAACCAGAAGCACTCGATGCTGAGATCGCCAAGCAATGGATTGAATATTTACAACCTGAATTTGCTAAATTTGATGCTGTTGCACCAACACAGTTGAAGTGCATCTATCCGAGTTTTTTAGAAAATGATGATTTCCTCAATGTTGTTTTAGAAACCAAGCCCAAAGCCGTCAGTTTTCATTTCGGGATTCCACATCCCCATCAAATCCAAGCACTCAAAAAAGCTGGAATTGTCACTATGGTTTCAGCCACTAACTTGATTGAAGCACAGGAAATCGAAGCCGCAGGCATTGATATTATTATTGCACAGGGCATCGAAGCGGGTGGGCATCGTGGTATTTTCAATCAACATATTGATGCCGCAATCAAAACCAGTGACCTTGTTCAACTACTCACCCAACATTGTACCTGCCCTGTAGTCGCAGCAGGTGGCATCATGAATGGTGATCACGCCAAAACCATGTTTAAACTGGGTGCGGCGGCTGTACAATTAGGCACAGCCTTTGTGCAATGTAAAAGTTCCAGTGCCAACGCCGCTTATCGCAAAGCATTATTTAGTCAAAAAATTACCCAAATCAGTGCCAGTTTATCGGGACGTCCTGCTCGCGGTTTACTCGGAACATGGCATACCCAAATTGATAGCCCGCATCGTCCCACTGTACCTGCATATCCATATAGCTATGATTTAGCCAAACAACTGATGGGGATCGCGAGTCAACACGATGATTTTAGCTATGGCGCTTTTTGGGCAGGAAGTAATGTGGCTCAGATTCGAGAGTTAGAAGCTGCCGATTTAGTCAATCAACTGATCGTAGAAATCACAACGCGATAAAATTCATTAAAAAAATCGACCTATACAGGTCGATTTTTTATTGCTGTCTACTTAAACAGTTCTAATAACGTTCTTTGCGCGTTATAAGGTGCTTCACCCTCTGCTGGTGCGGCACGTTGCCACGTCCCATCCGCTTGCAATAACCACGCTTGTTGATTGTCTTTGAGATAGTTCAATAAGCCTTGCTGATAAATCCGTTTTTTCAAAGCAGGTTCCTCTATTGGGAAACAAGCTTCTACACGATTAAATAAGTTGCGATCCATCCAGTCGGCACTCGAACAATAAATACGTGGATTACCATTATTGCTAAAATAATAGACACGGGTATGTTCCAAAAAGCGTCCTACGATCGAGCGCACACGAATATTTTCAGATAAATTTGGCAAACCTGGACGCAAACAGCAAATAGAACGGATAAGTAAATCAATTTGTACACCAGCCTGCGAGGCTTCATACAATTTATTAATGAGATGAACTTCAGTTAAGGCATTCACTTTAATAATAATTTGTGCAGGTTTACCCGCTTTCACATTGGCAATTTCATCATCGATAAAGTTAATCAAATGTGCATGTAAGGTAAATGGCGCGTGCAATAACTTTTTCAGTTTTGCCATTTTGCCCATACCCGTCAACTCTTGGAACACGCGATGTACATCTTCACAGAGTTCTTTATCGGTGGTCATGAGCCCATAATCGGTATAAATTCGAGCATTGCCTGCATGGTAGTTGCCTGTGCCCAAATGCACATAACGAACCAATTTGTTATTTTCTCGGCGTACCACCAAGATCATCTTGGCATGGGTTTTATAACCCACGATACCATACACCACCACAGCACCCGCTTCTTGCAACACATTGGCAACTTCGATATTGGATTCTTCATCAAAGCGCGCACGTAATTCAATAACCGCAGTCACTTCTTTGCCATTACGTGCAGCTTCTGCAAGCACCTGTACAATTTCCGAGTCTGCGCCACTGCGATACAAGGTTTGCTTAATCGCTAACACCTGTGGATCACGCGCCGCTTCACGTAATAACTGAATCACAGGCGCAAATGACTCAAACGGATGGTGTAATAAAATCTCTTGTTTTTGCATCGCTGCAAAGATGCTTTCTGACTTCTTAAATACTCTTGGCAAAATCGGCGTATGCGAGTCATAGCGCAAATGTGGGCGTTTAAAGTTTGACAATAGACGCGCTAAATTGACAGGGCCATCAACTTTATACAGTTGCTCTTCTCCCAACTCAAACTCAGCCAATAAATAATCATAGATATGCTTTGGACAATTCTGCGTAACTTCTAAACGTACCGCACGACCAAAACGACGCGAACTCAACTCACCTTTCAAGGCTTTGGCCAAGTCTTCCACATCTTCATTCAAAGCCAAGTCGGCGTTTCGTGTGACTCGAAATTGATAACATCCTGTTGCTGTCATGCCAGGGAACAAGTCGGATACATGCTCATGGATAATCGCAGAAAGCATCACATGATGTTCTTTCCCGTCGGTGAGTTCATCAGGTAAACGTACGACACGCGGTAAAGAGCGCGGTGCTGGAACAACAGCCAAATCAATTTGACGACCAAAGGCATCTTTACCTTCTAATGTCACCACAAAGTTGAGACTTTTGTTCACCAACCGTGGAAATGGATGTGCTGGATCAAGACTAATCGGTGTTAAAACAGGTGCAACTTGTTCTTGGAAATATTTTTTAATCCAAGCAGATTGTGCAGGTGTTAATTCCCCACGACGTAAGAAGCAAATATCTTCTTCACGTAACTTCGGTAAAATTTCTTCATTGAGAATACGATATTGATGTTCAATCGCAGCATGTGCCGTGATGGAGATTTGCTCCATTACTTGCTTTGGTGTTAGACCATCGGGCGTACGACTTTCATTGCCCAAGGTCAGTTGTTCCATCACGCCTGCTACACGAATTTCAAAGAACTCATCCAGATTACGTGAAAAAATGAGTAGGAAATTCATCCGTTCCAACAATGGATGAAGTGGATCAACGGCCTGTTCAAGCACACGTAAATGGAAATCAAGAATAGAGAGTTCTCGATTAATATAACGATCGTTGTAACTATATTCTATTGGCGCTGTTGTCGTCACTGCAGTATTCATACCGAACCTTGTGCATTATCATTCATCAAGTGATAATTTAAGTATGCTGCAAAAATATGTCAATTTGGTAAAAAAGCCCAAAAATATTGAGCTTTTTCGCATTTAGATAAATTTACTGCGGCTTTTGTGTGCCATTCATATATTTCAAAATCACACGTTTACGATATTGCAGCTTTCGATCATTGCGATTGTCTTGGTAATACTTGGGATTGGGTAATAACGCAGCAAGAAAAGCCGCTTGTTCACGCGTTAAGTTTTTTGAACTTTTACCATAATAATATTGAGCTGCGGCTTCTACGCCATAAATGTTCTGCCCGAATTCAACCGAGTTCATATACACTTCTAAAATGCGACGTTTGGACCACATCCGCTCCATCATCCATGTTGCGACGGCTTCTTGTCCCTTACGAATAAATGAGCGCTGGTTATACAAAAATAAGTTTTTCGCTAATTGTTGTGAAATAGTCGAACCACCAGCCACCACCTCACCCTTTTTATTATTTCGTTCTAAGGCATGTTGAATACCTGCCCAGTCAAAACCATGATGATGAATAAATTTGGCATCTTCCCCAGCTAGAACAGCATGTTTGAAGTTATCGCTAATCTGATCATAATCACGCCAGTCGTGTTGAATCGGTTTCAAGTCAGACCAATAGTCTAAACGCATAAACATGGTTGTGTTGACAGGCTGGGTTCGCCACCATACCAAACTGCTAAAAATCCAAAGCTGAATGAGCAAAATCACGCCGACGATCAGCATCACAACACGGGCTAAAAAGGCTTTCATTAAAGTGCATTACTCCTTCTGCATCAGTCTGCGTAATGTCAACAGACTTTGATTCATGCTAAGCTATTTTTTATTTCAATGACTCGCCAAGCATATGACTGAAACAACTCCACCACAAATCAATCAAAAATTACAGATGCAAACATGGTGGTTTACAGCGTTATTGATCGCCGTCAATGTCGGATTATTTAGTTGGCAAATTCTCACTGGTGTGAATATTACCGATCCTTCACCGGTTGATGCAATTGCTTGGGGTGCAGATTTCACACCTCTGACGTTCTTGGGTCAGCCCGAACGACTACTCAGCAGCATGTTTTTTCATTTTGGTATGATCCATTTGATGCTGAATATGTGGGCATTATACATTTTTGGTAGTATTGCCGAACAACTGTTTGGTCGGACTTATTATATTGCTCTGTATTTTCTAGCAGGGTTAATGGGCAGTGTGCTTTCCAGCTATCTGAGTATTTTAGATGCATACCAATTATTACAACACTTTGATGTAAAACTATTACCGAAAATCAGTGCAGGTGCATCAGGCGCAGTCATGGGCTTAGGTGCTGCACTGACGGTTATCTCGCTATTTCCAACTTTGCCACGACAACGGTTTTTGTTAGATAAAAAATCCTTACTCTTGATTATGGGTATCAACCTTGTATTTGGTTTTACTGTTTCAGGCATCAATAATGCTGCACACATTGGCGGCATGATCATGGGTGCATTGCTCGCGGGCGCTTGGTATTTTAGCCAAAAAACGGTGAAAACCAATTTTATCCAAATCGCAGCCATCATCATTGCAACGTTATTACTCGCGGGATTCTATTTTTACTGTACTCAATTAAGCACTGAACTTCATCCATTGTGGTATGAGATTTTGATGCAAAACAAACTGTAAACGCGCTACGCTCATCACATCGAGCTGTCACATTATAATATGTCAGCAACATTTGACTGACGGCCCATGACGAAGAATGTACTTACATCGGATAAGTACATCTATCAAATCAAAAGGGAGACAGATATGAGACCTCACATTTCCATTTTAACGCTTGGCGTGACTAACCTAGAACAATCTCTTATTTTTTACCGTGATGGGCTTGGACTTCAGACTGAAGGTATTGTTGGCCTAGAGTTTGAACATGGTGCTGTTGCATTCTTTGATCTTCAAAATGGGCTTAAGCTTGCAATCTTTGCTCAAGATGATCTTGCTATGGATGCTGGGTTAACAAAACACCCGATTAGTTCAACTGCCATGTCAATTGGACATAATGTCACTGATAAAAATGAAGTGGATGAGCTGATGCAAACTGCAAAAAAAGCAGGCGCTACCATCGTCAAAGAAGCCCAACATACTTTTTATGGGGGGTATGCTGGATACTTTCTAGATCCCAATGGGCATCTTTGGGAAATTGTTTGGAACCCGCATATAATGCCGCCAACCGACTAGTTCTGCCCCCTGATTTCTTTGTTTAATTTCTATTAGATTAAAATTACAGACTCTATCTAAAAGACTATACATTTACTTATCATTTTTTGACGCAGGATTTAGCTCTGAAATAGCATGAGTTCCTGCGTCAAAATTAGTCCGCTTTCTACGACTGATTCATTTCCCTCAAGCTCTGCAATGGTGGAATATCACATAAATAGCTGAGACGATAACGACCAATTAAGGTACAAATCAGCATCATACTTAAAGGTAAAATCAACCAGATTTCAGGATGCCATTGCACTGCCATTTGCATCTTGTGACTGGCAATCGCACTAATCACCTCAGCAAAAAGACATGCGACAATCCCTGCCAATAACCCAATAAAACCGATTTCCAAACTCAGCATCCGTTTTAATTTATTTTTGGCTATACCAAAGGAACGCAATAAAGCCACTTCTTTACGGCGCTCATCCATCAACACATTCAGACAGGCGATCAACACCAAGATGCCTGATAACCCGACCAGCATTGCCAGTACAGTCACGATCTGAACCAGCACGTTCATTAAACGTTTTACCTCATCCAGAATCCGCCCGACATCAATAAATACCGTATTGGAAAATTGTTGAATCAGTTGCACCATTTTTGCTTGATCTGCGGGTGGCACATAAAAGCTTCCCAAGTAACTGCCTGCATTTTCATCCATCGTTTCAGGAGAAAAAATAAAGAAGAAATTTGGACTAAAACTTTCCCATTCGACTGTGCGCAAGTTAATCACCGTGGCCTGTAACGTTCCCTCTGGCAGACTAAAACTGAGTTGATCACCGATATGAATATCAAGCTCATTGGCTAACTTTTCTTCCACCGAAACTTGAGCAACATGACTAAATTCTGTCGCCCCTTTTGTAATGACATTGTCAGTTGGGAAATGCGCTGATTGAGTCAAATTAAGTTCACGGCGTAAAGAGTTATTTTGCTGAATCAATTCAGGTGCAAATGCTTCACCATTCTTCGCAATCAAGCGACCTCGAATATTCGGATAGAGCGGCGTTGATTGCCACTGATTTTGTTCCAGTTGTTGCTTGAGCTCTGGCATATCAAAAGGAGGCAACCCATAGACAAACTGGTTAGGTGTTCCCTCTGGTAGCTGTTGCTGCCAACGTTCGAGTAAATCAGTTCGCAAAACACTCAGTACCGTAATCAAACTCAAACCTAAAGCCAAAGCCGTAATCTGTAATGCCGTTTGATGAGGAATGCGGACATAAGCTGATAATGGGTGTTTCAGTTGTTTAATCGCTTTTAGTAACAGCCAAATCACGGCATAGAGCACAGCACAAAGTACTAAAATCGCGCTCAACACCAACAAACTTAACTGGATGTTGTCACTCAATACCAAACTAAAAGCGACTAGACTGGCAACCCCAACAGCAAACATCGCAATATGAGATTTTCGCGAGCGCACTTGTTGGCGTATGACTCGAATCGGTGGTGTATTTAGTAACTCCCAAATACTCGGCAAGATAAAACCAATCAACACCATCACACTGGTAAAAATCGCAATCGGCAATGCCATGAGTAAATCACTCATTGCAAAGCTCAGTTGTAGCTGAGGAATCAACTGCAACATCAATTGCAATAACCCATAGCCCAAAGCGATGCCCATCAAGCTTCCAATCACAATTGACAAAAGACTGACAATACCAAGCAGTACCAAATAGGCTGCTAAGATTTGCCATTTGCTTGCGCCCAAACAACGCATCAAGGCGATATGATCTTGGTTTTGTTGTACATAACGTTGACTGGTCAAAGCAATCGCAATACCACAAAGTAGAATCGTCAATAAATTGGCGAGCTGTAGAAAAGTATCTAGATTTTCAATCGGTTTCATCAGTCGAGTATTGGATTGACTGGCATCGCGTAGTTTTAACGTTGTTTGTTCGGTATTTTCAATCTGTTGATCAACTGCCTGATCTAACGGCTGCTCATGACCAGTGTCTTGTTTAAATATCTGTTGAAAGGCATTCACTTGTTCAGGCAAACCTGCCATTAACAACCGATATTCAATACGGCTGCCAATTTGAACGGCATTGGTTTTTGCAATATCTGCACGATGAATAATCACCGTGGGCGAAAAACCTGAAAAACCAAGTTCTTGATTTGAATCATGCTCAATCACCCCTGTAACCGTAAACTCACCATCCGCAATGGCAACCTGATCACCTAGCTTGGCATGCAATAAATCCATTGCCCTTGGACTTAACCAGACTTGTCCGGGCTGAATGGATTTAGCTTGAGGTGAGATCTCTAGTTTCCCACGCAAGGGGAAGCCCTCATCCACGGCTTTGACATTGACCATCACAAACTGATCTTGGGTATGTGCCATTGATCCAAATATGGTCACAAAGGCCTGTTGCAAATTCAGTTTTTCCGCATGTTGCAGCCAGTTAGATTGAATCGGCTCCTGATCTGACAGGACTAGATCTGCACCGAGCATTTCCGCTGCTTGCAAGGTCACGGCATTTTGGACTTGAGTATTGCTAAATTTTAAAGCTGTGGTTGCGCTAATCGCGAGAGAGAGCGCAATAATTAATAGATACAATCCACCTGTACGAAAACTTTGTAGCAGTAGGGGTTTTACAATCGAATTCATACCCTTTCCTCAGCGCTCTCGTCTTCAGCTTTGATGATTTCTTGAATTTGACCATCCACAAGCCTGACATGCCGCTGACATAATGCAGCTAAATTTTGGTCATGCGTTACCAGCACTAAAGTCGTGCCAAGTTCTTTATTTAAATCAAATAAAAGTTGCTCAATCTCTTCTGCCGTTTGCCCATCCAGATTTCCTGTCGGTTCATCTGCGAAAATAATTTTGGGTTCGGCAATCAATGCACGGGCAATCGCCACGCGTTGTTGTTCACCACCAGACAAAACTTTGGGCGTTTGTTGTGCTTGACGAATCAAGCCCACACGCTCTAACCAAGCCAATGCTTTTTGTTCCGCATGTTTGAAATTAAAATCAGGTTGTAAACGCAATGGCAGCATGACATTTTCTAAAGCACTGAGCTGAGGCAAAAGTTGAAAAGACTGAAAAACAAAACCAATATTTTCTAATCGAACCTGCGCACGTTGCTCTTCAGTTAAAGCATGTACCGCTTGTTCACAGACCCACAACTCTCCCAAACTTGGTCGATCCAAAGTGGCTAAAATCCCCAAAAGCGTTGATTTTCCTGAACCTGATCGACCTGTAATCGCAATTTGCTCTCCCTGATAAATATCTAAATCAATCTCTTTTAAAATGGTTAGAGTTTGCTGATTAATTTGAATATTTTGTGTAACTTTTCGGGCAGAAATAATCGGTTGTGGCATGATGTTAGGTATCCTGTAGAACAAATTTTTAACGGTTATGCAAACACCTAAAGTGATCTTATCTATGTCTAAACTGCTTGCCACACTACTGATATGTTTACTACCAACACTGGTTTCGGCAAAGACGATTTTGATATTGGGTGATAGCCTGAGTGCAGGTTATGGTATTGATGCCAAACAAGGTTGGGTTCACTTATTACAACAACGTTTAGACCAACAGTATCCGAAACAGCACAAGGTGGTCAATGCAAGTGTCAGTGGAGAAACCACCAGTGGTGCGCTCGCAAGATTACCGAAACTACTACAGACCTATAAACCTGAAGTTGTAGTCATTGAGCTAGGTGGAAATGATGGATTACGTGGGCAACCACCACAAATGATTCAAAAGAATTTAGCTCAATTGGTACAACTCAGTCAGAAACAAAAAGCCACTGTTTTACTGTTTGGTATGAAAATACCACCAAATTATGGAACGGCATATAGCACCGCTTTTGAAAATAATTATAAAGTTGTAAGCCAGCAATATCGTATTAAGTTACTGCCCTTCTTTTTGGAAGGTGTCGCAGGTAATAAAAGTTTGATGCAAAATGATCAAGTTCACCCAAATGCCAAAGCACAATCGATTATGCTTAACTTGGCTTATCCGTATATTCGAGGGGCGCTGTAAAGCGTTGTGCCCCAAGTTTGATTAATCTATTTTTTTACTAAAATAAACAACGCTTTCCGTTTCTTGAAAACCCAATGCACGATGCATTGCATGACTAATGACATTGTCCAATGCCGCATCAGATGCAAACTCAGTACAAGAAAATTGTTTTGCCCACGCCTCAACCTGACGAACAAGTAAAGTTGCTACACCTAAGCGACGATATTCTGGAAGTACATAAATGCCTTCTAGAAATGCCACGGGAGAAGTCTCTGTCCCGTTTACATATTCATACCGAATAGATGCTTCTAGCATCGCAACCGCCTGATCATCCGAATAGGCTAATAATTGTAATGCATGCTTTTCAGCCAATAACTGATGCATCTCTTGCAAATGTGATTCTTCAAGATCATTCCAAAGCTTTATTCTTAGTTTTAACCAATCTTTGAGCGAAGCTTCTGATGCTGGTTTAATATTCATAACATAACCACCACTGCTTTGATGAACAGCGTGAAAAACGACCTAAATAGAAAAATGGCTAACTTGAAAGTTAGCCATTTATATTATTCTAAAAATCAAAGAACGTCACTTCACCCGTTTCAAGCGAATACTCGGCGCCAACAACGATCATCTTGCCTTTCTCAATTAAGCTTTCCAACACACTTGAACCATGACGTAACTGATTCACCGAT
This sequence comes from Acinetobacter sp. 3657, assembly GCF_031456775.1. Classification (NCBI taxonomy): domain Bacteria; kingdom Pseudomonadati; phylum Pseudomonadota; class Gammaproteobacteria; order Moraxellales; family Moraxellaceae; genus Acinetobacter; species Acinetobacter sp. 3657. The sequence goes on along the minus strand of NZ_JAVDVH010000007.1, from coordinate 125,965 downwards.
GCGAAAACATTTGAACGAACAGCATGAGCAGATAATTTTTTCAAATCATCTTTTAATTCAGTTTGCATCAAAATTTCTACCGAAGGACGCACTCGATTGACGATTGACATCAAATTTGATGATGGCGGTTGATCTGGATTTTTTAAAGTATCAATTGTTGCTTGGATCGCACCACAATGACTATGCCCTAAAACAACAACCACTGCACAATCATATCGTTCAGCAGCAAACTCAACACTGCCGACTTGTGACGGTGCAACGATATTGCCTGCTACACGTATCACGAATAAATCACCTAAGCCCTGGTCAAACACCATTTCAGCAGGCACACGCGAATCTGAACAACCTAGAATGATTGCAAAGGGATTTTGTTCACTTGCCATTTCGGCGCGCTCTTGGTGAGAGAGAAATTTCTGTTGGGTTGCTTCCCCTTTCACAAAACGAGCATTACCAGCTTTTAAACGTTCTAGAGTTTCTTTGGCAGTGAGCATGTGTACAATCCATCTATGATTAACATGAGCAAAGAGTTTAATCTGCGCAAGTTTGAAAGTCACTGACCAAAATAGAAACTCATCGAACAAAGGACACTCCTTTGATCATAAAAATGACGCATAAATGATGATTTCATTGGCAAGAATTTCCATACATCTGTAGATTATGCAAATGACTCCCCGAGTAACATCCTCAATAATCAATTGATTTAAGAATAGATCAAGGACTGAGTAAAGATGAATACCCTATTTTCGGTGCCATTGCGTAAGACATTCATTGCTGCATTACTGGCTTGCAGCCTATCAGCAGTTGCAATAAGCACAACACAAGCTGCTGAAATTGAGATGAGTTTTCAAAATTTATTACAACAAGAACGAGCATGGGCTGGCCTACAAAGCAAAACATTAAAAGTAGGCGATATCACATGGTCTTATAGCGAAGGCGGTCAAGCAGGGAAACCAATCATCGTTTTAATTCATGGTTTAGCCGGCAGTCGAGACAATTGGAATCGAGTCGCACAAGCGTTAACCGCAAATTATCACGTCATTATTCCAGATCTACCTGCCAGTGGGGAAACCCAAGTTCCAAAAGAATTTGATTATTCAGTTCCCAATGTCACCGAAAAATTACGCCGCTTTATCGAAGCAGCTAACCTCACAGGTCCAGCACATATCGCAGGTCACTCATTGGGTGGCTCCGTTGCCATGCTCTATGCAGGCCAATATTCATTTGAGACCAAGAGCTTATTCTTAATCAATGCCGCTGGTGTGTATCGCACGGCAACAACACCGTATTTAAAAGATCCAAATCAAATTAGAAATATGGTGGTGAGCAAAAAAGGTGATTTTAACTTCCTCATGCAACAAGCCATGTATGCTCCGCCTTTTATTCCAAAAGAAATTGCACAAGCCCAAGAGCGGATGATGATTGGACAAGTCGAGCAAACCAAGAAAATGATGGAACAGGTAATCGCGCTAAATAAATTGTACACGCCTGATTCATTTGCTTTGTTGACTAGAGCGATTGACGCACCTACCCTAATTTTGTGGGGAAAACAGGATAAAATCATCAATGTAGAGGTTGCTTCTGAACTCAAATCCCTGTTGAAAAATGCTCAAACACCTGTGATTCTGGATAAAGTTGGTCACATGCCAATCTTAGAAGCAGATCAATTGGTGGTTCAACAATATTTGCCATTCTTGAGCAAGATTCAGGCAGCTAAACCTGCAACTGCCCCGTCGCCATAAGTTTAAACAAGTGATTTGAAATTTTATGTCTAAACATCCAATGATAGAACAACTGATCGATGCGCAACTTGATTTCCTTGATCAGGAGTTTGCACAAACAGAAACCATTCAACATGAGTTTAAACAGTTCTATCATTGGTTACGTTTACAGCAATTACAACAGATTTGGTCATTTCCACAGATTTTTGAACTGCTTGAAAAACAAATTTTAGCAACACCCGCAAGTTCATTTTTAGTTGAGCAAATTGCTGAGCACATCCGTTTCGCTTTGATTCATCCGCTGAATGAGCAAACCACAATTGAAGATGTCATCCCCGTTTTAACCATCGATTCGATTGCACAATACGTTGCCAGTAAAAGTGGTCATCGCCAACGTCTGATTAGAACCATAGTCAACAACCCTGCTTTTTCTGCGCTGATTACGCAACTGATCCAACATTCGATTCAAGACTATTTAGATAATTCAGTGATGTCTAAACGTGTTCCTGGTGTTGGACATTTTATGAAAATGGGCAAGTCGGTTTTGGAAACGGTGACTGACTCTAATCTCAATGAAACCATTGGCCACTATTTGCAGAAGAATATTTTAAAAATTAGCCAAATGAGTGAGAAGGTTTTAAATCAACATTTTAATGATGACAAGCTCTATCACTTCCAAGCCAATCTTTGGCATAAAATTAAAGTCATGCCTTTATCGGTATTGCGGAACTATGTCGAAGTACAGGATTTACCTAAAACGGTCGGCATGGGACATAATATTTGGGGGCATATTCGTCAAACAGATTATTTAAAACAACAAGTCCATGATGGTGTTTATGCATGGTATGCCCGAAACCAAGAACGGACTTTTGATCTGTTATTACGTGATCTTAATATTGATGAAAATTTGATTGAAAATGAATTAAGCAACTTACTAGCGCCCATCTTAGGACAAGTCATTCAAACGGGTTATCTAAGACAACGTGCTCGCACTTATTTAGAAAAGTTTTATTATTCAGAACATGTGACTGAAATATTCAAAAAACAAGGCGCTTAATGCGCCTTGTTTGCGCTATATCGAACTTAGAAGCTATACGTCACGCCAAGATTGTAACGACGACCATCGAGCACATAATTATAGGTCTCTGTATCAATCTCTTTATCAAACAGATTGTAAACACCCGCCGCAAAGGCGATATTTTGTGTTGGTTTATAGTTCAATCCGACATCAACCATCGTATAAGCAGGTTTACCCTTTGCCATCTCGGTGCGACTTAAATAATCAGAGGTTTTGCTGCGGTAGTTGACTCGCCCCCAACTTGAGAACTGATCATTAATCTCCCAATCTGCGGTGGTATTGAACATATGTTTTGGCATTTCATTTAGCGGTTTGCCTTTATTTATACCGCTTTTTTGTTCTGTATCAGTAAAGGTATAATTGGCACGTAAGTTCACATTTGGCAAAACTTTCCAACCAAAAGTCATTTCAGCACCACGCATATTGGCTTTATCCACATTTTCACGCAGACTTACAAAATCGAACTTCTCGCCCAACCAATCACAGCCACGTGACCCAGCATCTCCCTGACAGGTTCTTACTTCAGTAATTTTATCTTTAAATTCGCTGTTAAAAATTGTTAAACCTGCATTTAGATTTTCGAGATTGTCCCAGTTAAATGAAACTTCATAGTTCACACTTTTCTCAGGTTTTAAGTCAGGATTTCCGACAATAACGCCATTGCTTTGGCCTCCACCTGTAGCTTGTCCCCATTCTGCAACAGTTGCACGAAGTGCTGGTGTTTTATAGCCCGTCGATATGCCACCCTTAATCACCCAATTGTCATTTAAGCCCCAGACTCCATACACTTTTGGACTCCAATGATCACCAAATTTTTCGTCTTTATCTAAACGAAGTGAGCTGGTCAAAGTAAAATCATCAACAATATTCCATGCATTTTCAGCAAATAATGCCCAGCTATAACGATCAAGATGTGAAATAGGTTTTGCACCACCCACACTCAATTGGTTACCTTGATCATCTAATTCTTCTTTTAAATACATACCACCAAAACTAAGGCTATGACGATCAAAATTAATTTTATTGATTGTATTAAATGTGGTGTTGGTCGCTTCCATATTGCGTGATGGATTATCATTTTCTTCACGCTGAATATAGGAATTTGTTTCTACAGCACCAATTTGACCGCGATGCGTTAAGCTATATTCTGTACGATAATAATTGGTGAGTGAATCTGTAGGATACTCACCACGTTTATTTGGTTTGTTTTCTATTGTTCTACCCACAGTTGCGTTACGCGCTTGAATAGAGCGTTGATATTCCAAGTCAATGGTGTGATCATCATTCGGTGTTAAGCTAAATACCGCACCGCCTGCGCGCATTTTTTGTTTCTTATAACCACCATAGATATCATCTTCATCACGTTGGGAAAATAAACCATTGGCTTTAAATGATAAAAGATTGGCAATCAACGGCCCTGAAATATATGCATTTGACTGATATAAGTTACCTGAGTTTGAGTTCTCTTGTAGTGTGGTATCAAGTTTGATTGATCCCGTCCATTCCGTGGCATTTTTTTTGGTAATGATGTTAATTACCCCCCCCATTGCATCTGAACCATACAATCCAGACATCGGACCACGAATCACTTCAATGCGTTCGATTGCACCAATATTCGGTAACCAACCTTGTTCAATCCCTGAGTTATCGCTATTTGGTCGAACTGAACGGGTATTTATTTTTTTCCCATCGACCATAATCACCGTATAAGCACTGCCCATACCACGAATACTAATATCGCTTGAGCTACCACCGCCAGTTACAACAACGCCTGGCACATCTTTTAGTGCATCTGTCACATCACGATATGCTTTCTTATTGATTTCTTCTTGTGTGAGAACGGAAATTGACGCTGCAGCCTTTTTAATATCTTGTTCAAATCCACTTGCAGTAACGACAATAGTACTCAGTTGAGTTGCATTATTATTACTATATTTTTCATTTTTATTGTTCGTTTTTATTTCGGCTTCATTTGCTGAAGCATTCCCAACTGAGCACATCCCTATTAGAACAGATATAGATAGCAATGAGAGAGCTGACTGTTTAGACATATAAATTCCAATAAAATAACATATGATTTAAAAGTGGATATTTCACGTATCATGGTAACAATATTGGATATAATTGTAAACAGTAGTGATAATTACTATCATTAATAAAATTAAATTTGATAAAAAAATAGTCTCGTTTAAGAGACTATTTGGGTCTTACTTTTAGCGTTTAATTACTTAAAATAAGCACCTTCTGCTTGCGTATGATCGGTCTGGTCAACCACACGTTTTAATTCAGGGATATGCTGTTGTAAAGTCGTTTCAACGCCCTGTTTCAAGGTCACATCAATCGCTGAACAGCCTTGACAACCACCACCAAATTTCAATACCGCAGTAAGGCCGTGTTCTGGGTCATCTTTGACTTCAACCAAACTACAATTACCGCCATGCCCTTCCAATCCTGGGTTAATCTCAGATTGCAAGATATAGGTAATACGTTCTTCGATAGATGCATCAGGCCCCACACGCGGAACTTTTGAGTTCGGTGCACGGAAAGTCAATTGACCACCAAAACGATCTTTGTTGTAGTCAATCACCGCATCGACTAAATACGGAATTGATGGTGCATCTACATAAGCAGGAAAATCTGGATAATCCTGTTTATAATCGGTCGGTGCAACCTCATCAGGCGCACTGTAAGCCATACAGCACTCAGCACGTGGCGTACCCGGATGCTCTACAAAAACACGAACGCCAATTCCTGGAGTATTTTGCTTTTCTAATAAATCGCTCAAATACTCTTGTGCAGAGGGAGTAATTAAAAGGTTTGGAATTTGTTCTGCTGCGGCAGTGTTGGTGTTCTCAGTCGACATAACATTAATCCTCAAGCTGATGTCGTTATATTAACCGAAGATGGAGGGTAATTAAAAAAAATCAACCATTTTTGTAGGAATTCTATGCAAGATCATTGTTAATTCGCTTTTTAATGGCATTATTGCCTAGACACTGATCAATTCGAAACGTTTATGTTACATCTACCTTTTAACCATACTGTGACGCTGATTATTATCACAGTCGCAATTTCTTTACTGGCATTCTCCAACTCACGTGTGATGAACCGTTTGATCTTTTGGCCTCCCGCAATGCAACGCGGACAATATGATCGATTTATCTCCCATGGCTTCATTCATGCAGATGGCACACATTTACTTTTCAACATGATCACGCTGTTTTTCTTCGGCAATATCATTGAAAGTTTTTACCGTCAGTTTTTCTATGACATGGGCTTTGTGCTGTTTTATTTAGGTGGATTAATTTTTGCGATTTTACCGAGCTATTTAAAACATAAAAATGACACACACTGGGCCAGTCTTGGCGCATCTGGTGCTGTTTCCGCGGTTTTATTTGCCTATATTTTATTCCAGCCATGGAACCTGATTTTTGTGTTCTTTATTCCTGTTCCAGCCATTATTTTTGCCATTTTATATGTGGCTTATAGCGTCTGGTCAGGCAAACGTGGTAACAGCAATATCAACCATAGCGCCCACTTATGGGGAGCTGCTTACGGTATTGTCGTAACGATCATCTTAGAGCCCAGAGTGGTTCCGCATTTCCTCAATCAACTGACCAAATTGCCATTTTAAACAATAAAAAACAAGCCTCCAACTGAGGCTTGTTTTTCAAATATAAACATCAAATTTGCTCTGACCTTCTTATTATCATTACTTTGATCGATTTCACCTGTATCAGCATCAGCCAAATTTAACCAAAGCATAGAACTGTATAAAAAAGCAACTCGTAAAAAAGATGAGATAGGCTTAAAATTTAATCAGATCAAATACACAGGGTGTATCAATATGAAAATAATTTTATTGAGCTTAAGTATTTTATTCTGTCTGAGCCTATCTGCATGTGCGGTACATACCCCACGTGGCAGCGTGGTGATTGACCCAGATGGCTATGACCACAGATACCATCGTCAAGGCGGTAAGGGAGATTTCTGCCCACCAGGACTGGCAAAACAAGGGCGTTGCTAATCATTTAAAAGCGTCTAAATGATGTACATGTGGACGCCTTTAAGTTCAAGCAATTTCTGCTGGAAAGGCGATGACTTGATCAATTTTAACCTGATTCATCGCCACCATCAGTAAGCGGTCTATTCCCAACGCAATACCTGAGCATTCAGGCATATTAGGTAGTGCTGCCAATAAATACTGATCGGTTGGAATGATAGGCAAACTTTGCTTGCTACGTTCCATATTATCTGCCTCAAAACGAGCAGCTAAAATATCTGCATCCAAAAGTTCATCATAGGCATTTGCTAATTCTAAGCCTTCGATATAAACCTCAAAGCGTGCAGCAACCAGTTCACCATCTTGATCTGTTTTGACTTTTGCTAACGATGCCATTTCAGGTGGAAAATCAGTCAAAAATACAGGCGCATCGAAGCCCAAACTTGGTTCAACAAAATGAGAAAATAATAAATCCATGTAGCCAAGACGATCATCGCCAAGATCAAGATTTAGCCCCACTCTGTTGGCGGTATCTTTGAGTTGCTTTAATGTGGCTTGTAATGGATTAATGTCTAAACGATCCTGAAAAGCGTGTTTATAACTGAGAATAATAGGACGTATTTCCCCAAAACGATGCGCCAAACAACTTTCTAATAAGTCTGCTGTTTCATGCATCAGTCCTTTTAAATCCAATGCAGGGCGATACCATTCCAACATGGTAAATTCGCTATTGTGCTTACGACCATGTTCATCATCACGGAAAACTTTACAGATTTGATAGATCGGACCACTACCACTCGCCAACAAACGTTTCATAGGAAATTCAGGAGAAGTTTGTAAGTATTGGGTGCTTGATTTTCCATGAATGTGTCGCTGCACTTGCACCGAAGCCAAATGCACATCGGTTACACCTGCCTGAGATAAAATTGGTGTTTCTACTTCTAAAACATCACGCTCAGCAAAGAACTGGCGAATCTTCTGATACATTGCGGCGCGCGCTTTTAGTGCTTCGATGGAACATGTTGGTTGATAAGTTTTCATATTTTGACTCATGATTTTGGACCTCCGTGTGCGGCCCACTCGCGGCGCAATGGATAGTTTTTACGGAGTAAATCAAATGCTGACTGCTGTACCTTTCCATCTTGAACACAGGCGCGAAGTTGCTGATCATCTTCAGCAATATTATAAATTTGTGTGAGATACTGCTTAAGTGCCGCTTTTAAATCCTGTTGATCAAAGTATTGCTCAACACTTGGTAACTGACTTTCAAATCGCTTCGATGCGGTGTAGCCGAATTTCTGACAAAAAGCATCATAAATCATCTGTGTGCCTCTGGCCTTACCTTCCAAACTATAACCTGCAATATGCGGGGTCGCTAATGCCAGCAGATCCAATAATTGTTCTGAAATTTCTGGTTCAAACTCAAATACATCCAGTACCACTTGGCGTTTGGTTTTTTTAATATCCGCCATCAATGCCGATTGTTTTACGACAGCCCCACGCGCACTATTAATTAAGATCGCTGATGCTTTCATCGCAGAAAAGGCAGCGTCATCAAATAAATGCTGTGTTGGATAATCGCCTGACAACGTTAAAGGTACATGAATTGAAATCGCATCTGCACGTTTCAAAAGCTCATTGAAAGAGACATTTTCAATGCCATCAAGTTGTACATACGGATCATAGCCGATCACTTGCCAACCCAATAATTGTGCCATTGTTGCCAATCGTTTCCCAACATTACCTAAGCCCACAATCGCTAAGGTAAATTGATGGTCTTTTTCTAATAATTCAATATTTAAATGCAGTAATGCGGTAATCACATATTCAGCAACCGCTTGAGCATTACAGCCTGCGGCATTACTCCATGCAATCTTGTGTTGTTCTAAAGCTTGGATATCGAGATGATCTGTTCCAATGGTTGCGCTACCAACAAATTGAATCTTAGTTTGATCAATCAAGGTATGATTGACTTTAGTAACAGATCGAACCAACAGCGCATCTGCATCTTGTACATCCTCATGCGTCAATGTACGTCCTGCTTTATGCTGTATTTCTGCAAATTCCGCAAAAAAATAATCGGTAAATGCCAAATTTTCATCTGCGATAATTTTCATGCAGCGCTTTCCATCTATGAGTCTGCGCTTATTATCCTTAGCATCGAGGAAATTGACAAATCAAATCTGAATGTTCGAGTAAAAATGGCGATAAAGACAACGGTTTTGAAATGCCCATGCAACTTATTGCCAATTCTAGATCGTTTTTTTAATTTTGATTCCTACCAGTTTTTTATCCACGTATCTGCCTTGGAGCAGGCACTCATAGTTGCTGTCTGTTTGTTGGCAATTATTGTCGAATTATTTAATTCAGCCATTGAAGCTGTTGTTGAACACATTTCACTTGAAAAACATGAATTGTCTAAGAATGCAAAAGATATGGGAAGCACAGCCCAGTTCGTTTCTTTAGCCATTATCTTTTTTAGTTGGATAATTATTTTATTTCGCTAAACATCCAGTATGTTCCACATAAAAAAAGCCCTTGCAGATGCAGGGACTTTTTTGATCTAGACGAAAGTTTAATTACATCACAATAACTTTCCTAAAATCTAAAAACAAAATCACTCGTTATTTTAATCAACCCACCATATCAAAACAGTTATCGCTCAAACATATCCCATTAAAAAATCTATAACATTTAAATAAAATATTAAAACCAATTATAATAAAAATTACTTTTCAATTTTACCAGTTTAAATTTATTTATTATATAAATTAAAATTTATAACGCCTTTTGCCCAGCCCTTTCTTAAATCGACAACAGGCTGCTCTCCATCATTTTCAACTGTATTTGAACTTTCCCAAAGAATAACGCCGTCCGCGCTTTTACTCTTCAAATAATCTAGCCTATCTTTCATTTCCTTATCTGATAAAAGCTCTACCAATCTCATTCTAGTTATAGGGTTTTTTTTAGAAAGATAATAACTAGCTGTTATATATGGATATATTTTTAGATTATATTTCTTAGCATATTTATGACTTTCTTTCATATTTACATCAGCAATGCTCTTCCATATGTTAATATTTCTAATATTATAGTTGTAAATTACAGGACTTATAAAATCGACTAATTCAGCAATAGGCTCATATTTTTGATTTAATTTTTGATATCCTTCTAATCTCTTACCAGTATAAAGCTCACCTTCTGTACTAACAGGTAATAATGAATAAACTCCTACCTCTGCAGCCCCACCTAATCTATGGTAGAGTCTTAAGGACTCTAATACAACCGGTAAAACAGTTTCAGGTTTTCTATCATTGCCAATTTCAATATCAAATGAAACAGGAATCTCTGGATTTAGTTTTGTATCGGCTACAACTTTTTTCATTTTTTCAATATCAGGCTTTCCATCAGTTAAAAAATACTTCTCATATAAAACTTTGATGGGTTTAGTTCCAGTAGCAAGAAGAGCTTGCTCAGCCTTAGCATATCCATCAACTTTTTTACCATTTTGATCAATATGATATCTAAAAGGAACAAAAGTATATATAGTGAAGGCATTCGCTAGAGAACTTGTTATTGACAGGAATAAAATCCAAAATATTTTTTTCATCTCAATTAACCTAGATTTACTCATCTTTAAAATTAAATTAAAAAATTTAACTTCTCTACAACATTTCTGTTAAGTTTTATGATTATTTTTTACACACCTATTTAAAACAAAATATAAACATAATTAATTATTATTGACACCAAAAAACCATCAACATAATCAACCACACTCACGTTTCTGCCTTACAAAAAATATAATATGCCAAAAATAAAAAATAACTAGCAAATAAACCTAAAACCTTCAATATTATTTAACACTTCATTTAATATATATACACTAGCAATAGTTATCTCCTCAATTCCTTTCAATTATTTTAATGATATGCTTTAACACTAAAAAATACACCAACCTTAAACATATAATACCGAAAATTTAATTAAAAACTTATGTTCCTTATGAATATAAAAAAATTAAATAATTAAGTAGTATAAACACAATTTAAAAAAGGCCGCTGAATGCGGCCTTTATACTTACAGCAAAACCATATGTTAGTAATACTGTGAGCAATCATACTAAATAAAATTAAATATCAATTAATTAGTATTGATTTGAGCGGTTTACATCATGCCGCCCATACCACCCATACCGCCCATATCAGGAGCAGATGGTTTATCTTCAGGAAGATCAGTAATCATACATTCTGTTGTTAACATCAAACCAGCAACAGAAGCTGCGTGCTCAAGAGCAGAACGCGTTACTTTCGCAGGGTCAAGAATACCCATTTCTAACATGTCGCCATATTCGCCAGTTGCAGCGTTATAACCAAAGTTACCTTCACCTGCTTTTACTGCATTGATGACAACCGATGGCTCATCACCTGAGTTGGCAACGATTTGACGAAGTGGCGCTTCAATCGCACGACGTAAGATATTAATCCCCGCTGTTTGATCGTCATTTGCACCTTTCAGATTTTCAAGCACATTGACTGCACGTACTAGCGCAACACCACCACCCGCAACAACACCCTCTTCAACAGCAGCACGTGTTGCATGAAGTGCGTCATCTACGCGGTCTTTTTTCTCTTTCATTGCAACTTCAGTCGCAGCACCGATTTTAATTACGGCAACACCGCCTGCTAATTTAGCAACGCGTTCTTGAAGTTTTTCTTTGTCATATTCAGAACTAGATTCTTCGATTTGACCACGGATTTGTTGCACACGTTCAGAGATTTGAGCTGCATTACCAGCACCATCAACGATCACAGTATTTTCTTTAGATACAGTGATTTTATGCGCAGTACCTAAGTCTTGAAGAGAAGCTTGTTCTAAAGACATACCCACTTCTTCAGAAATCACAGTCGCGCCCGTTAAGATCGCGATGTCTTGAAGCATTGCTTTACGACGATCACCAAAACCAGGTGCTTTAACCGCACATACTTTGATAATACCGCGCATGTTGTTTACAACAAGTGTAGCAAGCGCTTCGCCTTCAACATCTTCAGCGATGATTAAAAGTGGCTTACCTGTTTTAGCAACCGCTTCTAATACCGTAATCAATTCACGGATGTTGCTGATTTTTTTATCAACAAGAAGAATGAACGGATTTTCAAGTTCAGCCGTTAAAGTTTCTTGTTTGTTCGCAAAATATGGAGAGATATAACCACGATCAAACTGCATACCCTCTACAACGTCTAAAGAGTCTTCGAAGCCAGAACCTTCTTCTACAGTGATAACGCCTTCTTTACCTACTTTTTCCATTGCTTGCGCAATCAACTTACCAACAGTCGTGTCAGAGTTTGCAGAGATTGAACCCACTTGTTCAATCGCTTTGAAATCATCAGCAGGTTTTGCATTTGCACGGATATTTTCAACTACAGTTTTCACTGCGATGTCGATACCACGTTTCAAATCCATTGGGTTCATACCTGCAGTTACAGATTTGATCCCTTCATTTAAGATTGCTTGAGCAAGTACAGTTGCAGTCGTAGTACCGTCACCAGCGATGTCGTTTGTTTTGCTTGAAACTTCACGAACAAGTTGAGCACCCATGTTTTCAAACTTGTCTTTAAGTGAAATTTCTTTCGCAACAGTCACACCATCTTTAGTGATGTGTGGCGCACCGAAAGAACGGTCGATCACAACGTTACGGCCTTTAGGACCTAAAGTTACTTTTACAGCATCTGCAAGGATATTTACGCCTGCGATCATTTTTGAGCGAGCTGAATCACCAAATTTTACGTCTTTAGCTGACATATTAAACTCCGAATCTTTTTAAATACTTAATCTGATAATAAAATGAGTTATGTGTCGATTAGCCTTCTAGCACAGCTAAGATATCTGACTCTTTCATAATCAAGAGTTCTTCACCACTCACTTTAACGGTTGTACCTGCATATGCACCAAACAATACTTTGTCACCAACTTTGACATCCAAAGCACGTACACCGCTATCTGTGATTTGACCGTTACCAACTGCAATTACTTCACCTTGTAATGGTTTTTCAGCAGCAGAACCTGGCAGTAAAATACCACCAGCAGTTTTGGTTTCTTCTTCTACGCGACGAATCACAACGCGATCATGTAATGGACGAATGTTGCTCATAATTAACTCCATCAGACTTAGTCTTTTTGATTAATTTGTACTGCTACTCCAGTAGCAATAAACAAAATTTTGATATGTCACTTTTGTGGGGTTAAAAAAAAAGGCTTCAAGGGGAAAAACAAAAAATATTCTACTTTTTGATGCTTTTTCAGACATCATCATCATTGCTGTTTAAAATCGTCGCTTTTTCATGCTTTTCGAACTGCTTTTTTTGTTCATCAAACCAATAATGTTCAATCACACCATCCGCTAAAATTACATTAAAACTATTCGGCAAACCAAAACGTACCCGATTCGATATTGCTGTTCCTGCATGAATATCCAAAATAGGATGATCAAATCCCAAATGGAAAATTTGATTTAAATCATGCACTGCGACCTTATGTAAATGTCCATGCAATAAACCAAACAATCCCGTTTCGCCCCACTTTTGTAGTGCTACTTTTCCAAACACAGGACAATCTTTGCCACCATGATCATCTGGAAATGTATAAAAAGGTTGATGAAAAACACCAAGCTTGATTTTATCTGATGCTGCATTTTTTAATTTTTCATAGGTCTCATTGATCTGATCAAATGAAATATGACCGCGCGTATGATAACGCCTGCGAATGCTATTTATTCCAACAATATAGAAATGCTCCGTTTCTAAAGTCGTTTCCAGATCACCAAAAAACATTTGATAGCGTAGAAAAGGCGAAAAGAAGCGATTCCAAACATGATACAGCGGAATATCATGATTGCCCGGCACCACCAAATAAGGAATTGATAGACTGTCTAGAAACTGACGACACGCATAAAACTGTTTAAGACGAGCACGTTGAGTCAAATCACCACTCACCACAATTGCTTCAGGGTGATGTTGCTGACAAAACAGTTTAATCGCGCTCATACACGCTTCGCGCTCAGTACCAAAATGCAGATCAGACAGATGTAACAACATTTGGAACCATCACTTTTAAAGCCGATTTTTTAACAGCGAAGTTTAATGGTGTTTGCATTTCCATTAACTCTCCATCTACTGCTACCGTTATTGTGGTCTTTTTACAACCCACCTGTATCTGCTCAGCGCAAAAGGTATATACATCAGAGGCTTGATCAATTTTTCCTTGAATTAACTTCAACAACATTTTTAACAAACTAAATCGATCACTTTTCGCCACCACGACCCCAGCAAGTTTGCCATTAGCAGCACATTCCGCAATTCTGAGTTTCAAATCACTGAGTTGTAGCTGATTATTTCCAAAGAAAATTAGCGGCGTACTCACTGGATGTTTTTGTCCATCGACGGTCACAGCCAATTTTAAAGATTTATGCTCTCGGAGCAGCACATCTAAGCCCGATGTATAGGCGTGCAAAGGAAATCTCCCAAAGCGTTTGTTGTACAACTCACGTTTCTTAATAAATAACGGATATAAACCTAGACTGGCATTATTCAAGTAAATTTGATCATTTATAGTCGCAACATGCACATCATGTACCTTTCCTGTCGCAATCACTTCCGCTGCTTGTTGAACATCAATCGGAATATTTAACGCTCGAGCAACGTAGTTAAACGTACCTAGCGGTATGATTCCCATTGGGATATCGGTATGCATCAAGCGCTTTGCAACCGCGTTTAAAGTCCCGTCTCCGCCTGCAGCAATCACCACTCCGCACTCATCAGCCTGTTGATGTCTCACTAAAATAGCTGACATCATTTCATCAAAATCAACTGTTTGATTTAGCTCAAAGACCTGAATTTCAAAACCATATTGTGTCCAAAATGTCATGAGCCGCTCATATTCCTCGTCTTGTTGTGCGGCATGAAATCCAGATTTTTGATTATATATAATAGAGAGTGGACGTAAATTTGGATGCATAAAGATCAAACTTAAGGCTGTTAATAGCTGTATTTTTGTGTACAAAAGCAACAAATGAAAGCTTGTTTATGTAAATTTTGAATGAGCATAATTCATTTTATCAATAATAATTCTCAAGAAATGCACAAACATTAAGATGTTGTTATTTATTGGTATTTTTAATAAAAATAACACCTATAAATATATCATATACTGTATTAAAAAAACATTCAAACGATCAAAAACAACCACTTAGGTAGATATAAACAGCGTTTCATTAACAGTAGATAACATTCTTGGCTCTTATTTTTTTTTCGATTTTATGCTTTAATACAGCCACTTTTTTTACTTCATCTATTTTCATTGTATCCCAATGAATAGAACTGTACGTCGTACACACTTTAAAAAGGCATCACCATGACCCAAGTGAACGCACCAGAATTCGTTCGTCACCCTAAGCTTATTGCATGGGTGGAAGAGATTGCAAAATTAACCAAACCAGCAAAAATTGAATGGTGTGACGGAAGCGAAGAAGAATATCAACGTCTGATCGACTTGATGATCGCTAACGGCACCATGCAAAAACTTAACCAAGAAAAGCATCCTGGTTCATATCTTGCAAATTCTGATCCTTCTGATGTTGCTCGTGTTGAAGACCGCACTTATATTTGCTCTGCAAACCAAGAAGATGCTGGCGCGACGAATAACTGGGTTGCACCTGCGGAAATGCGCACAAAATTAAATGGATTGTTTGATGGTGCAATGGAAGGCCGTACCATGTATGTGGTTCCTTTCTCAATGGGTCCGTTAGGTAGCCACATTGCACACATTGGTATTGAACTTACAGATTCACCTTACGTTGCTGTTTCGATGAAGAAAATGGCGCGTATGGGCAAAGCGGTTTATGACGTACTTGGTACAGACGGCGAATATGTACCTTGCGTACACACTGTTGCAGCTCCTCTTGCCGCTGGTGCAAAAGATGTTGCATGGCCATGCAACAATGAAAAATATATCGTGCATTATCCAGAAACTCGTGAAATCTGGTCTTACGGTTCTGGTTACGGTGGTAACGCGTTACTGGGTAAAAAATGCTTAGCATTACGTATTGCTTCTGCAATGGGTCGTGAACAAGGTTGGTTAGCTGAACACATGCTGATTTTAGGCGTGACCAATCCACAAGGTGAAAAACATTACATCGCAGCGGCATTCCCTTCTGCATGTGGTAAAACTAACTTTGCAATGTTGATTCCACCAGCAGGCTATGAAGGTTGGAAGATTGAAACTGTAGGTGACGATATCGCTTGGATCAAACCAGGTGAAGATGGTCGTTTATATGCAATCAACCCAGAAGCTGGTTTCTTCGGTGTTGCACCTGGTACAAATACCAAAACCAACCCGAACTGCATGGCAACTATGCATAAAGATGTCATTTATACCAACGTTGCTGTTACAGATAATGGTGAAGTATGGTGGGAAGGTCTTTCTAAAGAAGTTCCAGCGAACCTTACCAACTGGAAAGGTCAACCGCATACTGGCGAAGATAAAGCTGCTCATCCAAATGCACGTTTCACAGTTTCTGCTGGTCAATGCCCTTCGATTGACGCTGACTGGGAAAATCCAGCAGGTGTTCCAATCTCAGCATTCATCTTCGGTGGTCGCCGTGCGGACACAGTGCCTTTAGTATCAGAAGCTTTTGATTGGGTTGATGGCGTGTATAAAGCTGCAACGATGGGTTCTGAAACAACTGCTGCGGCTGTTGGTCAACAAGGTATCGTTCGTCGTGATCCATTTGCGATGCTTCCTTTCGCTGGTTATAACATGGCTGATTACTTCGGTCACTGGTTACAACTTGGTCAAGAAGTTGGCGCTAAAGCAGAAGCTGCTGGTAATAAATTACCAAAAATCTTCAATGTAAACTGGTTCCGTCGTGATGCTGAAGGCAACTTCGTATGGCCTGGTTTCGGTCAAAACATGCGTGTTCTTGAGTGGATCATTGATCGTTGTGAAGGTCGTGCTGAAGCGACTCAAACACCAATCGGTCTAGTTCCAACTTATGAGCAATTGAACTGGGAAGGTATCGATTTCTCTAAAGAACAATTCAATACTGTTACCGCTCAAGATAAAGATCAATGGATCAAAGAGCTTGAGAGCCACACTGAGTTATTTACTAAACTTGGTGATCGTTTACCTCAAGCACTTAAAGATCGTCAAAATGAATTATTAAATGCGGTTAAATCTGCTTAATAGTAATTCCTGAAATTGATTGAAAGTATTTCATTTCAAACCGAGTTAAGCAATTGGCTCGGTTTTGAATTTATTTACGATTCAGTTCGATAATCGAATAAACGATCATTTATAAGAAATAGAACTTACAAAAAAAAATTTACAGACTCATTGAGCCTAATTATCTTTTAGGAAAACTACATAAACCCAATTATCATCCATTCTAACACGATGTGCCCCATCGGCATCAGAGAGATGAACTGCTAGTGATGTAATATCCCAAGCGTAGTTCTCATGACAAAGAGATATAAAACCCTGTAAGTCCTTAATATTTTTATCCTTACCATAATCTTTGACTAATAACGCTACTTCTTGTAAGTCTTCAGGAATTAAGGCAACCTCCCAACTCCAAGTAAATTTTTCTAGTGGAATATTGAGTATACCAATGACATTCATCTCAAAAGTTTCCCATCCATCCCCAACTTTAAAATTAATAACCCCCATTACCAAGTCTATATCACATTCTTGAATCATTTTATTTTTAAAAGTATTAAATATAGTTTTATTTTTTAATTCCAATTGTCCCCTATAAATAGAATATTTATCACATATTGTATCTAATTGAGATGAATTCTCTAAGGTAATATTAGATAAAATAAAATCCCTTTCTACCTCCTTACTAAAATCAAAGTATATTTCATCCTCATAATCTTCAGGTTGATTATAATTATATTCCATCATATAACTATTATCCGAATATAAGACAAACTCTAAGCCCCACACCCTCTTACCAACTTCATTAAAAACTAGCTTTCTAAGATATAAGCAAGGTTCTATTAGATCAAACGCTTTCCATCCGATTGGCAAATCAACTTTTTCTTTATTTGACAATGTTTTTGAGGCTTCTATTCCACCAAGCTGATTAGATAAAACTGGGCATTTTAAATTCAATTCTACCCAATCACACCCAGCTACTTCTCTCAAAATTTGTGAAATAATTTTACAAACTATATTCTCATCAATTTTCACTTAAATTAACTCACTGAGTAAAAGGAAAAGTTTTTGTAGAACCATTAATTTTTGCTGTTACTAAAAAGCGATTCGGGCGATTCGTACCATTTGCATAGCCAACCTCTACTTTCATTTCAACATTTTTACCTGCTTTCACGGCATTTGAAATGCTCACTTTCCAATTGAAAACTGTCAAACCTTTCTTCTCTAGTTTTCAGATAAAATATATTAATTTTACTTTAAATAAACTTATATTAATTAGACACAAAGCATATATTATCTTTATCATCAATGCTCATGTATCCCCCCCTTTTGATATTTAATGATATGCACCATCATCATACGTTGAGTTGAAATCACTAACATAAAATATCATTTTATCACTCATACTACATTGAATTAACTTCTCATAGAAATTAAAGTAACTTATATTAGGGATATTTATAAAAAATAATTAACAAAAAACATCCCCCATTTAAAATAGAAACCATACAGAATAATGAATTATAGTCACAATCACTCCCTTCTTCAATGTTAAATAAAAAAACATTATTTTCCGCGACATCAAATATAAATGAAGTCAACCTTCTTATATAATCAAAGTCGACGCTATACTTCAAAACAACAGCATAAGAATTCATTATTTAAAAACTTCATTATATACTTTAATGGCTTTAGTTATAGCTTCTTGGTTTTTCTTAAACTGATGATTCATTTGATTCGATTAAAATACCCTTTAATATAGTAGTAAGACTCTCTGGATTCTTTTCAATCCAATTAAGCGCTAAATTCGGCCAATATGCACTGATGCTTTCACTCAATGCATACTGTAGAACTTTTACTTTATTTTCAGTATTTAATTCATCGAAGTTATGATTACATTCTTGCTGCCCAAGCAGTAATAGCTCTTGTCGGACATCAATCACATGCTGTTCACTCATCACCCCCTCCTTTATCTCACTGAGCTCATAGTGATGTAACACAGGATTTATCACATTGCTATCCAAAGTTTAATGCTTTCTTATGAAAAGTGCTTAGTCCCCAGAAATCCCAATCAACTATCTAAATCTCTTCTTTGATTCCCATCAAAAATTAAACGAAATGAATTGCAAAATTCACTAATATTAACAATAATTGTAATAATAATATTTCTCATTTACATGGTTGTAAATATGAGCTCGACCCTCTCCTTCAAACGAAACTCACTTTTTCTTGCACTATCAAGCTTAGTCAGCATTAGCCCCTATAGCTTTGCAGCAGATGAAGTATCGCAGCAACTCCCAACGATTCAAGTCAAAGCAACTCAGAATGAAATTTCAGATTCTGAAAGCACCAAAGCCTATACGATTAAAAATAGCTCAAGTGCGACTAAGCTCAATATCGAAGCCAAAGAAACCCCTCAAACCATCAATGTCATCACTCGCCAACAGATCGAAGACTTTGGTTTGACCTCAACACGAGTCATTTTAAATAATACCCCTGGCGTGACAGTCAATGCGCTTGAAACGGAACGCGCCGTATATATGGCTCGCGGATTCGAGATTTCAAATATTTTAGTTGATGGCGTAGGTTTTCCCTCAACGGGCTGGAACTATAATGACACCAATCCCGATAGTTACTTTTATGATCGTATCGAAGTCGTTAAAGGGGCAAATGCATTAACCAATGCTTTTGGTGATCCTAGTGCAACCATTAGCTACATTCGCAAACGCCCGACCAAAGAATTTCAAGCCAATACTGGTCTAAGCTATGGCTCATGGGATACTCAACGCTATGAAGCAGATGCCTCTGGTAGTTTAAATGATCGTATACGTGGACGACTGTCTGGCTTTCAACAAACAGGCGACTCATATCGTGATCGTTATTCTTCAGAAAAAAATGGAATTGCAGGTGTTATTGAGGCTGATATTACGGATTCTACCCTTCTGACCATTGGTGCAAGTCAAGAAAAGCATAAACCAAATGCCAACAACTGGGGTGCAATTCCACTGATGGATGGTTCTGGCAAACAACTCAGTTATGATCGCTCATTTAACCCCAATCCAGATTGGGCATATTGGGACAACACTTCTAGAAATGCATTTATCGAACTAAAACAAAAATTTCTAGATACATGGTCTGCTAATCTAAGCTATAACTACAATGAAAAAGATCGTGAAAGCCAGCTTTTATACTATTACGGCTATCCAAACGCAGACGGTTCAGGAGTTTCATTAACACCAAATGGTTATTTAGAGAATAATAAACTACACACTGCTGATTTTAATCTTCAAGGCAAATTTGACCTATTTAATCGAGAGCATGAAGCAATCATTGGTTATACCTTTTCTAAAAGTGATCAAGTTGACCACCAAAAGCAAGGTACGCTACATGACAGCAATATCAATCATGTAAGCTCTGAATACAACGGACAAATCTCAGTTACACCTTATACAACCAATTGGGCAAGCTGGACACCAAAGCATGTAACATGGTCGGATTTCGCCGAACAAGCGGAATATACTCAACGTAATCAGTCTATTTATGCTGCTACTCGCCTGCATCTGAATGATGATCTCAAGCTGACTCTCGGTGCAAACTACATCCAAGCTAAAAGTGAAGGTTCGAGCTATGGCTCACCGATGAATTACGATGAAAGTAAAGTTTCACCTTATGCTGGGATTACCTATAATTTTACACCTGAATATATAAGTTATATGAGTTATACCTCGATCTTTCGCCCTCAAACTTCTGTGAATGAAGCCACAGGAAAAGTTGCCGATCCAATCGAAGGGAAAAGCTACGAAGTTGGGGTTAAAAGTGCTTGGTTAGATGACAAACTAACGGGCACTTTGGCAATCTTTAGAACTGAACAAAACAATTATCCGCTGCGCTCAAGTGACGGACATCCTTTAAATCGTAAAGTCGGCATTAGTGATTTACGTTCACAAGGTGTAGAAGTTGGTTTGGCAGGACAACTCACTGATCAGGTCAATGTCTCTCTTGGTTATGCTCAGTTTAGTTTACAAGACCTAAAAAATGGTGGTGCTGCGAGAACTTATAACCCGACCCAGACCTTTAATCTACTGACCACCTATACACCTGCTCAACTACCAAAACTCAAAGTTGGCGCAGGACTGCAATGGCAAGGGAAAACCTCGATTTTTGACAGCGTACAATCAGCTTATTTGAAACAAAGTGATTATGCTTTGCTTAATCTAATGGCAAGCTATGAAGTAAACCAACACTTCACTGTTCAAGCCAATGCAAATAATGTGACCGATAAAAAATACTTAAATAGCTTCACATATAGTCAAGCGTTCTATGGCGAACCTGCGAACTATAGCGTTGCGCTTAAATTTAAATATTAATAAATTTAACCCCTTATCCAAATATAAGGATAAGGGGTTATGACTTTTATGCGGCGTTAGGTGTCTGTCTTTTTGAGTCTAAGTAAGTATCCAATAATGCAACCTCATCATTGCTCATGCTTAAACCGAGCTTAGAACGTCTCCAAAGAAGATCTTCACTGGTCGTTACCCATTCGAAACGCCACAAATAGTCGACCTCTCTCACATATAAGCCCTGACCAAAATACTGTCCAAGCTCTGCGACTGAAGTTGCCTCACCCAGAATATTCCAAACGCGTGTACCATAAGCGGAAGCCCAGCGTTTTGCTAAAGACTGAGGTGCATCGGTCACTTGTAGAAGAATTTCTTGAACTAATTGCTCAACAGAATCCATCTTCTCCCCACCCGGTAAAACCTCTTTTGCGGTCCAGCGACCCTGCATTTCAGGGAAGAACGCCTTAAGCTGCTGCATCGCAGATTCAGCCAACTTACGGTAAGTTGTTAATTTTCCACCAAATACAGAAAGCAATGGTGCTTGTCCTACTGCTTGCTTTGACAATGCCAAGGTATAATCACGTGTCACCGCAGAAGGATTATCCGACTCGTCATCACACAAAGGACGTACCCCAGCAAAAGTCGAAATAATTTGCTCTTGGGTTAATTGCTTTTTAAAATGCTCATTACTGACCTTAACCAAATAGTCAATTTCCGCTTGAGTAATTTTCACCTGAGCTGGATCACCTTTGTATTCATGATCCGTTGTCCCAATCATGGTGTATTGATCCAAATAAGGAATCGCAAACACGATACGACGGTCATCATTTTGCATAATAAAGGCCTTATCACCTTCATAAAGCTTCGGCACAATAATATGGCTGCCTTGAATTAAACGGATCCCATACGGCGATTTAAGTTGTAAATCTTGTTTGATAAACTGAGCAACCCATGGACCTGCGGCATTGACCAAAGCCTTCGCTTTGATTTGAAATGCCCCCTGTGCATTTTCCAAATCAACAATCCAGTACTCCCCGTCACGCTTGGCGGATAAGCAACGGGTACGTGTCACAATATCAGCACCTTTTTCACGCGCATGCATCGCATTGAGCACCACTAAACGTGAGTCATCTACCGCACAATCAGAATACTCAAAACCACGGGTAATCGCCGAATTTAATGGGCTATCTTCTTTAAAATAAACGTTATTCGAACCCAGTAATTTCTCGCGCTTTCCAAGGTGATCATAGAAGAATAGACCTGTACGAATCAGCCAAGCTGGGCGTAAATGTGGACGATGTGGCATGATGAAGCGCATCGGACGAATAATATGTGGCGCTTTATTCAATAACACTTCACGTTCAGCCAACGCCTCTCGCACTAAGCGAAACTCTTTGTGTTCTAAATAGCGCAAACCACCATGAATGAGCTTACTGCTTGCGGAAGACGTATGACTCGCTAAATCATCCTTTTCACATAAAAATACCGATAATCCGCGACCAGCCGCATCGACTGCGATACCCACACCGTTGATACCACCACCAATGATCGCAAGATCATAAATTTTATCTGTTAACTGGGGAGCGTTTTGCATAAATCACCGCAAATTTTCGATATTGTTCAATAATGAAAATTTAAACATATAAAATGAAAATAGACAATAAAAACACGCGACAAAAATGTCAATTTACCGACATTTTTAGACTGATGGTAAAAAATTGAAAGAAATGTAAAAATGATGATAAGCTTATTAAATATAATATTTATAAGGAATAAAAAATAATTTTATATAAAGTGAATGAAGCAAAAAACAGCTCATTCAAAAAAAGTAACATTTTTTCGAAAATGAATATTTATTTTGCAACAATCAATCCAATATCCAAATCTCTAATAGTTTTCATATATTGATCATTGGGTTGTTGGTCAGTAAAAATACAATCCACTTGTTTAAGCGAACCTAAACGAATCATCGCATTACGCCCAAACTTACTGCTATCCGCCGCTAAAAAAACCTGACGTGCACTTGAAATGATTTCTTGCGAAACACAGACTTCTTGAAAATCGAAATCCAATAAAGTGCCATCCTCGTCGATACCACTAATCCCAACCAACGCATAATCTGCTTTAAATTGCTTAAAGAAATCAGCCGTTGCCTGCCCGATCACCCCACCATCAGGGCGGACGCGTCCACTGGCGATCAGTACTTCAAAATCTTCTTTGGTACTCAAAATTTTAGCAACATTTAAATTATTGGTAATAATTTTCAGCCCCGTATGATTTAACAAGGCATGCGCGATTGCTTCAGTTGAAGTACCGATATTGATGAACAATGAAGCATGATCAGGCACAGCAGCGGCAACAGCTTCCGCAATAGAACGCTTTTGTTCAAGCATGTGCCCGACACGCATGGTGTACTCAGTGTTTTCAACACTCGAATCATGTGCCGCGCCACCATGGTAGCGACGCAACAAGCCTTCATCTGCCAACTGATTAATATCACGTCGAATCGTCTGAGGTGTAACATCAAAATATTGAGCAAGCTCTTCAATACTGATATAGCCACGCTCGCGTACTAATTCGAGGGTTTTTTGTTGGCGTAATATCAAACTCATGCTCATCCATCCTATGTTGTTATTTCAACTCATCCGATACTCTCAGTTGAGCTTAATCCTCATCCCAATCTCGGGTGCGACCAACCGCTTTTAACCAACCTTTGTAGAGTTTCTCAGTTCTATCACGACTACTCTCAGGTGTAAAAGTGCGCTCGATCGTCATTCTACTCTTCAATTCATTCAGATCCGACCAAAAACCGACAGCCAAACCTGCGAGAAATGCTGCACCCATACCTGTGGTTTCTTTCATTGCAGGACGTTCAACTGAAGTACCTAAGATATCAGCTTGGAACTGCATCAGAAAATTATTGGCGGTGACACCACCATCAACACGGAGTGTACGCAGCTTCTCACCTGAATCTTGCTGCATCGCGTCTAAAACATCACGCGTTTGATACGCAATCGATTCCAGCGTCGCACGAATAATATGCTCGATACTAATCCCTCTTGTAATCCCCAAGATTGCACCACGTGCGGTCGGATCCCAATAAGGAGCACCAAGTCCAGTAAAGGCTGGAACGACATAGACGCCATTACTATCTTTGACTTTGGTTGCGTAATATTCAGAATCATGCGAATCATTAATCGCTTTCATTTCATCTCGTAACCATTGCACACACGAGCCACCATTAAACACAGCACCCTCAAGTGCATAGTTCACTTCGCCTTTTGCCCCACATGCGATGGTGGTCAATAAGCCATGGTCCGACTGAACAATACGCTTTCCTGTATTCATTAACAAGAAACAGCCTGTGCCGTAGGTATTCTTTGCTTGCCCGACTTCAACACACATTTGACCAAATAATGCGGCTTGTTGATCCCCTGCGATACCAGCGATCGGGATGCCTATTTCTTGTCCACTGATAGTATGCGTGTATCCATAAACTTCGGAAGAACTACGCACTTCAGGCAACATTGCTTTAGGGATGTTTAAAGCTTCAAGTAGCTTATCGTCCCATTCCAATGTTTCAATGTTAAATAACATGGTCCGAGAGGCATTGGTATAATCCGTCACATGAGCTTGACCGTTGGTGAGTTTCCAAATAAGCCATGTATCAATTGTACCGAATAGAAGCTCGCCACGTTCAGCGCGCTCACGACTGCCTTCGACCCGATCGAGAATCCATTTAATTTTTGTCGCAGAGAAGTATGGGTCAATCACCAAACCCGTAACTTTACGCACATAGTCTTGCCAGCCATCTTGACGAAGCTGATTACAAATTTCATTGCTTTGGCGACTTTGCCAAACAATGGCATTGTAAATAGGTTTGCCCGTTTTTTTGTCCCAAATCACCGTCGTTTCACGTTGGTTGGTAATCCCAATCGCGGCAATTTGATCACTTGAAATACTCGCTTGCGCTAACGCTTCAACCCAGACTGCGCTTTGGGTCGCCCAGATTTCCATCGGATCATGCTCAACCCAACCTGGTTGTGGGTAAATTTGGGTAAATTCGCGTTGAGCTATGGTGATGACATTCGCATCGTGATCCAATACGATCGCACGTGAACTCGTTGTACCTTGATCAAATGCAACCACATATTTTTTTTGACTATCTGTAGAGATCATGACATACCTATCCAGACTGGCCTGATGTATTAGAGCAATGAATTAAACGTCCGAAAAAACGGAGAGTAATACTGCAATAAAGCAACGACTTCTGTATTAAATTAAAAACTGGGGCGATTATATGCAAAATTGTTCGCAAACGAAAATTCTTTCTTTATTTTTGAATACAAAAGTGACGAAAAGACCAGTTTTTAAAGATTACTCACAATTCAAAAATCATTTTATGCGATACTAAAAACATAAATAACAGGATCATTGATATGAAAAAAACCAATTTATTCTTTATTGTAAGCGGTACACTTTTGATTGCTGCATGTCAGACAAGCTCACATCAATATAATGGTGCAAAGGGTTATCAAATTGAAGATAAAACAGCAACTTCGGCGACGATTGCCTATACACTTTCTGCACGTGGCAATGCAAATGTGGATGAGAAAAAATTGCAGCATGCATGTAAACAAGTGCTCGGTGCAGAAAAAAATTATAAAATTTCAATTCTAAGCACCAATGAAATCATGAACCCTGCTACACAAGAAAAATACGGTGTTCAGCTTGGCACCAGTCGCACAACTTTTGGTCTATCCAACTCCCCTGATTTAAATAACAGCGAAGGTTATGCCACTCGTCAAGCACTTGAGACTCGACCAACCACACTTACTGTCGTTCGTTATACCTGTTCTTAAATAAGTCAGCCATTTTAAAGATCTGTTCAATAATCATGATGACTGTTAAACGATAACTTTATTATTGACATGCCTCTTCACGAGTATATACTAATTAATATATACTTTATAGGCAGCACAATGAACCATACCGCTAAAATCTTTATGAATGGGCAAAGCCAAGCAGTAAGGCTTCCTAAAGAATATCGCTTCAAAAGTGATATCGTTTATGTACGAAAGAATGCAAAAGGAGAAGTGATTCTGTCTGAGCAGCCTCGTACATGGGCAGATTACTTTAATGAAAATAGTAGTTCACTCGGGTTTGAAAATTTAATGATTGATCGTGAGCAAGATACCCCAGTAGAGCGAGATATATTTTAATGGAATACTTGCTTGATACAAATATTGTGAGCTACCTCTTGCAAGGAGCGGCAAGTAACAAACTAAAAAACAAGCTGATGTTAACCCATCCTGATTCTGTTTTTATTTCGCAGATCACACATGCAGAAATCATTTATGGCTTGGAAAAAGGAGGGAATATTCCACAACATATCGAACGCGTTAACTCACTACTAGAAACACTTAATATTTTGGATTGGGATGAGCGATGCGTTCCAACCTATGCAAAAATCCGTAATGAATTACGATTACAAGGCATTGCGGTACAATCAATGGATTTATTGATCGGTTCTCATGCGCTAGCCCACAACTTAACGTTAATAAGCAATGATCACATCTTTGAACATTTCAAACAATTCAATTTAATGGTTGAAAACTGGCAAAGTTAGTTCTTCAAACATTGCCAGTAATACTAAAATTTTACGGTCACAGCGTTTTATAAAAACTCACATTTTTAAACTCTTTCGCTTCATCTAAATCAGGCCAAGTTGTTGCACTTCGCTCATCAATCTTTATATATTTTGGGTGGCTAAAATTTTTAACTCGACTGTCAGCAACCCAAACCTCAGGTGCGAATTTCAAAAATTCATCTAAAAAGAAGCGATTGCACTGATCATAAAGTACATCAGCAGCGAGCAAGACATCCACTTGTTCTGATTTATAGAGATCATCGAGATATTCAAGCTCTACTTCATTTAAGAGGGCATTTTCACGGCATGATTCAAGACTAATGGGGTCAATATCACAACAAATAACGCGTTTCGCACCTGCCATTTTTGCAGCAATTGCAACTACACCTGAACCAGCACCAAAATCTAGAACAACTTTATCTTTAACATGATGGGGTTCTGCCAATAACCATTGTGCCATCGCTAAGCCAGATGCCCAACAAAAAATCCAATACGGCGTTTCATTCCAAATACGTCGAATGACTTCATCATCCAAACGATCTGTAGGAAATACTGGTGGTATCAGCCATAAAGAAATCGGCGTTTCAGGTAGTTGTTGTGCCAATAAGTCAGTATTTGGAATCACATCATGCAATGCTTTAAGTAACTGTTCAGGCGCTTTAGCAAATTGAAAAGTACAGCTCATATCGTTTCTTTAATTCTTTTAAGTCCCCCTCTTTTATAAAGAGGGGGTTAGGGGGAGATTTAGCCTAATGCTTTTTCAGCAGCTTCAACTGTTTGACGAATCAAAGTGGTAATCGTCATAGGACCTACTCCACCTGGAACAGGCGTATAAGCAGAAGCAACCTCTTCAATACCAACCAATTGGATATCACCTACACCACCGCCATCACGTGGATGGAAACCAGCATCAACCACAACCGCACCTTGCTTGATCCAATCTTTTTGAATCAATTCGGCTTTACCAACTGCACCCACGATAATGTCAGCTTGCTTAACCAACTCTGCAAGATTTTTTGTGCGTGAATGACAGATCGTAACGGTTGCATTGGCTTGCAATAGCATCATTGCCATTGGTTTACCTAAAATCGCAGAGCGACCAACCACAACGGCATGTTTACCTGCAATCTCAATCTTGTTTTCTTGCAAAATGGTCATGATGCCTGCTGGAGTCGCTGAACCGTAAGCAGACTCACCCATCGCCATACGACCAAAACCTAAGCAGGTCACACCATCGACATCTTTTGCCAATGAAATTGCATCAAAACAAGCTCTTTCATCAATTTGTTCTGGCACAGGGTGTTGCAACAAAATCCCGTGCACATCAGGATTTGCATTCAATTTTTCAATTTCTGCAAGCAATTGTTCAGTTGTCGTCTCTTTCGGAAGCTCAACTTTAAGCGAATCCATTCCTACACGACGGCAAGCATTACCTTTCATACGCACATAAGTTGCCGATGCACCATCATCACCAACTAAGATTGTTGCCAAAATTGGGGTACGCCCCGATTTTGCTTTTAATGCTTCTACACGTACCAACAAATCTGCTTCGATTTGTGTTGCCAATGCACGACCGTCTAAAACCAATGCCACAGCGCATCTCCAAAATGGGTATGAATCAATTGCGTAAATAATACATGATAATTTGAGCAATATTCTTTTAGATGTTGTTTTTATGTGCATATTCGCGACAAACACTATTGTTTTTTTTCTAAAGATTGCTAATATGTGCATCACCAAGAGATGGCGGGGTGGCAGAGTGGTCATGCAGCGGACTGCAACTCCGTGTACGCCGGTTCGATTCCGACCTCCGCCTCCATTGGTAAAGCCCGAGTGGTGAAATCGGTAGACACAGGGGATTTAAAATCCCCCGCCCACAAAGCGTGCCAGTTCGAGTCTGGCCTCGGGCACCATTTTCAGCTAATGAAATATGGTGCAAAAAATTCCAGCGTAAGCTGGTTTTTTTATGCCTGAAATTTAGCGAAGTATAAAAAAAGCCAAGTACACTGACTTGGCTTTTTTGTTCTTAGACTTATGCGACTTGCTGTGCAGTCTGCATCGGTAATAAATTCACATCTAAGACCAATTGATGCTGTCGGCTTGCATCCACCGTATATTCTGCTGTTTTAATCGAATCAACGAATACCCATTGAGATTCAACTTGAGCTTCATCAAGTTGAACCATCAAATAACCTCGTTGATTCAAATTGCAGTAATTTAATTCATCAATCAGCGCGGTAAATGCGAACTCGAATTGTTGAAGCTGTGCCGTAGGAATATTAAGGTATTTTTCCATCCCCGGCGAAGATACAGAACTGGTTGCCAGCTCAACGCCGACAAAAGCACCATCTTTGCTATATAAATTAGACGACCACGCATTATGCGTATCCCCTGCAAGGACCACGACTTTCTTCTTTAACTGCGCCAAAGTGCCATATAGAATCTCACGTTCAGCAAAATAGCCATCCCACGCATCTAGGTTATAAGGAGCAACCGTCAGCACACGCGCTTTTTCTTGCTCAGTAAGGCTTGGATCACCTTGTTTAAGACGCATTTTCAGAGTCACTAACTCAGTAATCTGAGTCGTCATTTGATTTAATGTGTCTGTGCTAGGATTGCCTGAAGTAATTTCTGCAAGCGACAATAATAATTCAGCTGGAATTAGCATTTTGGTCATAAGAATCTGCTGACCTAATACATTCCATGTTGCGGTTGAGTTTTGTAATACCCCGACTATACTCTTCTCTTTATTTCCCAATAACCATTCGCGCTGAGTTTCCCCCATGATTGTTCGAGTAGAATTAAACATAGCTGCCTGAAATGCAACCGTATCTAATTGTCCTGTCACTGGATTTATAAATTTTACGTAGTTCAACTGCTCATCACGCGCAATTATGCGAGTATCCAACATCATCAAATTAACCAGACCACCGAAGTTAAACTGTCTATAAATCTTAATATGTTGATTATCCACAGGACGAATCGGCATCCATTCAAAATAGGCTTGTAAGGCTGCCAATTTACGCTCAAGGAAACTACCTTCGTTTTCCTGATGATTCTCCGCACCCTCTTTCCAAGTATCATTCGCCAACTCATGATCATCCCAAATGACAATAAAAGGATGACGTTGATGCAGTGCCTGTAGATCTTTATCACTACGATACAGCGCATAACGCTTGCGATAATCATCTAATTTAATAATTTCTTGGCTATTATCAGCTGCCAAGCTTCTTCCGAGTTTGTCTGCATCTTCTGAGGCATAACCATCCGCACCATATTCATAAATATAGTCGCCTAAATGAATCACCACATCGACATTTTGCTTTGCCATTTCACGATATACATAGAAATAGCCAGCGGGATAATTCGAACAAGAACAGACTGCGAAACTGACTTTCGAAGTACTGGTCGGCAATGTTTTGGTTTGTCCAACGGGAGACTTTTTATCACCAAAAATAAAGCGATAGTAATAGTTTTGATTCGGTGTCAAACCTGTTGCATCGACCTTAACCGTAAAATCTTGTGCTGCTGCCGTTGTCACCTTATCCGTCTTAACGATTTGCTTAAATTGATCATCCAATGCAATTTCCCAAGTGACTTGCAAACGTGCACTTGAATCGTTTGGGCTAAGACGTGTCCAAAGAATCACACGATCCTGCAATGGATCACCGCTCGCCACACCATGATCAAAACTGACTTTTAGCGCATTGCTTTCTTTATCTGAACTATTATTACACCCTGTAAAACCTGTGGATAAAGACAAAGCCCCAAAACCAAATAAACTCTTTTGAATCAGTTCCCGTCGTGAAATTTTTGCTGTCATTTGATGGCTACCTTGGTTTTTATTACTTTAAACAAATAAAACTAAGGTGCGTTGATGAAGGTTTGATCTCAATTTAATGAAAAATTTATG
This sequence comes from Acinetobacter sp. 3657, assembly GCF_031456775.1. Classification (NCBI taxonomy): domain Bacteria; kingdom Pseudomonadati; phylum Pseudomonadota; class Gammaproteobacteria; order Moraxellales; family Moraxellaceae; genus Acinetobacter; species Acinetobacter sp. 3657. The sequence continues at coordinate 95,051 of NZ_JAVDVH010000007.1, read as the reverse complement.
AAAAATAGCGGATTTAGCTTATTTTTTATGAGATAAGCACATGAATTGACTGAAAAGAAAGCAAATAATTCGTTTCACTCTTGCCAAGTTTTAAAGTGTCCTCTATTATTGCGCACATGCCCGAGTGGTGAAATCGGTAGACACAGGGGATTTAAAATCCCCCGCCCACAAAGCGTGCCAGTTCGAGTCTGGCCTCGGGCACCATTTTTCAACAATGAAATTTGGTGCATAAAAAAATCCAGCCTAAGCTGGTTTTTTTATGCCTGAAATTCGGCCAGCTTAATACTGGATCAACTGAAAATTTGGATGATCTGCCAGTTGCTGTAAATAATAACGTTCTTTTTGATAAAAATATTTGTACATTCGATTGACCCACTCACCACGTCGAAAAGTGAGTACTTTTTTATTGACACCATCGTAGCTCAATAAAACAATATCGCCACCCTCTTGGTTCAATAGCGTAATTCGATAACTATGTGGTGCATGTAAATGAGAGGCACTAAGTTCTCTGACGATTTCAACTTTATGCTCACCATCAAGCCAATATTGTTTATCAACCAATGCCTTTTCATTGACCCAAAATCCCGTTTCCGCGCCATCATATGTATCAATCAAGAAAAAATGATGTAACTCTTTTAATAACTCAGATGCAGTGATATCCAAATAATCATTCATATCGACCTCTACTCATTTAAATTTTTATAATTAATGTCACTATTTTCGTGGTTCATCCCAGCCAGATAGCAACGTCATGAGCAAGTTTTTAAAAGATCAAAAAATGATTATTTTATTCAAGTTATTGTCATTTAAAGAAAATTGCTCTTTTATCTCAAAGATATATAGGGCGATTTAGAGAATCAATATTTTTTTCTTAGGCTGTCATGAAAATCAGATAAAAAGAAATTTATGCCAAATCAGGTGTTTATACAAACTTAATTATAATTAAAAAACAAATATATCCACATGATTTTAAAGTGATTTAGCTAAGACTGGGCTAAATCACTTTATTTATGATACAGACAACGATTGCTATTGGTCGCGTGTTTTTACATCAAAAAGTTCAATTTCAAAAGTTAGATTTGAGTTTGCAGGAATAATTTTCCCCATCTTACGTTCACCATAAGCCAAATGTGCAGGTACGATCAGTTTACGCTTTCCGCCTACACGCATGCCCATAATGCCTTGATCCCATCCTTTAATTACACGTCCTGTGCCAATCACAGTTTCAAAGTAATTTCCACGATCAAGTGAAGAATCGAACTGGGTTCCGTCTTCTAACCAACCCGTATAATGTGTGGTGATTAAAGCACCTTTTACCGCTTCTTTACCTTCACCTACTTTTAAATCAATAATCTGTAACTCTGCGCTCATTTTTGTCTCTCCAAACTCAGCTCAATTCAGGGTGTATTCACTATTATTGCAATTGTTGCCACTGAATGTCGACTTGACCTTTGTCACTCAACAATGTCCATTCACCATCCATGATGTTTAACTGCAACTGCATGGTACGCTCACATAATTGCTCAAGTGCTTGGGTGGTTTGAGGAGAAAGCTGCCAAACTTCAACATTACTCAGTGTTTTGATTTTGGTACTTTTCTGCCACCAATCATTCGCTTGTGCACCGTAGGTCACCACGGCAACACTTTTACATCGCGCACTGGCTTTTTTCACTTTATCTTCAGATGGACAACCCACTTCAATCCATTTTTCTAACAAGCCCGTCAGATCTTTTTGCCATAAAGCAGGCTCATCTGTTTCAAATAGATCTTTGGTGAAATCCAAATGCTCATCTGCATAACGCGCATAAGCAAGGATACGCACCATTAATCGCTCAATCGTTTCTGATGGGTGTTGAGCAAGGGTCAGTTGATAATCTGCATAAATATGCTGATCCATATTGGCAATATTTAGGTCTGCCTTATATATCGTTGCTTTTAACGCCATTGCTTCATGTCCTCAAATTTGGCGCTAAGCATACTCTATTTTTGCTAGAAAATGATGCGATTTGTGAATCAACTCGACTCATCTAGGCGACACGCCAAGAGTTGTTTTTCAAACTCAAACCAGTCCTGTTGCACCTGACAAATGATTTCTATTCGATTATCAATACTTGCTTCTACCGACTTATAGTTAAACTGTTGCGGATTGAAATTAAAACTTTTCCAGCCTTGATCGGTATTAAATATTCCTTTGATCCGAACCCAATCCTGCTGTGCGCACAATAGATCCAATAAATCATAAAAGTTGAATTGCCAACGTTTGGAAAACTTCCAACCAGCGACCGTAAATCCTTGCGCAGTTTCAATATAATGGTAGGGCAACTGTTTGATTTCTTGTTCCGCAGCATCACCGAGCTGTATTTTTTGCAATCGGAGTAAAGGTTGGATTTTTCGTTGCAAAGGTTGCTGAACAAGATCAAGCTGCCCCAGCTCTACCCGTCCATGCTCCGCTTCGATCCAATGCTGAACATAAGTCTGATATTCTTGTTTTAGAGCTAAATATGCTTGTTGGTCGGCTTCGGTCATACAATCAATATGGGACAATACAACAATTTGTGCCGCTTTGAGCTGGTCGGTATACAGATTCTGCTGTACCCAATCATGGTCATGCAAACGACTGCCATCAATCACGATCACCAGTGCACGCATTTCTAGACTACTCTGCCAATGTGGCTCTGTTAGCTGATCGAGTAATTGTGCTGGATGCCCCAAGCCCGTTGGTTCAATGAATAACCGATCGGGTTTGCTTTCACTTAATAACCGCGCCAACGCAATTTGCATCGGCAATTGACTGCTACAACACAAACAACCGCCCAACAATTCTTTGACGGTATAACCATCCTGTTGGCTGATTAGTTGTTGATCGACCCCTATCTGCCCGAACTCGTTCATCAAAATCGCCCAAACTTCATGCTCAGGTTTTTGTGCTAATAAATGCTGTAATAATGTGGTCTTCCCTGCACCTAAAAAGCCAGAAATAATATGTGTTGGAACTGCTTTGGGCGAAATGAATTTCACGACATACTCAGGAACAAAGATTTATTGCATTGTAATGCGAAAAAAACAGGAAAAGAAATAATCAGCGATCAAACAACCAAACCTTAATAAAGGCTCACTTAAATATATTAACGAGACCACCATCACATAGTTAATCTAATAACCTTATTCAAAATACAAATATGAATGGTTTATTCAATTAAGTAATTCTAATGAACTCACTAGCAATGTTTAATCTGCGTAAACAGTTAGTTTATTTTTTATCCAAAAAAACATATTTCCATACATTTTAGCACGCAATAATTGGCTATTCATTTACAGAGTAACCACATAAAGTCCTTCAATATTTCAAATTGTTAAGCTTGGCGTAATAGATTGTTAAGGTTATTGCCGTAAATAGATTTGGCACATAGCATGAGCACATGTCTTGATTTGTGGCTTATCTACAAATCAGGCTGTTTTTAATGAAACTGAAATTAAAGGATGCCAACAATGAAACTTATCAAAACACTTCTTGCTACGACGCTTACTCTTGCTGCTGCGACTACATTTGCTGCGTCAGCTAACGAAGTTCAAACTGAAGCACAAACTGAAGACCGTGTTGTTGTTTCAACTCAAGAACAACCAGCGACTGATGCAACAAGCGAAGCTGCTCCTGCATCTGAACCAGTAGCAAACTAATATAGATTTTAAAAGCTACCTCTGCTTTTTTAAATCGATTTATTATGATTTGATCCTATTTCATAATAAATAAAAAAAGATCGAACCATGCTGCGGTTCGATCTTTTTTATGGGCTAAATAAAAATTAAGGCGAAGACTTAAACATACTGCATGAGGGTTGATGAACTTCTTGTAGGCGCCTTTCTTTCCGTTGCTCTGCTGCTTCGAAACGACAACGCTTCCAATCAGTATCTAATTTTAAAGATGGAACTTGTTTCGGTTGGCGCTGTTCATCAACAGCAACCATGGTGAAATAACAGGTGTTCGTATGTCTGATACTACGTTTTTGAATATTTTGAGCTTCGACGCGAATCCCTATTTCCATTGAAGTACGGCCAACATGGTTTACACTCGCTAAGAATGTCACCAATTCACCAACATAAATGGGTTCTTTAAAATTGACTTTATCAACAGATAGCGTCACCACGTAACTGCCTGAATAACGACTAGCGCAAGCATAAGCGACTTGGTCAAGCAGTTTTAAAATAGCGCCACCATGTACATTACCAGAAAAGTTTGCCATATCTGGTGTCATCAAAACCGACATTGTAAGCTCTGATTGATCATCAGGCGTCTGATGGAATTGATCTAGTTGATCCATGTTTGGGACTCATAGCGGAAAACAGCACCACTATTATCACTCATTCATGATCGCAAACATATATCTAAATCAATCAAACACTGTCGCTTGCTCGAGGAGCGATTGTTTTACCTATCACGAGAACGTATTTCTAACTTAAATTTGCGGAATTCATGAGACCAAATACCCCATTGACGATCATATCAACCGCAATGGTCCCGATGAGCAATGCAGCTAAGCGCCCCACGATATCAAAATAACGGTCAATGTATTTTGCATGTTTATAGCGTAAATGATCATGCCCATATTTCATTAAAATCAAAATACTACAGGTCAAGAACAAGGTAACAGCGATCACAGCAACCGCAGCTGTAAAAGGTAAGGTCACTCCCGTGACCACTGCCGCACTAATCGTTCCTGGCCCAATCATAAATGGCATCGCAATCGTTCCAGCTAAGTGCTCAGGTGCACCGCGCATTTCACCGATGGTATCAGCCCCCTGAAATACATAACGATAGCCAATCACTAAGAAAATTAAGCCACCAAAAATTTGAAAAGACTCAAAACGGACATTTAAATATTTACTGAAAATATTCTCGCCACCCCAAGCAAATAAAACAAACACAATAAAGGCAATCAAGCTCCCTTGAATAAGGGCTTTATTAAATACCGTTACATCAGTATTTCGGATAATCCCAACCATATAGACACTCATAAGGAAGGGATTTAACAATGCGAAAAACAACGCAAAAGCATGAACATAAGAAGAAAACATATAAACTCTTGGCCTTACAATATTAATATTTTACTGAACAATTTAAACACGGCGAGATGAGTGATTAAACGTTTTATTAGAACTTTTAATCACATCACTGAGTTAGTCATCTTTAGTTAAATTAACAGCCGTACTCGTTTCAATATTTTTTTCACAGCACGTCCCCTAAGACTATAAAAATTAAATAGTTGTTATCATTTTCACATACGCCCGCGCTTTTAATTTGTATTGCATGTATATGAGTAGTATTGGAAATGTAAATCTCTTGGAAAAGCGTTACCCAGTAAAATACCGTCTATAAATTACGGTATAAATTCGTCAGCTTTAAGATTATTGACCATCTCTTCCAAATTATTTCGAATTAAATATGCCAAATTGATATCGATTCCTTGCAGCATTTTTTGTTCAACTTTCTCAACTACAATATTGCACTCATTCAATTTGTTTAAACCGCTTTGGGTCAGTGTGACCAAGATACGACGACCATGAGTAGGATCTGGTGTTTTTTCTATCCAACCATTGCTAAATAAATCTTGCAGAATTTTATTGGCAGATTGCGGCTTGATAAATGAACGCTCAGCCAACTTAGCATTTGACAGGTTACTTTTAGACGCAAGAACAGACAATGCCGTAAATTGAGGTAAACTGATATTGAGATGTTTTAATTGCTCAGTTAAATGTTTACTGATAATGCGATCAACACGAGCAATCATATAACTTAGTCTCGGTTCATCCTGTATTTTCTTTGGAACTAAACTCGAACGCGCCATAATTTATCTTTCATCAAAAATGGTATGTAAAGGAAGTATGAAGCAAAAGCCACATACTTCCTTTAGGATTTAAAACTTACTAAGTCGTCGTGCTTTGTACTAAATGTACAGGCTGTTTAGGCTTTTTGACAAGCAACAAAGCAGAGATCGCTGCAATTAAAATGATTGGGATACTTGCACCAATCACAATTGTGGAACTTTGACCAAGTGATAGCAGGAAACCCGCCATGAGCGGTCCAGCAAATGAGCCAATGCGACCAATTGCCACCGCTGAACCCACGCCAGTACCACGCATCTCTGTTGGATAGTACATCGCAGCTAAACCATACAATGCAGACTGCCCACCGACAATAAATAAACCACAACCAATTGCCGAAAGTACCAGTAAAGCAACCGTTGGCGAAATGGATAGACAGCATAATGAGAATAGAATCCCCGTATAGATCAACTTAATTACAAAGCTCATGCGCAATTTATCTAACATAACCCCCATAAGGATTGATCCAAAAATACCACCAATGTTATAGCCCATTTGGACATAATTGGCCTCAAACTTGGATAAACCTTGTGCGCCCATGAGCAACGGCAGCCAATTGAGTAAAAAATACAAAACCACCAATGTACAGAAGAAACTGATCCAGATCTGGATCGTCGACATACGGCGTTCTTTCGCAAATAAAACCTCAAAAAATGGAATTGCAGTTTGATGTTGTGTTCTGCGTTGTAAATAATCACTCGATTCAGGCAAATATTTAATAATCAAAGGAATCAATAAAATTGGTGCAATACCACCAATGTAAAAAATATGACGCCATTCACTATCACCCGCCAACAACATGGCCACGACCGAGGTAAGTAATCCACCGAAAGGAATACCACTATACATTATGCTTACAGCTGTGCCCTTATACTGATCTGATACAGCTTCTGAAGCCATCGTAATCATAATCGGCAATGCACCGCCCATGCCCAATCCCGTCAAGAAGCGAATCAACAGTAGTAAATTATAATCAGCAGCAAACGCCGTGAGTAAAGACATTATTCCGAACAGCAAAATGCTCGAGATCAGAATTTTCTTTCTTCCAATAATATCTGCCAATCGCCCACCAAGTATAGCACCCGGTAGCGTACCCAAAATCGCAGCACTAAATGCCCAAGCCATTTGCGCATTGTCCAACATAAATTCTGCACGCATGCGTGGTGCTGCAACGCCCATCGATTGAAGGTCGAAGCCTTCAAAAATTGCAATTGCGAAACAGAGCAGTAAGGTTATTTTTGCACTGCCAGACCGTCCTAATATTTTTTCCATTACTTTGTCCTTTTTCGACCAATCTATCCATTCAGCCTTTTTTGTGTATTGTTTATTAAACACCCCAAAAATATCAGTTAAACTTATCAAAAAATCAATATATTTTTAATAAAAATTTAAAAAATAAAATTTAAAATTATTAATATTATTAAAAATCAGTCAATTAAAAAATTATTTAAATAAATTCCAAAAAAGACTTGAATGTAAGTTTAACTGATATTAAATTAAATCTTAGAACAAACAAATGTCACTTCAAGGAGTCTAACCATGACATATGAAAACCGCTGGGAAACTGTAGATGTAAACGTTGAGAATGGAATCGCATGGGTTACATTGAATCGACCAGAAAAAAAGAATGCTATGAGTCCAACACTAAACCGAGAAATGATCGATGTACTTGAGACCTTAGAGCTTGATCTAGATGCACGAGTATTGGTGCTCACTGGTGCAGGTGATTCATGGACGGCAGGAATGGATTTAAAAGAGTATTTCCGTGAAGTAGATACACAGCCTGAGATCTTCCAAGAACGCATTCGTCGTGACTCATGTCGCTGGCAGTGGCAGCTTCTCCGCATGTATTCAAAACCAACTATTGCAATGGTCAATGGATGGTGTTTCGGTGGTGGTTTTTCCCCTCTTGTCGCATGCGATCTTGCTATCGCAGCAGATGAAGCAACTTTTGGACTATCTGAAATTAACTGGGGTATTCCACCAGGTAATTTGGTTAGCAAGGCAATGGCTGATACGGTCGGTCATCGTGCATCGTTGTATTACATCATGACTGGAAAAACCTTTAGTGGCAAAGAAGCTGAAACAATGGGACTAATTAACAAAAGTGTGCCACTGGCTCAACTCAAAGCAGAGGTTACCGAGCTTGCTAACAATCTGCTTGAAAAAAATCCTGTAGTGCTACGTACTGCTAAAAATGGTTTCAAACGTTGCCGTGAACTGACGTGGGATCAAAACGAAGATTACTTATATGCCAAGTTGGATCAATGTATTCATCGTGATACTGAAAATGGACGCCAAGAAGGTCTGAAACAATTTTTAGATGAAAAATCAATTAAACCAGGTTTACAAAGTTATAAGCGTACTGGTTAACTTTTGATTTTTCTAATGGCAAAGTAAGGATACAACCCATGCAAAATGTACAGTTACTTATTCACGGTCAAGCTTGTGCTGCTTCTAATCAAGCTACCTTTGAACGTATTAGCCCAATTGACGGTAGCGTGGCCTCTCAATCTGCTGCTGCGACCTTGGATGATGTTGATCGTGCCATCGATTCTGCACAACAGGCTTTTACGGTTTGGTCGAAACTCTCGCCCACCGAACGCCGTTTACGCTTATTAAAAGCAGCTGATTTGATGGACAAAAAAACTGAACAATTCATCCAAATTGGAATGCAAGAAACGGGTTCAACTGCAACTTGGTATGGGTTCAATGTCCACCTTGCTGCAAATATGCTACGCGAAGCCGCAGCCATGACCACACAAATTGATGGCAGTCTAATTCCGTCAGATGTGCCAGGCAATCTTGCAATGGGTGTGCGGGTTCCTTGCGGTGTCATTGTTGGCATTGCACCTTGGAACGCTCCGGTCATTTTGGCAACCCGTGCGCTTGCCATGCCGCTGGCTTGTGGTAACACAGTTGTATTAAAAGCATCGGAGGCTTGTCCTGCCACCCATCGCCTGATCGGTGAAGTTTTACATGAAGCAGGTCTAGGTGAAGGTGTGGTGAATGTGATTACTCACGCCGCCGAAGACGCACCACAAATCGTGGAACGTTTAGTATCTCATCCAGCGGTGAAGCGCATTAATTTTACGGGTTCAACCAAAGTCGGAAAAATTATTGCAGAGACTGCTGCAAAATATTTAAAACCGGTTTTACTCGAACTGGGTGGTAAAGCGCCTGTTGTGGTTTTAAATGATGCAGACATTAATGAAGCCGTAAATGCTGTGGCTTTTGGCGCTTTCTTTAATCAGGGGCAAATTTGTATGTCGACTGAACGAGTATTGGTTCAAGACGATATTGCTGATCAGTTCATTGAAAAACTGATTGAAAAAACGCGCTCCATTCAAGCGGGTGATCCAACCACCCAAGAAAGTGTATTGGGTGTCTTGGAAAGTCGTCGCGCTGCAAGCCGTATTCAACATTTGCTGGAAGATGCTCAAAACAAAGGTGCTGACTTACCTTTAGGCATTCATATTGAAGACACCTCCATGCAACCGACATTGGTACTCAATATTAAACCTGACATGCTGCTTTACCGCGAAGAATCATTTGGACCTGTATGCACAGTTCAACGTTTTTCAAGCATCGAAGAAGCTGTAGCACTGGCAAATGACAGCGAGTTCGGTCTGTCTTCAGCAGTGTTTAGCCAAAATATTTCGCAAGCCTTAGACGTTGCTAAACAGATTGATTCGGGTATTTGTCATATTAACGGCGCAACCGTACATGACGAAGCTCAAATGCCATTTGGCGGAACAAAATCGAGTGGTTACGGACGTTTTGGTAGTAAAGTCTCTGTTGCCGAATTTACCGAACTACGCTGGATCACCATTCAGACCCAATCACGCCATTACCCGATTTAATCGGACTAATGCGGAAAACGACATATTAAATATAAATTGCATGATGCAAAAAATAAGGCGCAGTGATGCGCTTGCCATGGAGTGAAAGAAATGCAAATGAATGCCACTCAATCACAAGACCGCGAACGGTTCGTAAAATTAGGGCAACATGATATTCATTATCACCATAAAGATGACATGCTCTATATCAGCCCAAAAGAGCAATTAAAACCATATCCACAAAAACTGACAGATCGGTTAATCCATTTTGCCCAAACCAAACCTGAGCATATTTTTGCTGCAAAACGCAATGCTCAAGGAGAATGGGTCAAACTGAGCTATGCAGAAGTTTTACAACGTGCATGGCACATCGCTCAGGCTTTACATGAACGTAACTTAAGCCAAGAAAGACCGCTGGTCATTTTAAGTGGCAATGATCTCGAACATTTGACACTCTCGATGGGCGCCATGCTGGCAGGTGTACCGTTCTCGGCCATTTCCCCTGCCTACTCTCTGATTTCTCAAGACTTTGGCAAACTTAAACATGTGTTTGAAGTGCTTACACCAGGCATGGTCTATGCCAGCGATGGACAAGCCTTTGCCAAAGCCATTCAGGCATGTATTACATCCGACATTGAAGTGGTCACGAATAAAGGGATTGTGGGCGATCAGATCTGCACATCTTTTCAGTCGCTATTAGATACGCCAGTTTCAAATGTTCAAGAGTTTTATCAAACCTTTGATGAAAACCAAATTGCTAAATTTTTGTTTACTTCTGGCTCGACTAAACTCCCTAAAGCTGTACCAACCACGCATTTAATGCTGTGTGTTAATCAGCAAATGCTGTTGCAGACTTTTCCTGAGTTTGAAGAAACACCACCTGTACTCCTCGACTGGTTGTCTTGGCATCATACCTTTGGCGGCAGTCATAATGTCGGAATTGCACTTTATAACGGTGGCACGATTTACATTGATGATGGCAAACCTGTTGCAGGAAAATTCGACGAAACCATTCGTAATCTCAAAGAAATTTCGCCAACCGTTTATTTAAATGTGCCAAAAGGTTGGGAAGAACTCACCGAAGCTTTAGAAAAAGATGAAGAATTAAGAGACCGCTTTTTTGCCAAAGTTAAAATTTTATTCTTTGCAGGTGCAGCGCTTTCAGAAGCAGGCTGGAACCGACTCGATAAAATTGCTCAGCAACATTGCGGAGAGAAAATTCGCATCATGAGCGGATTGGGAATGACTGAAACTGCACCATCATGTGCTTTTACCACTGGCCCACGCGTGATGGCTGGCTTTATTGGTTACCCTGCTCCTGGATGTGAAATTAAGCTGGTTCCATGTGGCGACAAACTTGAGTTCTGTGTTCGTGGCAAACATGTCATGAAAGGCTATTGGCGCTTAAAGGCGGACCAACAAAGTACTGTGTTTGATGATGAAGGCTTTTTCCATACGGGTGATGCTGTTCGTTTAGTCGATGCAAATGATCCAACCAAAGGCTTGATGTATGACGGGCGAATTGCCGAAGACTTTAAACTTAATACAGGTACTTTTGTGAATGTGGGCACACTACGCAACAAAGTGCTGATTCAAGGTAATTTACTGGTTCAAGATGTTTGTATTACCGGTTCAAACCTGAATGCTGTCGGTTTTCTGATTTTTCCAAAATTAGACGCTTGTGCTCAATATGCAGGCCTTCCGCTTGCTGAACATTCTGCATCAGAGATATTACAGCACCCAAAAGTCCTGCAATGGTTCCGTCAATTTTTAACGACATTTAATAAAGATGCGACTGGCAGTTCAAATACCGTTTCCATGCTTTATTTAATGACCGAACCACCTCAACTCGATGCAGGTGAAGTGACCGATAAAGGCAACCTCAATCAAAGCAATATTACCAAACGTCGTGCCGCTTTAATTGATGAGCTTTATCAAAAGCAGACTGATAATCCACTCATCATCAGAGTGCCCACCATAAAGCAATAAACAATTGAAATAAAAAGGAAGCTCAAACTTCGGTTTGGGCCTTAGCCTCACTTTTGCCTAAAAAAGGTTCAGCATGCCACACGACACAGAATTTGAACTATTTCGGGATAGTTACCGAAGGTTTTTAAAAGAACAAGTTGCTCCGTATTATGAACAATGGGAACACGATGGCTTGATCCCTCGCGACTTATGGCTTCGTCTTGGGGAAAATGGTTTTTTGTGTGTCGATGTACCCGAGGAATATGGCGGTTACGGTGCTCCTGTTCATTACTCCCTCATGCTGGTTCAAGAAACTGCTCAAGCTGGCTTTGCATCTTTAGCTGTTGCCATTGGTGGGCAAAATGAGCTGATTTCTCCTTACCTGCAAAATATTGGAACTGAAGCGCAAAAACGTTATTGGTTACCGAAAATGGTGACAGGTGAAGTCGTCACTGCAATAGCCATGACAGAGGCCAATGCCGGTTCAGACTTACAGGCCATACGCACTCAAGCTATTTTAGAAAATGACCACTACCGTATTAATGGTTCAAAGACATTTATTTCAAATGGTTTGCACGCTGACCTGATCGTTCTGGTGGCAAAAACCAATCCGCAAGCCAAAGCAAAAGGTATTTCGATTCTTCTAGTCGATGCCGCTTTAGACGGCGTAAAAAAAGGCCGCTCTTTACAAAAAATCGGACTACATGCCCAAGATACAGCCGAACTATTCTTTGATGATGTTCTTGTTCCTACCAACCATCGTTTAGGTGAAGAAGGACAAGGCTTTGCCTATTTAATGCAAGAGTTACCTCGCGAACGTTTAAGCATTTCCATGATGGCTTTGGGCTCAATTTTAGGTGCTATCGAAATCACCAAAGACTATGTACTAGAGCGTAAAGCTTTCGGACAACCCTTAAGTCAAATGCAAAACACGCGCTTTGTACTCGCTAACGCGCAAATCAAAGCCAAAGCCGCCCAAGCTTTTGTAGAGCAATGTGCAGCGCTTTATCAACAACACCAGTTAAGCGTCACTCAAGTTGCCGCATTGAAATGCTTTATCACCGATGTCCAGTGTGAAGTGATTGACCAATTACTTCAGCTTTTTGGCGGCTACGGTTATATGCAGGAATACCCGATTTCACGCTTTTTTGTGGATGCGCGGGTACAAAAAATTTACGGGGGCACTAACGAAATCATGAAAGAAATCGTCGCCCGTGAAATGTTAGGAAAATAATTCGATTTAACCCACCAGCAAGGCAGACATAACAATCAAGCCTTATGGAAAAACAACAATGCTATTTTCAGGAAGAAATACCATGTCGAAATTATGGATCTACTCTACCTTAATGCTCTCAGGTTCAGTGTATGCAGGCAATTTTATTGACAACAGTTCAGTAGAGCTCACCACACGAAACTTTTATTTTGATCGAGATTATCAAGAGGAGTCGAGATATCCCGCAGCAAAAGATTGGACACAAGGGTTTATTCTAAAAGCCAATTCAGGCTATACCGAAGGCACCATTGGTTTTGGATTAGATATTCTTGCAACAGCAGGCTTCAAACTCGATGCCGATGCCGAGCACGCAGGCACGGGCAATTTACTTAGAAATGCCGTCACCAATGAACCTGCTAACTCTTATGGACAAATTGGTGTCACAGCAAAAGCTAAAATGAGCCAAACTGAACTCAAAGTCGGCACCTTAAGACCAATGAATCCTGTTCTAGTTGCCTCACCTGCCCGCTTGTTACCACAGACTTATCGAGGTATTTCCCTTGAATCCAAAGACTTCCAAAATTTAGATCTACAAGCTGCTTATATTAATCGCGTCAATCACCGTGATTCCACCGATCATGAAAAAATTAAAATCTCAGGCGTAAATGGACGTTTTAAAGGTGCCGAAACTGATGGGCTCTATTATTTAGGTGGGAACTATCAGCTTGATCCAGCAATCAAGCTCACAGCGTTCTATATGGATGTTGATGATCTTTATAACCAGACCATGGTCGGTGCCTTACACCAACACAAAATTAATGACACCACTAATTTTAGCTCTCAATTACGTTACTACCGCAGCCGCGATGATGGACAGGCAAAAGCAGGTTTAGTCGATAATGATCTTTATCATGCATATTTCGAACTCAAACATCAAAACCATAAATTTATTGTTGGAAGTTTTCAACATCACGGCGACACCGCCTTTCCGTATTTGACTGGCGGTGAAACTGGACTACTCATTGATACATGGCCGGGAGAGTTTTTAAACCCAAAAGAGAAAGTCTATAGCTTTCGCTATGAATATGACTTTAAAAATTATGTTCCAGGCTTACGTTTTATGACCCGTTACACCACAGGTCATAATATTTATGCACCCAACTTAGGTGGAACTAATCTAAAGGAACGCGAAACAGACTTTGACTTAGGCTACACCGTACAAAGTGGCTGGTTAAAAAATTTAGGGTTGCGTGCACGTTATGCCATGTATGACAACAACATGCTCTCCACTGCCAACATCAAACCTTCAAATGAAACCCGTATCAACATTGATTACACATGGAAATTTAAATAATTCAAAACCAGAGGGTCTGTCATGCATAGAACCTCTTTTTTATTTTAGGAAATTTATCATGAAGAAAGTTGTCACACTACTCTGCGGAATGAGCCTCATTGCCCTAACGCATGCCGAAACCCAATATAGCCCGCCAGCTATTCAGCTTGAGCCTTTAGCAAAATTTAGTGTTGATCTCAATGCGCCTGTTTGGGAATTGGGCACCACCAGTGACGCAGGTAAACGCCGAATTATTCCTATTACAGGTGGGAAATTTGAAGGAAAATCACTTAAGGGCCGCATTTTAAATAATGGCGCAGATTGGCAAATTGTTGATAGCAAAGGACTGGCAATTATTGATACACGATATTTATTAGAAACCGATGACGGTGCACTTATTTATCTTCAAACCAAAGGTTACCGACATGGCTCGGCAGAAACGCTGAAACAGCTCGCCCAAGGCAAAGATGTCGACCCAAAAAATTACTATTTCAAAATTACCATGCAATTTGAAACCAGCTCCCCTAAATATGCATGGCTTAACCAGACCGTTGCAGTAGGCAGTGCAATGCGCTTGGGCAAAGCGGTTATTTATGATGCCTATGCCCTGAAATAATCATTTTTATAACACTTACAAAAAGGATGGAGCCTTCATTATGGATCAGAAAACTTTAGAACATTTACCCCCCATCCATCACCATTTGGGTGGACATAATCTTCATTGGAATGACAAAAATACTGAACTCACCATCCACTACACAGCGCTAGAAAGCTTTACCAATCCACGCGGCACCGTTGAAGGCGGCATGATCTGCGCCATGCTTGATGATGTGATGGGACTTTTCGCATATCACGCCAATGACCGTAAACCCGCCACCACCATTAACTTAACCATGGATTTTTTAAGACCCTGTGTTGTAGGTGAAGTCATTACAAAATGCCGTTTTATTAAACAAGGTAAAACCGTACTGAATCTCGAAAGTGAAGCTTGGCAAAACAACAAAATGATTGCACGAAGTACCGCTAATTTTATGGTTCTAGATTAATTGCAACCATTCATTCAATAAGGATATGAATAAATGAATGACTCTAACAATAAACGAATTTTGACCCACTCCGCTTTAGTACTCGCCATACTTGGCGCTTTGGCAGGCTGTGGAAGTGATAGTGATGACACATCGGCTCCTTCTACAAACAAACCACCTCAGTTGTCTCCTGCTATGGGCGTAAAAATGACAGGAAGCTGTTCAGACTTACTCGGATTTCAATATAACAATAGCGTGATTAGCTCGGCCACTCTTCAAGAGGCAGGCACATTGACTGTCGCCAACAAACCAATTGGTACTCATTGTTTGGTCAAGGGTTATATGGACCAGCGTGTAAGCCCTGTCGATGGACAAACCTATCAAATTGGTTTTGAAATGCGCTTACCTGTTGATTGGAACGGCCGTTTTCTCTATCAAGGCAATGGTGGAACCGATGGTAACTTAGTGCCTGCAACGGGTCAGGTCGGCAGCGGTGGTCCACTCACTAATGCCCTACATGATGGTTTTGCTGTTATTTCTTCCGATGCCGGACATGATGCTTCACAAAATCCAATGTTTGGTTTAGATCCTCAAGCCAGAATTAACTATGGCTATGGTGCGATTATCAAGCTCACACCTATGGCAAAAAATCTAATTAAAACAGCATATGGTAAATTGCCAGACCGCTCCTATGCAGGCGGCACCTCTAATGGTGGTCGTCACGCTATGATTGCCGCAACCCGTTTAGGCGACCAATATGATGGAATTTTAGCAAGCACACCGGGTTTTCATTTACCTCGTGCAGCCGCGGCTCAACTCTACACAGCGCAGCAGCTTCGTCGTGTCGCAACAGATGAAAATGACTTAAGTACCGCCCTTACACTTGCAGAGCGTAAAGTATTAGCAAAAGCGATTTTAGATCGATGCGATGCCTTAGACGGTGTTGCAGATGGACTGGTTCAAGATGTCGAGGCTTGCCGTACAGCTTTTGATATTCACCAACATGTACCCATTTGCTCAAGCACAAGAGATGGCACCTGTTTAAGTACCGAACAAATTGATGTGTTAGCCAATATTTACCGCGGCCCTGTGAACTCTGCTGGAAAAGCACTTTATGCAACCCAGCCTTTCGACCCGGGTTTAGTGGGAAGCAACTGGGCAAGCTGGAAATTCGAATCTTCGGTGGGAACAGCACGTGACCCAGTTGCAATCGGAATTCTGTTTCAGGTTCCACCAGATCCAACTGTGACTCAAAACTCTAGACAATTTGCCTTTAATTTTAACTTCGATACCGACTATCCAAAACTATCGGCAACCAATGATGTATACACCGAAAGTTCGATGTCATTCATGATGCCACCCGATGAACTTAATCTGGATAAACTACGTAATCACGGTGGAAAAATGATTGTGGTACAAGGCACAGCAGACGGCGTTTTCTCTGTGGATGACACGCAGAATTGGTACGATCAACTGCTGCAACGCTATAAAAATGATGCAAAAGGTACAGCACCTGAATTTGCACGTTTCTTTAGAGTTCCGGGCATGAACCATACCCGTGATGGCATTGCCACCGACCAATTTGACGCATTGACTGCTTTAGTTAACTGGGTGGAATATGGGCAAGCACCTGACAAAATCATTGCCACTGCACGCGGTGCAGGTAACCCAAGTGGTCAAGTTAATACTGAACTTCCGCAAGACTGGACGCCTGATCGTACTCGCCCACTTTGTCCTTACCCACTGATTACTCGCTATAATGGTCAAGGCAATAGTGAAAAAGCCGAAAACTTTAGCTGTAAACCCTAAATCTGATTTTCATCCCTTAAATAAGACAAAAAGAGCATATACATGCTCTTTTTGTCTTCGGCATTAACCAGCTTGTTGAAGTTCGCTCAACGGTTTAATTTCATAGGGTAAGCCAACATAATTCTCAGCCAAGGTAGTCTGTCCAGCATGAGAACTTAATATATAGCTTAATTCAGCCTGTTTAATTTTATGGTCAAACTCACTTTCGGTTTCAAAACGATGCAATAGATGGGTCATCCACCAAGAAAACCGTTCTGCTTTCCATACCCGCTGCAAGCATTTCTCTGAATATTCATTGATACCCTGTTCCGAACCATCAAGATAATATTCAATCAATGCACTGGATAAATAAGCAATATCCGAAGCAGCAAGATTGAGCCCCTTCGCCCCTGTCGGAGGCACAATATGGGCTGCATCACCGGCTAAAAACAACTGACCAAAACGCATCGGTTCCGTTACAAAACTACGTAATGGTGCAATACTTTTTTCAATAGATCCGCCAGTCACCAACTTTTCACGACTTTCAGGATCTAGACGGCGTTTCAACTCTTCCCAAAATCGTTCATCTGACCAATCTTCGACATGATCAGTTAATGGCACCTGCAAATAATAACGACTACGTGTTTCTGAACGCATACTACATAAAGCAAAACCTCGTTCAGACTGCACATAAATCAACTCATCTGCAACGGGCGGTACATCCGCGAGAACACCCAACCAGCCAAATGGATAAACTTTCTCAAAAGTCTTAATTTTATCTTCTGGCACACTGGCTCGACAAACACCATGATAACCATCACAGCCTGCAATGAAGTCACACTCAATTTGATAATCTTTTCCTTGATAATGAAAAGTGACTTTAGGCTGCGTGTAAAAGTCATCAATTTGTACTTGTTCCGCTTCATAAAATGAAATCAGTTCAGCATGTTCACGGGCCTGCATTAAATCTTTGGTCACTTCGGTTTGACCATAGACCGTCACTTGCTTGCCTTTTGTTAATGAAGACAAGTCAACACGATGTTTTTTTCCATTGGTCAATATCTCAATACCAGAGTGCGGTAAACCATTCGCTTTTAGATTTTGATCCACACCCGCTTGTTCTAATAAATCGACAGATACTTGCTCTAAAATTCCAGCACGAATGCGTGAAGCTACATACTCGGCACTGCGCTGTTCGATGATGATATGTTCAATACCAGCTTTATAAAGTAGTTGCCCAAGTAATAAACCTGCTGGTCCCGAACCAATAATTGCAACCCTCGTTTTAACGATTTCCATAACCACATCCTTGCACATTCCTTATCTTTTAAATTACTGCTTGCGTGGTACGGCATCTATATACGAAAATCGAAATAAACCGAATATCATTAAGTATGTCCGATATACGGACAAAACTCACCTAGGATAAGGAAGTTCAGATGTCTAGACAGGATGATTATTTGCAACACCCCCATTTAAACGAACAGATTCGGCAGGAAGACTACATTGCAGGACTCGGCAAAGGACTGAGTTTATTAGAAGCTTTTGGTGTAGATCGACAACGTTTGAATGTCACTCAAGTCGCTGAACGCACAGGCATCAGTCGAACAGCAGCAAGACGATATTTAAAGACATTAAAATATCTTGGCTATTTAGAAACAGATGAACATTATTTTTGGCTCACACATCGGGTATTACGCTTCTCAAGTTCTTATTTAAGTTCCGCGCATTTACCAAAGATCGCACAATCTTTTTTAAATCTCTTATGTGCCCAGACCACGCTGACTTTTTCAATAGTGGTCTTAGATGAAAATGAGGTTGTACCTATTGCACGGAGTTATTTGCCTCAACAAGATAACCTCCGTGTTAGTCCTTATGGCATGCACTTGGGCAATCGCTTGCCAGCACATGCAACTTCTACAGGCAAAGTCCTATTGGCTGCATTGGAAAAACAACAGCAACAGCTTTGGGTTCAAAAGTATGGATTGAAACGTTTAACTGCATTTACTGAAACTGATGAAACCGCCTTTTTAGAACGTTTAAAACAAATCTCAGGATTAGACTACTGTCTATCCAAAGAAGAGCATGAGCTTGGTGTCATCGCGATTGCGGTGCCTGTATTAAATGCTCAAGGCCAAGCTGTTGCAGCTTTAAACTGTATGTCTCAAACCAATCGTGTTCAAGAAAACTATTTGATTCAACAAGTCTTGCCTTTACTCCGTAATACAGCAAACGAGTTGAGAAGCATGGTTTAAATTCTTAGAATATAAGCTCATAAAGTACAAGACCTCCTTTCGGAGGCCTGTTCTTTATCCTTTAGATACGTCTTAGAAGGTTACCCGCGAATACTGACGATAGGCTGGTGTCCAGAAATTATCGTCAATTACGGTTTTAAGCAGATCGTTACTCATTGGCATCGCTAAGCCATCTGCCATTGCTGCTTTTGCCACCTTAAATGCGATAAACTTAGAAACCTGTTGAATATCATTGATATTTGGCAATAAGTCCGCTGTTGCATTTTTCAATCGTGGTGAACAATCGGCTAAAGCGGTGCTTGCCGCCATCAGCATTGAATCACTGATATGTGTCGCGCCACAAGCTATCACACCTAAGCCAATACCCGGAAAAATATAAGAGTTATTACACTGCGCAATCGGATACGCTTTGCCTTGGAAAAATACAGGGGCAAAAGGGCTACCAGTCGCGACAATCGCCGCACCTTGTGTCCATTCGATAATATCTTTTGGCTGTGCTTCGACTTGAGAAGTTGGATTCGACAACGGTAAAACAATCGGATGTTTATAATATTTGGCTAAGCTTTTAATCACTTCTTCACTAAACAATCCCGCCTGCCCTGACACGCCAATCAAAATACTCGGTTTGGCGTTTTGCACCACATCTAACAAGGCAATGTTTTTACCCTGTCCTTCCCATGACTGAATCGCAGCAACTGGCGTTGCCAATTTTTGCTGAAAATCCAACAAGTTTTCTTGTTGGTCTGTCATTAAACCAAAGCGATCCACCATAAAGATACGTGAACGTGCCTCATGATCACTCAAGCCTTCATCAATCATCTGTCTCACGATATGCTCAGCGATACCACAACCAGCCGAACCTGCACCAACAAAGGTAATGGTTTGATCTTTGAGTTGTTTGCCCTGCGCACGTGATGCCGCGATCAAAGTCGCAACAGTGACCGCTGCCGTGCCTTGGATATCATCATTAAAACAGCAAATTTTGTCACGGTATTGAGTCAGTAAAGGCATAGCATTATGTTGAGCAAAATCCTCAAACTGGATCAATACATCAGGCCAACGCTGGCGAATAGCGGTAATAATCTGCTCAACAAATTGATAGTATTCTTCACCTGTTATCCGAGGCTGTTTCAAGCCCATATAGATCGGGTCATTGAGTAACTGTTGATTATTGGTACCCACATCAATGGTAATTGGCAATGTATACGCAGGACTAATCCCACCACAAGCGGTATATAAGGATAATTTCCCAATTGGAATCCCCATGCCACCAATGCCTTGATCGCCTAGACCGAGGATGCGCTCACCATCTGTAATCACGATCACTTTGACGTTTTTCTTATTGACGTTGTGAATGATTTGGTCGATATATTCACGCTCACCATAAGAAATAAAGATACCGCGATGACGACGATAAATGTCTGAGAAGCGCTGACAAGCCTCTCCCACCGTTGGGGTATAAATAATCGGCAGCATTTCATCTAAATGCTGACTCAATAAACTATAGAATAGGGTTTCATTGGTGTCTTGAATATTTCGCAAATAAATATGCTTATTCATGTCACTCCCAAAAGAAAGATATTGCTGATAAGAACGTTGGGTTTGTTCTTCAATATTTTCGATATTGTTGGGTATGAGACCATGAAGATTAAATCTTTCTCGTTCTTCTTCAGAAAAAGCAGATCCTTTATTTAACAAAGGTAATTCTAAAAGTGCGTTTCCAGCATAAGGGATATATAAAGGTTTTTTGGTTTTAATTTGGTTCACTGTCATACCGCGCTCTTCAACCTATCCGTCAAATATAAAAATTTCTTCGCTCAAGTTCAGAAAAACTGAACTTTGGCATAGTCAATAATTTACACCAATAGCGACCTAAAACTGTATTTATCTGGTTATATGTAAAGCCATATGATATTTAGAATCTAAATGGTTGCTTAGCGAAGATCGTTTGTATCGCTTGATAAAATTGTTATCTACGGAATATAGCATCGTGCTTTGATCGAAAAAGGATACAAAAGCAAACACGGCAGGCAAAATATGGTACTGAAGTCATCATTAGCCTTGTTGAAAGCTTGAATTGACCTGAATAAATAGATACAGATTAAAAGAGAAACTCAGGACTCTTCTAATCTGTTTTTCAATACGAAACTGCTTTAACTTTGCTCAGAAAGGACCTTCGTTTCCC
Source organism: Acinetobacter sp. 3657 (assembly GCF_031456775.1). Taxonomy (NCBI): domain Bacteria; kingdom Pseudomonadati; phylum Pseudomonadota; class Gammaproteobacteria; order Moraxellales; family Moraxellaceae; genus Acinetobacter; species Acinetobacter sp. 3657. Next base: position 73,562 of record NZ_JAVDVH010000007.1, on the reverse strand, counting down.
AACGATTGGCACGTTTAAACGTGCCTAGATCATTAAATCTCACGCCCATATCACGCATGACTTTGTGCGCAACAGGAGCCGTCATTTGTCGAAGATAAAACGGTTCTTTAACCACAAAGTGATGAATCGCATGAGTAGAACCAAAATTAAAACAAAATAACTGGAATGGCATCATCCACCATGGCTTGAGGACTTGAGTTTGCTGAATCACATTGCCCAACTCGACATCGCCGTAGTAATGCATATTACTGGTCACAAAATGTAAGCAGAAAGTACGCAATACATTCGGTGCAATCCAAACAACTGTTAAGATATTTACTACATGCATCACTTGTAACGTGGTAGTCGACCATAAAATTGAAGTATCTGCCAACATTGCGACCAAGTTAACTGCATGGTAGCCCAAAAACACATACCAAAGAGACCAGTGAATGATACCTAATGGGAAATAGGCTTTGAAACTACGCTTCAAAATCATTTTGCGTACCGTCCAGTTATTCGCAGAAATGACTCGGAATAACACGGCTAGCCCATTATCACCTGTCGCAAAGAAACGGCGGATCCCCCAGACATCGCCATTACCTAAAGCTCTTTCTTCAATATCATGCTCGGTACCAGACATTTTATGATGATTAAAATGTAACTCTCGGCGCGCCCATGGATTAATGGTGCTTGGACGAGCCAACCACACCAATCCCATCATCAAATGATGTGCCCACGGTTTTTTACGGAAATACATCCAGTGAATCAAATCATGTTCTAACTCATGGGTTAAAGAAGCAAAAAAAGCAATCAATGGAATGGTCCACCAGACAGAGAGTTGATGTACGATATAAAAGTAAGCTGTCACGCCCATACCCGCTAAAGCAAAAGCCAAAATCAGGGCACCTATAGTATTTTGATGCTTCAAAATAGAATATTTTTTTCTTAACGCAACACCTTCTGCGTTTACTACTTTTTTAATATATTCCGTTTTTTCTGCGTCCGTCCAACCTGATGGATCTTGGTAAGTGTAACTCATAAACTTTTCCTTGGTTTTTCCAATACCCCTACTGTATTTGTATCGCTTTGAATATACTTAACTCAAAATGCCAAACTATTGGCTGTTGACGCCAACTTATTGTTATTCACAAAAATAAGCAGAAAATCTTGGAGTAAAACCTTTTATACTTGTCATCGGAATCTGATTTATACGTTATAGGATATAACATGTCACAGACAGCAACAGCACTGACCAGTTGGGTGAAAGCAATTCAAAAAGCCCTTGAAAAAGCAGGCTGTGATAGTCAAGAGTTATTGAAGCAAGCAGGCTTGGACATTCAAGTTTTGAATGATCCCAATGCCAGATATTCACTAGAGCAGACTGCACATTTATGGCGTTTATCCGTTGAAGCCACGCAGGACTCCTGCTTTGGTCTTAAAGTTGCCAGTCAGGTCAATCACCATACCTTTCATGTTCTTGGTAACTCACTGAATACCAGTGTGACTCTAAAAGAAATGTTTGGGCGAATCATTCGTTATTTCCGTTTGGTGACCAATATTCCAGAGCTTGAATTTTTTAGCAAAGGCAGCAATCACTATTTCTTAATCCATGTGCCTGAACAAGTCCAACCTGAAGCAATCGACGCTTTTATTTCTGTATTCATTCGAGCTTCACGGGCGTTACAAGGTTCTGATTTCTCACCACTATGCATCGAACTGCGTCGTTCAGAACCAGCAGATCTTGAGACTTATCAAAGTATTCTAAAAACACCTATCATTTTTAATGCAGCAAAAGACTTGATCGTATTTGAAACAGCTAGCATCGAACAGCCTTTAGATGGTGCAAATCCTGAGCTGACACAAGAATATGATGAAATTATCATGCGTTATCTCGCCCGTTTTGATAAAGAAAATATCCTTGCTCGAGTGAAGTTAAAACTCATTGAACGCTTATCTACTGGGGAAATACACCAACAAGAAATTGCCAAGAGTCTAGGTTTAAGCATACGCAGTCTGCAACGCAAACTGTCTGAGGAGAAAACCACATTTAGTGAGTTATTGGATAGCACGCGACAAGAGTTGGCGATGTCATATATTAAAAATATCGCTTATAGTATTACTGAAATTGCTTATATTCTCGGGTTTACTGATGTGAGTAGTTTCTCTCGCGCTTTTCGACGTTGGACCAATTCCTCGCCAGTAAAATATCGTGATAATAATATTTCCAATCCATTGTCCAATCACTAAAAATAAAATAGATAAAAAAACGGATACATCTGATTGGATGTATCCGTTTTTAAATGAATAAATTATTGCTTATTTAATAATTCCAACATTGAAACGGTGATCACTTTCACCCCTACTGGCAATGCTTTCAAGTCCACCATAAATTCTGAACTATGCGGAACATATGGCATTTGTTTACCTTGTTTAATCGCATTGGCGAACACAACAGGATCTGCCACACCGACAAACATGAAATTAAATGGAACATCGTTGTGCTCACCTAATAAATGATGCACATCTTCTGAACCCATAAATGCGGGGTAGTCTGTTAATACTTTTTTATCCCCTAACAATGCTTTCAATGGTGCATTTAAGCGTGTTGAAAACGCTTTATTGTTCACTACAGGTGTGGTTGAACCTTTCAATGTAATCTGAGGAAGCTGCTCTTTTGGCATTCCTTGCATTTGAGCAACACCTTCACTCACTGCATGAATACGATTCACCATAGCCTCACGTGCTTTTGGATCAAACCAGCGGAGATTCATTTTGACCACAGCAGATGAAGGAACGACGTTATTCACGCTACCAGCCTGAATTGAACCTACTGATAAAGCGGCTGGCTGTTGTGCACTTACTACATTGCCCACAATCCCTTGATATTGAGTAATCGCATTGGTGGCCATATAGATTGGGTTATTGCTGAGGTGAGGCATTGACCCATGCCCTGGAACGCCTTTAAATAAAACATCGACTTGATCTGTCCCCGCCATTCGTGGCCCCGGCGCATTGATCACCACACCTACTGGTGCAGGAACAGTATGAACAGCAAAGAAGTAATCTGGTTTAGGCAGATTATATTTACTCCACAAGCCCTCTGTGACCATCGCTTTAGCGCCAGTCACTTCTTCCTCAGCAGGCTGTGCGACCAAAATAATTGTGCCACGCCACTCTTTTTTGAGCGCCACCATGGTACGTGCCATACCGAGCATCCACGTCACATGCGCATCATGACCACACATATGGGCAACAGGCGTTTCTGTACCATCCTTCAACTTGACCCGAACTTTACTGGCGTATGGCAAACCCGTCGCCTCTTCAACGGCATTGGCATCCATATCTGCGCGGTACATGATGGTTGGACCTTCTCCATTTTTGAGAACCCCGACCACGCCAGTCTCTGCAATACCTGTTTTGACATCAAAGCCCAGTGATTTAAGCTCTTTGGCCACAATGGCTGCTGTCCGCGTTTCCATAAAAGCCAATTCAGGATGTTGATGAATATCTTTATAGACTTTACTGAGCCAATCAGTTTGCCCATCAATCAGTAAGACAGCTTTGACTGAGACAGCAGGTAAACTATGTGGTGCGTTCGCGGTACTTTGAGCGTTCACCACGCCGCTCAAGGCAAGTGCGGAAAACCCAACCAATTGACATAAATGTTTGGCTATACACTTCATGAAATTATTCCTTTATTAGATATACCGTTAAGCTCGATTCACAACGTTGTTGACGCTTTGTTGTAATTCTCTCTTTTCTAGTTTATTCAACAACATACCAAATAAAGCGGCCATGATATACATGAATATTGAGTAGATTGCGGCAGGCATCGCAGCCATTGAACTTGCCATCACCGTAAGTGCAATTGTTAATGCTAATGTCCCGTTGTGAATACCGATTTCAAAGGCACAAGCCTTGGCTTGAAAGCGGTTAATACCAAACAAACGTGGTACAAAATAGCCCACTGCTAAACTACAAATACAGAAAACAAAGGTTGCGCCACCGACTTGACCGATATAAGTCATCAGCTTTTGATAGTCTTTAGCGATCGCCAAGGTGACAATAAACAGTAAAAATACGATTGCAAAAATACGCACGGGTTTATGCAGTTTCTCTGAGAGGTTTGGCGCAAGATGACGGATAAACATCCCAATAATGACAGGCACCAAGATCAATGCAAACACTTGAACAATCTTGGAAAATTGTAAACCCACCTCTTGGGAACTGGTCATAAAATGTTGCAATGTAAAGTTTACAATCAACGGCAATGTAAAGGCAGCAATGATTGAATTTACCGCAGTCAACGTCACATTGAGTGCCACATCGCCTTTAAATAAATAGCTATACAAGTTTGCTGTAGGGCCACCCGGTGATGCAGCAAGCAACATGAGCCCCACAGAAATCATCGGTGGTAAAACAAAGATTTTACAAATCATAAATGCGATACCCACCAAAACAATCAATTGGCAGAATAAAGCAATAAATACAGCCTTCGGGTGCTGGCGAACACGTTTAAAATCATTCGGTGTAAGTTCTAAGCCAAGACCAACCATCACAATGGCAAGTGCCATCGGCAAAAATACGGTAATTAATACTGAATCCATGAGCGAAATTCCATTCATTAAAATAATAGTTAAGGCATTTTATTTAAAATTTATAACCAATCTTGAGGCCATACCCAATCGAATGATTGTCCTTAAATTCTGAAACATAGTAATCACTGCCCGCCTGTGCACCGAGCTGACCTTTGGCATCTCCTAACCAAAAGTACTTCATACCACCAGAAATAAAATACTGTGGGGTTGGGCTGTATTGCGCACCCAGCCCGATGTTGTAATATCCCTTAGACGGCCCACCTGTTGAGACTTTCTCTCCAGCCCCAGAGTCCCAGCCCACGGAAGCTGAACCAAACAATTTTGGAGACAAGCGCTGTCCAATGCCAAGGCTTCCAGACCATTGATCTTCAAAATAATGCACTAGACCAAAACCTTCAGGGCTACTTGGGGTGGCCAACACACCAATCGCTTTAGAAATCTCTCCAAAACGATAAGGTTGGTACTTAAAACCACGCCAATGTACCCAACGGACATTACCAAATAACAAAGTTCCCGGGCGCAAACCTGTTTGGAAATCAAAATTGACTGAATCTGGGGATCTAAACTTGGTTGTGCCTGAGTTTTTAGTTTCAGGCAAATCATCAAAAGCTTCATTCAATTGTGCTTTTTTCTCTTGCGTCATCATTCCCATCGATATCAAATGATCTAAATGTTGATCAACAAAATCCCGTCCTTGGGTTGTATTTAACATATCAATGATGGGCGCATTCTCAGTTGCATTGACTTTATGAACAATCGCAGAACGATAGGTTAAAGAGGTTTTGATGGCTTTTTCTGGAATTTGATAGGCAAAACCAGCAAGCCAGCCCCAATCGCCAATGATATCGGTATGCGCGTCATAACCGTTATAAAGGCTATATACATCGCCCCTTAACTCAACACGACTTTTAAAGGTTTGGTAGGTCGGACCTGCATAAAAATTCCAGTTTTTATTTGGTTGATAACCAAAGATAAGACTTAAATTTTGCATATTAAATCTGGCATTAGAGTTGCCCGTTGGAATCTTGCCACCCGTTGCTTCAGTAAATTTGGTGGTGGTCATCCCCGGTATCACGCTATCATTCGCTGACGCAACAAAACTATTTTTGCCTGAATATTCAGTATCAGAACCAAAGGGCTGGTCATAGAGCAGGCCAAAAGAAAATTCTGGCGAAAGCTGTAATTTTAATGCGGTAGATGGACGATAATCTGTATGTGCAATATCAGACATCGCGTCACGAGTTTTATTTAATCCAGCTTCCTGACCTTGCAGTGATGTATCGGATACTGTAAAGCCAGCTTCATAATAATTGCCTGCTTGAAGAAATGGGGCAATCGATTGTCCTGTCCGATCAAAAGCTGCGGCATGTAGTGAACTGGTACACAGTAAAGCGATGGCGGTCGCCAGTGCTTTTTTATTCATCATATGATTCATTGATCCATCCTGGATTTTTCTTTTCATCTATTACTTTATTTATATTTATATCTAAGCGCTTAACTCCAAACGCCAAATAGTTGTCTGCTGATGCCAATCTCCTTTTAATTCAATCCAATATATCGCAGAGATAAAAATGGAGGCAAAGGAGCAACTCGAGAAATAACAAAAGTACATATAGAACAGGCTTAAAAAAGCCAACCATGCACAGATTGCGTTGGTTGGCTTAGAGTAAATTTGAATTATTGATTCTTATAAAAAAGATAGTAGCTCGCATAACACGCGATAATAAATAAGATACAGCAGACAAAACCCACTTGCATCGAAGGATCAGTCACCATACTGATACACGTGATCGTACAAAACACGCCACCTAAAATTGGTGTCAATGGAAACAATGGTGCAGCAAACTTAAGATCTTTTACTGTTTTACCTGATTTAATCCATTGGCGACGGAAATTGAACTGACTAATACAAATCGTAATCCACACCACCACCATGGTAAATGCGGCGACACCTAACAGATTTTTGAAAATGGTTTCAGGTGCAAAATGTTCTGATAACAATCCCGGAATTGCGCCAAACATGGTCACTACAATTGCAATAATCGGTGTACCTGAAGCAGTCAAGGTAGAGAATACTTTAGGCAACTGTTTTTTGATTGAAAGCGACCACATCATTCGAGAGGCTGCAAACAACCCTGAGTTAGCCGCTGAAAGTAATGCAGTAATGATCACAAAACGGATAATATCTTCTGCGTATGGAATACCAATATAATTAAACACCGTGACAAATGGACTGTTACTGATGCCACTTGCGTTAAGCCCTGCCATTTCATAAGGAAGTAAAGCACAAATCACCACAATGGTACCGACAAAGAAAATCAATAAGCGCCAAATGGCGGCATTAATGGCTTTAGGTACCGTTTTTGCTGGATTCTCTGCTTCACCCGCCGCAACCCCGATCAGCTCTGTGCCTGAGAAGGCAAAGTTCACAATCAACATGGTGGCAAAAATCGGGAAGATTCCTTGCGGAAACCAACCGTGCTCAGTGAGCTTGCTAAATAATGGCGCTGATTCATGTCCTTGATAAGGAATAAATCCAAAGATCGCCACAACACCTACAGCAATAAAACAGATAATCGCAATAACTTTTACCAACGACAACCAGAACTCTGACTCAGCAAAAAGCCGTGTGGAACTAATATTCAGTGTAAAAACTAAGCCCGCAAATAAAAGTGTCCATGTCCACATCGAAACCGAAGGAAACCACTCCTGCATCAATAATGCAGCAGCAGTAAACTCTGTGCCGAGTGTTGCCGTCCATGTCAACCAATACAACCATGTCACCATATAACCTGTACCGGGTCCAATATAGGTTCTCGCGTATTCACCAAAAGAACCAGAGACAGGCATATGTACTGCTAACTCACCGAGGCACAGCATCACCATGTATGCAATCATCCCACCAAGTAAGTAAGCTAAAATTGCGCCTACTGGACCTGCCTGAGAAATGACATCTCCCGAACCTAAAAATAACCCTGTTCCAATCGCACCACCCAATGAAAGCATGACGATATGACGCTTAGTCATGGCACGTTTTAAGGGCTGACCGACCACGACTTCTGATGAAGAAATATTTGATGGGTTGGATGAGTCTTGCTCGGGCACATACTGCCCACCCAAGACATCTCCCGATAGAAATGTCTTTTCATTATTGTTACTCATACACGATCACTCCAACGATATTCTTATGACAACCTGTCCTTGCTGTTTCAATTTCTTACACTGCTATATCCAACGGATATGTTCTTTGCTGCATTTTGTTTTCACTGATCGTGCATATTCAAACTCCATTTACGTCCATTCCTTATCAGCATCCAAGCGATTTCTAAGGACTCAATCCTATTCAATTTCTTTTAAAATCAGCCCCGCCCTCAATCCAGTTTTGACCTTTGGATTTGGAAATAAAATCCACACCTGTTGGTCATGAATCACCGTATTTCCAGCGTGTTGAATTGCAATCAATTCGCCTTTCTCAAACCGAGAAAAATTCGGCGCATCTGCATTTAACTTGAGTTGAAAGTCTTCACTTTGCTTTAAAATCGAATCCACCACTTTAAATTGGCGGATGCTTGGCTTCTGCCGCACAGGCAATGCCTGACCTGAAAGCACTGCACGTAATACCTGATCAATCGCGGCAAATTCCGATAGCTCATTTTGACCAAAGGGTTTGGCCTTACCTAACTCCAAAGTGCTACTGGCTGCCTGAAAAGTTTCAGCGGTGAAGTGAGTAAAGGTTTTACCTGCTGCATTGTGATAGACCAAGGCATCAAGGTCAGCCGCATTGAGACTTTGAATCAAGAAGTCATCGTAAGCTTGGAGTTGATAGGGGAATAAGGCGAAAACTGGCAATAAAGAACTACGAATTGCAGTATGTAAATCATAATGATAACGCGCAGCATCAGGCTGACTTTGAGTAAAAAACTGCGCTGTCATCTGCTCTAGTTGTGCTGCTCGATGCGTTTCTTGATCTTGTGTAAGATGCTGATATTCCCCACAAAACATGCGGTTCATATCATTTTCAAGATAACGAACACCTTGGCGAATCGCTTCAGGATTGCCCAATACAAACAGTACCCGAGCCTCTAAAGTGAGGCGTTGGGTAAATAGGTCTTTGATGATGTTTGCGAGCAACTCGATCGGTGCAGTTTCATTGCCATGAATCCCAGCAGACAACACCATAGTCTTGCTATAGCTTGATTTTGGTGTGCATTGCAAAAGCCCTTCAGCAAGCCACTGCCATGTAAAGCCTGCTGTCTCACCCTGAGTTTGCTCAGGTGTTCGCTGTTCTAAGGTCAGTGTCAATAAATCAAGCATGTACTTTCATTTCCTTATCTAAATCTCCCCTTACCCCTCTTTGTAAAGAGGGGAAAACTCAAAGGAAAGATTTTTATTCCTATACTTCTATTTATCTTTGAAAGTGATAAACCGAACCTAATGCTAATATTTTGGTCAATTCATCTAACGCAGTACGGCTCTCGATCAATAAACTTGGGTCTGCCAAGTCATCCTGAGTCAACTCATCACGATAATGCTGATCGACCCACTGATTCAGGGTTTTAAACAAAGCATCATTCATAAATAAGTTCGGATTCACGGCAGCTAACTCAGCCTCATTGACTGCAACACGTAACCGTAAACATGCAGGTCCACCGCCATTGCGCATACTTTCACGCAAATCAAAAACTTTAAGATCATCAATCGGCGTACCCATCTGAATCATGTCATTCAAATAGCTCCACACTGCTTTGTTCTGACGCGACTCCTCTGGTACAACGATACTCATGCCACCATCTGCACGCGTCAAAATTTGACTATTGAACAAGTAAGTCGCGACAGCATCCTCAACCGTGACACGATTTTCGGGTACTTCAATCGAAATGAACGCTTGCTCAATCCCTGCCATTTTTTGACGAATTGCATTCAATGCTTCGGCTTGATTTAAAAAAGCCTGTTCATGATGAAATAGCACCTGTTGATTACTTACGGCAATGACATCGTTATGAAACACGCCTTTATCAATCACCTCAGGATTTTGCTGAATGAATACCGTGCGTTTTGCATCTAGACGATGTAAACGCGCGATTGCTTCACTAGCTTCACGAGTTTGACGAGCAGGGAATTTTTGTGGTGCAACCACACCGCCGAATTGTTGCTGCCCATACACAAAAACTTGCACACCCTTTTGGTCATACCCACCACCCAAACGATTATGGTTGGCCGCACCCTCATCGCCAAACAAAGCAGCTTCTGGCAATGCTTCATGATGCGTGAAATATACATCATTATTGAACATCGCTTGAAGGATACGTGTGGTCGTATGATGCTCAATTGATCGATGGAACTTATTATTTAAATTAGCGGCGGTAAAATGTACACGCCCATCAGCACTATCCGCAGATGGAGAAACCGTACACGCATTTGCGGTCCACATCGATGATGCAGAACTTAAGGATGACAATAACGCAGGTGCAGTGCGCATCGCCTGTGTAATAACCTCAATATCGCTACCAGTAAAACCGAGACGGCGTAAGGTGGGTACATGTGGACGTTCTTGTGGCGCAAACACTCCTTGCTTAAGCCCTAAATCTGCAAGGGCTTTCATTTTCATCAAGCCTTGCTTGGCGGCTAATTTAGGGTTTGAGGCATTATTACGATTTTTAGTCGACGCAACATTACCAAAGGATAAACCTGCATAATGGTGAGTTGGCCCAACTAAACCATCAAAATTGATTTCATAACCTGACATTTTTTTCTCCATATCGTCACGGCACGATTTAACTTAGAGCACAATGCCCGGTGATAATTTGGAAGGAAGTGTGACGCTGCCACTTTCCATAGATGCCATTGGCCACGCGCTATAATCAGCGGCATAGAATGCACTGGCACGATGGTTTCCAGATGCACCAACACCACCAAAAGGTGCTGCACTTGATGCGCCGGTTAGTGGTTTATTCCAGTTCACGATACCTGCACGCGCTTCAATCAGCACACGCTCAAATAACTGACGTTGTGGTGAGACCAAACCTACAGCCAAACCAAAACGAGTGTTATTGGCAATGTTTAAAGCCTCATCAAAATCGTGATAACGATAGATAGTGGTGAGCGGACCAAAGTATTCATCATCAGGAATGTCAGCGACATCGCTGACCTCTAAAATACCTGCTGTCAGTAATGAGTTCTCGGCTTGTGGACGTGTCATTTCCAAGAGTGGTTTTGCACCTAGAGCCATCAATTTGCTTTGCGCTGCTAACATCTGTTCAGCGGCATGAGCAGAAATCACACCGCCCATGAACGGTTGCGGTTCAGCATTCCATGCACCCACCACCAAGTTTTTCGCCACTTCGACAAAACGCTGAATAAAGGCATCACCATTGGCACCTTGCTTGACAATGATACGTCTAGCACAAGTACAGCGTTGACCCGCGGAGACAAATGCAGACTGAATCGCTAAATTAACTACTGCATCAATATCACTTGCTTCATCGATAATGAGGGCATTGTTGCCCCCCATTTCCAAAGCAAGGATTTTCTCAGGTGCGCCAGCCATTTGTTTATGTAGGTGATAGCCAGTGTTGGCACTGCCTGTAAACAGCAAACCGTCAATTTGCTCAGCAGCAGCTAAGGCTTCGCCAGTGTGACGTCCGCCTTGTACAACATTAAGTACACCTTTTGGTAGACCCGCCTGTTGCCATAATTTTGCGGTTTCTTCTGCTGTCCAAGGTGTAAGTTCACTTGGTTTAAACACCACTGTATTCCCAGCAATCAATGCAGGAACGATATGACCATTAGGCAAGTGTCCCGGGAAGTTATATGGACCAAATACTGCCAAAACGCCATGCGGACGATGGCGCAATGAAGCAACGCCATCAGGCATTTCTGTTTCGCTAAAACCAGTTCGTTGATGATAGGCGCGAATTGAAATCGCCACTTTGCCAATCATCGCTTGAACTTCGGTCAAGGTTTCCCAAAGTGGTTTACTGGTTTCTTGGCTAATCACTTCTGCCAATTGATTTTTATTTTGCTCAAGTAAAGCTGCAAAACGTTCAACAACAGCAATACGTTGTTCTAAGGCCAAACGTGCCCATGCTGGAAATGCTTGGCGTGCGGCATTACATGCTTGCTCAACATCCGCAGTGCTGGCTTCGTTCCCTGCCCAGATTGTTTGATTGGTAACAGGATCCGTTTTGCTCAAAGTGCTACCGTGTCCTTGTACCCAAGCGCCATCAATGAGTAATGCACCTTGTGTCATTTTTGATTCTCCATATTTTCTAATGCTAAAACGCGCACTTGATCTTGTTGTTGCACATTGAGTGCCTGTGCCTGTGTTGCGGTCATCAGCAAAGTATCGTCTTCGGATATATGGTTGTTGATGAGCAACACGCAATAATCTTGGTATTGGTCATTTGCGACCAAATAGTGAATATCTGCCGTCTCTATCTGTTCGGCAATTTTGACCGTCAATACACGGCTATGTTTGACTGCACGTAGATCAGCAATATTGGCTTCTAGCGTTGGACCTGCATCGAAAATATCGACATAACCTTGATATTTAAGCCCTTCAGACATCAATACTTTTGCAGCAGGAAGCGTATGTGGATGCATTTCAGCAATCACTGTTTGCGCCTCTTGTGGAAGTAAATCGACATAGACAGGGAATCGTGGCATCAACTCAGCAATGAAAACCTTTTGCCCAACGCCACTTAAATAATCAGCAGCAGCAAAATCCATATTAAAAAAGTGATAGCCCAATGCATTCCAAAATGGTGAATAGCCATTTTGATCTGAAAAGCCACGCATCTCGGCAATCAATCTTTCTTCAAAATACGACCGAAACGCCGCAATAAATAGAAAACGAACCTTAGATAAAAATTTTCCGTTTTGATTTTTACGATAGTCAGGATCAAGGAACAGGGTACAAAGCTCACTGCAACCGGTATGATCATTACTTAAAAATAAAGTCTCTAAAGTTTTATACACATTTAAAGTTTTAGAGGCATGTACCTGTTTAGCAACACGAAAATTATAGAAAGGTTCATTTAAACCTACTGCAACTTCAATCGCACTGACACCTACAATTTTGTGAATGCTGGTGTCTTCAAGCACAAACAAATAGCTCGCATCGCCCTTTTCGGCTAAACCCGCTAAAGTATGCGTGGTGCGGCTAATCCGCTCCGCCAAGATCGCTTTATTTTGCGGCAAGGAGGTCAGACCAATGCCAGACTCTCCTGCTCGTTGCGCTAAACGATAAATATCATCTAAGTCCCGATGCGCTGCATGTCTAACAATCATCATGGTTAGATGCTCACTAAAGATTTAGAGGCGTGCTAAAGCACGAGCAAAACGATTTAGACCTTCATCAATATCATGTTGTGGGATAATCAATGAAGGGGTAAAACGCACCACGTCAGCACCTGCAACCAAGGATAAAAGGCCTTCTTCACCCGCTAAAGTGACGATATTTTTGGCTTTACCTGCATATTCATCTTTGAGTACACAACCAATCAGTAAGCCCTGCCCACGAATTTCTTTGAACAGATTAAATTCAGCATTGATTTTATTTAAAGCATCAACAAAGTACTGATGACGCTGTTTGACCCCATCTAAAACTTCAGGCGTATTGATAAATCCAAATACCGCTGCGGCTACCGCAGATGCCAATGGATTGCCACCATAAGTTGTGCCATGATCGCCCACCGCAAACATGTTGGCGTATTTATCCGTGGTGATCATTGCACCAATAGGGAAACCACCTCCGAGTGCTTTTGCTGTGGTCAAAATATCTGGTGTAACACCTGTATTCATATAAGCGTAGAGCGAACCTGTACGCCCCACACCTGTTTGTACTTCATCAAAAATCAGCACTGCGCCTTTTTCATCACACAGCGCGCGTAAACCTTTTAAGAACTCAAGATCAGCAGGAACAACCCCACCCTCACCTTGGATCGGTTCAACAATCACCGCGCAAGTATCATCAGTGATGACAGCTTTTGCAGCCTCTAAATCATTGAATGCGGTATGTTCAATACCTTCAGGCAGTGGCGCAAAATCTTGAGAATATTTCGGTTGGCCACCAGCAGTCACAGTAAATAAAGTACGACCATGAAAGGCATTTTTAAATGCAACGATATGATTCTTTTTTGGGTTGCCGCTTAATAGACCGACTTTACGCGCCAGTTTTAACGCAGCTTCATTGGCTTCTGCACCAGAGTTACAGAAAAATACTTTGTCTGCAAAAGTACTATCGACCAATTGCTTGGCAAGACCCAATACAGGTTCATTGGTATAACCATTACCAATATGCCAAAGCTTTTGCGCTTGTTCTGTCAGCGCATTGACTGCAACTGGATGGGCATGACCTAGCGCATTGACTGCAATTCCACCTGCAAAATCAATATATTCTTTTTCATTTTGATCCCACAGACGAGAGCCTTCACCACGCACTAAAATGAAATTTGCTGGCGCAAAAACGGGAACCATCCAATCATTAAAATTGCTACGTGTAATCGCGACATTGCTCATTTTATTTACTCACTTCCTGTTTGATCGTCGGGCTGTTTAAATATCAATCTATTTCAATATTTCACAGCCCAGTTTTAAACTGATATACAAATTTATCCAGGGAAAATACCGCGTTCTTTACGCGCTTTTAAAATACGTTCGCACGCCAAGATATACGCAGCAGTACGCAGGCTACATGCTTTATGCTGGGCAATTTCCCAAACATCTGCCGTCGCTTGAATCATTAATTTGTCGAGACGTTCATTGATCTCATCTTCTGTCCAGAAGTAACTCGCCATATCTTGAACCCATTCAAAATAACTGACGGTCACACCACCAGCGTTACAAATTACATCTGGGACAACAACGATATTTCGATCAATAAAGACATCGTCTGCCTCTGGATACGTAGGGCCATTGGCGCCTTCAAGTACGATTTTGGCCTTTAATTTTTGCGCACGTTCAACGGTAATCTGACCTTCTAATGCCGCAGGAATCAGAATATCCATATCGACATCCCAAAATGCTTCATCTGCAATCACTGTGGCATCGGCATAACCCATCACGCCACCCTGTTCTGTAACATGGTTTTGCAATGCTTTTACGTTTAGCCCTTCAGCATTAAAAATTGTGCCTGTATGGTCTTGTACACAAACCACTTTTGCACCTGCATGACTAAACAAATATGCGGCTTCGTTACCTACATTACCAAAACCCTGAACCGCAACTTTACTGCCTTCGACAACCAGATTGATTTTTTTGGCGACTTCTAAGCCAGTAACGAATACTCCACGACCTGTTGCACGAACACGCCCCAACGAACCACCTAAATGTACAGGTTTACCTGTTACTACGCCGGTTACAGTATGACCTTTGATACTTGAGTAGGTATCCATCATCCAACCCATAATATCGGCATTTGTACCCACATCTGGTGCAGGAATATCAATTTGAGGACCGATAATTGGGCTGATTTCGCTGGTAAAACGACGGGTTAAACGCTCTAATTCACGTGATGAAAGTTCTTTAGGATTGACACGGATACCACCTTTGGCACCACCAAATGGCAGATTGAGTACGGCAGTTTTGATGGTCATCCAAGCAGATAATGCCATGACTTCATTCAATTCAACATCATGATGATAGCGGATACCGCCTTTACCCGGACCACGCGACAAGTTGTGCTGTACGCGGTAACCCTCAAAATGACGGATACTTCCATCATCCATCACAATTGGAACATCCACGATTAAAGTACGTTTTGGGCGTTTTAGCGTATTCACAAAATTGCTGAGGTCTGCATCTAAATATGGTGTCACTCGATCAATTTGAGTGAGATAAGTTTGCCAAGCACCGCTATTTTGATCCGTATATGATAAAGACATCATCTGTTCCTTAATTAATCAATTATCCCTGTTATCTACAGATTCCCTTTTTATTCAGGGTCTCCTTTTCACCCCATCCTCCCTGATCCACATTCAGCTTCATAAAATTGAGTGAAATGTTTGGGGCTTCGTATAATCATTATTATTAAGAATCAAAATGATTCATAAAATTTGTTTTTATGACTAAAATGAATTATTTTTTAGCAATCTGCTCATAGTAAATATCAAAATGAACAATATTGATCATATTCTCTTAGGATTACTGAAAGACAATGCACGGATGTCGATTACAGATTTGGCTGCCAAGACACGCGTATCGAGGGCAACTGTACAGAAGCGTATTGAATACATGGAATCGACTGGTGTTATTACTGGATATACGGTGCGTTTCCGCCCAAATGCAGAAAAAAATATCATTCGAGCATGGATGAGCATTATGGTTGAAGGAACCAAAGCGCAGGCCGTCATTCGAGAATTACGCTTAGAATCTGCGGTGGAGCGCCTGCATACCACCAATGGGAAATGGGATATTTTGGTGGAATTACAATCAGATAGTTTAGAGAATTTTGATAAAGCTTTGGAAAGGATCCGAAATATTTCAGGGATCTATAATAGTGAGACCAGTATTTTGTTATCGACTTATAAAATTTAAAGCCCTCTTATACTCACTTCCTGACTCCAAGTGGAGTTAGGTTGTTTGTGAATATGCCAGCATAGTTGATGAATAGATTTCATTAATGGCTGATTCTGGCGATCCCATGTTTCTAGCTCACAATAGGCAATATGAATCCCTTTAGGATGAAACTCTCTTGATAATGACTGTGACAATGCCCGAATACTCGCAAACATACTTTGAGCGAGAAGATCAGCATTTGATATTATTTTATTTTGCATACCAAGGAAAATGAATGTGCCTTTTCTCTGTGCAAGCATATGCTTAATCATTATTTGTGAAATACTGACCGCACTTAGCCCTGTGTTTTTCCACTGTAACTCAACCTGTTGAATAGAAAGCATATCTTCTTCATTTAACACTTTAAAACTGGGTTGAAATATACAAAGTTCAATGTGATGTGCTTGCTGTCGAATGTGCTGCATCAAGTTTTTTAATGCAACAGGATTGACTAAATTTAAATAGATCGTCGTAAGTTCTGGATTCTGACATTCTATGTGTATTGAAGTATGTTTAGCATCATTCAAGACTTGATAAACATGTAACTTTTTTTGCTTACGCTGTTCCACACAAACATGGCTAAGATGATGTATTTCATCACCAACCACAACGATACAGCCCTGTGCTTCTAAGTCTTGGCGAAAGAAGTAATTAAAGATCCTTTTCATCTTAAAACCGCTCCCGAAAAGGACGTAAATCTAATTCATGTGTCCACAAATCATTGCTTTGTTGATATAGCATTAAATAATTGTCTGCAATTGCCTCAATATTTAAACCACCTGTACCGCGCGTCAATCTCGCTAAACGTCCAAGACCAAACAATGCATGATTGACCCGATCTCCATCGACCATGCCATCAACCACAACATGCGCAATATGTATATTTTTCGGCTTATACAAACTTGCTAAATTGAGCGCATAAGCACGTAGCGCCGATTTGCCCATAGTAAATGCTGCGAAAAAAGGTTTGCCACGTATGGATGCACTCGCACCTGTGAAAATCAAGGTTCCTTTTTGTTGCTGCTCAAAAATCTTGAGGCACGATTGTGAAACTAAATAGGCAGATAGAAAGGTAGACCGCCACATGTTTGAAAAGAATGAGAGCTTGGTTTTTAAAAACAGGGATGGAATATTGCCACCGACATTATGTGCAACCACTTCAAGCTGTTCATTCTGAGAAATAATCTTCTTAAATAAAGACTGAATCTGTTCAGGATCTTCTGCATCTAGTTTATAAGCAACAGCATTTCCACCGTGCTGAGTAATGGTTTGAGTCACTGCTTGCAACTTACTGAGGGTTCGACCAACCACATAAACTTTTAAACCGACTTGAGCAAACCGCCGTGATATGGCTGCACCGATGCCTTGCTCTGCTCCCACCCCAATGACGACAGCGACTCGCATACTCATATCAATACGATCCAAGCCGCGATGTTTGGATAACTGTTAATTTTCGGTCCCCAAATTTTACTGGTGCGTATAATTTCTAAAAGCTGTGAACCCACTGCAATGTCTGCAACTGTTTTACGATCACCAACCAACCAACCTGTAGCACCTAGCACCAGTTCAATACGTTCTAGATGACGAATAAACTCAGCTTCGATATCTGACTTTGACATACGACCTGTGCCCTGCATTTTGAGCTGGAAATTCAAAGCCGATCTCAATAAAGGTTTCATCAAAAATGCTTCATGCTTAGGACGACCTTCGGCACTAATTGCAACAGCGTGGTTTAAGGCATCAGCATCACTGACTCGAAAATGAACCTCATAGAAATACAATAATTCGTCTGCCCAGTCTTCCCAAAGTTCGACGTAAGCCTTTTGTAATGGATCAGTTGGATAAAGTCTTGGGGAATCTGGGTATGCTTCATCGAGATAACGGGCGATTCGCGTACTATCCTGAAGACGTTGATCATTAATATCTAATACAGGTACTTTACCGACCTTACTGAGCATGGGAACTTTTGCACCCAAAACACCATTGTAGTTTACGGTTTCAAATGGAATTTCTTTGAACCTCAACATTCTGGCTACTTTCTGGCAGAAAGGTGAAATTTCCCATTGATGTAACACCGCTGATTTTTTCATTGTTTTCCCTATAAAATTATTATGTTACTTGTACAGAGTGAGATTTGTAGGAGGCACAAATAAAAGCAATATGCTTCCAATGAAGCATATCACTTAGAGGCTATACACCTTACACTTCAGCTAAGCACGAATAATCATATTGGTGGCAGTGGCATGGGCATACAATTTTCCATCTTCATCACGCAGATAACCTTCAGAAATCACCAAACTCTTTCCGACATTGATGACCTTGCCTTCAGCAATTAACTTTTTATTAAAGGGCATTGGACGACACATTTTAATGGCTAAATCGGTTGTTCCGTATCCCTCACCTGCCGCAAGCACAGTATGTGTTGCACAGCCTGTCACTGAGTCCAAAACTGTCGCTGCGAAACCGCCATGCACGCCACCTAGTGGATTGGTATGACGCTCATCTGCAACCGCAATAAATACGATACGACCATATTCAACCTCTCCGACACCTTCCATCCCCATTGTTTTCGCAATACCGGGAGCTGGTACTAAGCCTTGCTGAAATGCTTGCATGAGTTCTAAACCAGTCATTTGATTTGGGCTTTTCATTAATTCACTCTCACTGTTTGTTTTGATCATACTTTTATGTAATTTGCTTCGGTTGATTGACTGAGTAAAGTCGCACAAATTGTTGAATCTTTTCTGCAACCGCCTGAGGCTGACTTAAAATCCCCCAATGCCCAGCAGAAACTTCGGTGTAGTGAATATCACTCACCCATTCCTCCATACCTCTACTCATCGAAACTGGTACAAAAGGATCTTGATTCATTAATAACATTTGCACAGGTATTGTGGTTGTCCGACGTGATGGTCTTAAAAGCGGTGCTGTTAAATTTTGACGATAAAGCCCTAATCCACTAATTGCATTTCTAAGCTGCGTTGGACTTTTTTCAACTTTTGTCTTTTCTAAATAGCCCAGAAGCTTTGGCCACGTTTTATCTAATCCTAAATGCCAAGTTAATTCTGGCAATATCGGTAGCTGTAACATTCCCATATAACTAGATGCTGTTAAACGTTTGACTACATTAAAATAGCCTTGCAGATTTCTTCTTTTAAGTTGACGATGGAACCACCAACCGACATGATCCGCACTAGGCGCTAGTGCCGTATATGAGGCAATTTGGTTTTTTAAACGGTCTCCTAATACGGCCTCCCATGCTTGTAAAGCCCCCCAGTCATGCCCAACAATATGAACGAGTCGATCTGGACTTACCGCACAAACAATCTCAGCTAAATCCTGAACTAATAAATCAAAAGCATATCCTGCTGTAGATTCAGGAATATCAGATAAGCCTGCGCCTCTTACATCATAAGCAATCACATTAAAATTAGGTACTAAAAACTCTGCAACAGATTGCCAAACATCAGCAGAATCGGGGTAGCCATGTATAAGAACAACCGTATCTTTTTGCAAATCCTCTATTCCCCAACGATAAGCAGCTAGACAGATATTTCCAGAGTGAACGTAGAACTTATGTTTTTCAACGTGATTCACGACACCACCTCCGGCAAAGATGATTTACCACTAAGAGGTGCAAGAACAGCAGCAGATTGAGCTAGATAAGCTTGAGCACGCTCAGTCGAAGCTTCATAATATGGATGATAACTTGGTTTTAAAAAACGTAGACTTGTCTTTAAATACCATACAGGCCCAGGTAAATATCCATTTAAATCAGAACGATGCCAAGCCTTCCAAAACTCAATTCGCCAAATACTTTTTTGCTGCTTTGGAATAGCAGGATCATCTTTTGCCAACTGCACTGTCCCTGCTGCCATAAGATAGGTAAAAATTGGTGCGGTCACAGCCATAATACCAACGCGTAATGGATAATTACCTGAAATATGCTGATAAACATCATAGGCAACTGTACGATGCTCAACCTCTTCAGCGCTATGCCATGTAAACAAATCACTGACGACAGGATCACAACCACGTGCTTCCCAATCCGAACGCGTCAAAACATATTCACCAATTGCTGCGGTAAAATGTTCTGCCGCAGCAACAAGTCCCACTCTAGTATTTAGCCAAGACCTTTGCCATGATTTTGGTAAATTAAAACCTAAAGGTTTATCTGCTAAAAGATGATCAAAAAGTTTTACTACACGCTTATATTGATTTTCAACATCAACACCATAACGTACCAGATACTTTTCAATAGAGCCTTTATGTGCTTGCGAATGAATCGCTTCTTGTCGAATAAATATTTTGGTATCTTCTATCAGTTTTTCATCATGAATAAATGGCAATGCTTTATTAAACATTCGGCAGAAAAAATATTCTCCACGAACCAAAGTAAAACTAAAATGATTAACGCCATGACTTGCCAAAGGATCTTGTGGAATCCAATGCAATGGTGAATCATTCCATTCAAATTTAACTTGTCGAGGAGTCATTACCCAATTTGCTTTTGATGCTTGTAATTGCATAAATTTCTCCTAGAATTATGATGGTAGAAACTGTGTAGTTTTAGACAAACCAATTTTTATTTTGGTTTGCGCCACGATTTCAGATTCATCCGTATCATTTGGATGAAAGTTAAAACGATAATAAGAGAAAAATTGTGGTACAAACGTTCGATATGCTTGTACCGTAAACCCAGCAAATTTTGCCCAAGATTTTAGATTCAGCATTTGTTTATCTCTAGACATTAACATCACTTGATAAACATTTGACATCAGTGTGATCAAAGCAATACTAAACGTAAAAATCACAATTCTAGGGATATACGCAGACAGCCCTTGACCATACAAATATTGATACATATCGTAGGCAACGGCTTTATGCTCTGTCTCCTCAACACTATGCCATAACCAGAGGTTACGAATGGTTTCATCAGTCATTAGTTCATTGACGTTTTTCATCATTTCCACCACCAGTACTGCGGTGTAATGTTCTAGACCGACTGTGACTAATAAATTCCATTTTTTTGGGAACGTTTTTTCAATTGCTTTGAGAATAGTTCCCGTGATTTTTTCTAATGACTCAGGGTCTAAACCATATTGTTGAGCACTAAGGTGAAATGCGTGGTGCTCTTTGGAATGCATGGCTTCTTGACCGATAAATGCGCCAATATCACGATCTAATTGCTCATTCTCTTTTATCTGTCCACGCAAAGCACGAACTGATCGCACAAAGTAGGATTCGCCCTCAGGAAATAACGTGGATAAGCCTGTGAAATAATGAGTAAATGTAGGTTCATTATTACACCAATACTTTGGCATATCTGCAAACTCATAATCCATACGGCGTACAGGAAATGATGCAGGTGTTTTTTGCTTTGTTTTTTCTTTCAACACGGATACAGACATGACTCACCTCAAAAAGTTTATCTCAAAATAGCAAGTTCCAAAAAAGAACTTATATAATCAAAATAACGATGCTAAGATATATTGTCAATAAAGCTGATGTCTTAATGGCTCAAGTTGTCCTAAAATGACAGTCTTGTTCCTGTAAAGATAAATAGATGGGGTATTCAATGAAATGGCATGAACTTGGTGAAATGAACTGCCCGATCGCAAGGACGTTGTCTATCTTTGGGGATCGCTGGACCTTACTTATTATTCGTAATGCCTTTATGAAAACTCGACGTTTTGATGACTTTCAAAAGCAGTTGGGTATCACTCGTCATTTATTAACTGAACGGATTAATCGTTTGGTAGACAACAATATTTTTGAGAAAGTGCTCTATCATGAAGCGCCAAAACGGTATGAATATAGACTGACAGAAAAAGGACTGGCACTTTACCCAATCCTTGTCACCATGAGTGGTTGGGGAAATCTTTGGCAAAATGAAAATAAAGAATTCCCAGAACTTCGCTATCTACATAAAAGCTGTGGCAATGTCACCAAGCCCACACTTACATGTGACTGCTGCGGTGAAGAACTTGATGCAAGACAAATGTCCCCTGTCTATGTTTCAGAAGAAATGAAGAAGATTTAATATATTAAATTCTAAAATAAAACTATAAATCTTGAATTTTAGACATAAAAAAAAGCCACATCTGAGGAATGTGGCGAAGGGTTTTTCATACTGATACGGCTTTACCGTATGCATAGACTAATTGGCTAAGCTTAAATGAATCTGAATTGTTGCGGATTTAAAATAACTTTTTTGATGGGTTAGATTTGCTCTGTTGACCAACTACAATAAATTGAAATGACCGATACCGCTTTCGAGCGGTAAAAATTACCCAATTTTTACCCAGAAATGTGAAATAAGGTCAAACCCTATTGGGTTAAGTAAGAAAATGTGGCAATAAAAAAGCCACTTATGATAAGTGGCTTTTTTATATAGAGAATTTTGGTGGAGATGGCGGGAGTTGAACCCGCGTCCGCCAGCACTACACTCGAGAATACTACATGCTTAGATATCGTCTACTATTTTAACTCTTTGTGACCCGACGAACAGGGTACAAATCGCGATCCTCTTAGTTTGGTATAAAGCCCCGAGGCTTGGCTCTATACGGACTTGTGTGCGTGCGCTACAGTCGGGTTCACTAACCACAAGTATTCAGTGAAGCGGACAAGCTGCCCTTAGGCAGCTAGAGCGTAAGTTTCGTCGTTTGCGACTAAAAAATGCAAATTTGATTTACGAGAGAAAATGCGCTCTCGGCATGCATCTATAAGTTTCATCACCAGCGTCGAAGCCAGAAACATCCCCATAGTTGAACGCACATCATAGCATAACTAAAATAAAATACTGCGCATTTTATCAACAGTCCGCCATTAATGGGCATATTTATATAATTGAGTAGCTTTTGTTTTTTTCAAGGCCTGCATAAAAAAAGCTGCCAAAAATGACAGCTTTTTAAGTTTAGTCTACAAAGCTCCATTGCCTAAAACAATGCCTTCACGGCGTGGATCTGCCCCACCCGCATATTTGCTTTGCTTATCAATTTTGACTTTCATAATCGTTGAAATACCACTCGTTTGCGCAGTATTAGCAACACTATGCCCTTTTGCTTTTAAACCTTCGATCAGTTCAATCAAAGAGAGCTGATCATTGGAGCTATCAATATTGGTATTTAGACTATTGGTTGCACCAAAGTTCAACAGAGAAGTTGCTTGCTGAGCATTTAAGTTCCAGTCCAGCGCAGCAACCAAAGTTTTTACCACATATTGAATAATGGTTCCGCCCCCAGGTGAGCCAGTTGCCATATAAAACTCATCTGGCGTGCTGCCCTTAAAGACCAAAGTAGGTGCCATCGTACTACGAGGACGTTTACCACCTTCCACACGGTTGGCAACCAGTGCCCCTGTGCTGTCATAAGGATTAGCACTAAAGTCAGTCAACTGATTCGACAGTAAGAAACCATCCACCATGTGAAAAGACCCCATACTCGATTCAACAGTCGATGTCATTGAAACCACATTGCCATAAGCATCCACAATCGTGAACTGAGTTGTACCATGCTCAACAGTGCTATCGACACCAAAAGCTGAATTGAAATCACCTGCCTGTGCCACCCCCATACTCTGGCTTGGGTTAATCAATGCGGCACGTTGTTTTAAGTAGTTTTTATCAAGCAAACTAGCAATACCACGTGCAGGTAAAGGCACAAAGTCAGTGTCTGCTACATATTTGTCACGGTCGGCATAAGCCAAACGCTCTGCCTCAGACACCAAATGCACACCCATTACATCCGGTACTCCACCTTCATTTTCTGGGTTTTTAGGTGGGTATTTAGCCATATCAAAGCTTTCTAAAATACCCAGTGTTTGAGCAACAGCAATACCACCCGAAGATGGAGGTGGCATCGTACAAATGTAGTAACGGTCACGGTAGGTCGTACAAATGGGGTTGCGTTTTTTAACTTGATAATCGGATAAATCCTGCAAAGTCATCAAGCTTGGTGTCATTGGTGTACGTGCTGGATCATCTCCCACCATCTGCCCAGCCTTTTCAACAATATTTCTAGCAATCGGACCACTATACATTGCCCCAGCCCCTTGCTTTGCAAGTGCTTCTAGCGTTTTTGCATAGTCCTGATTGGTCATGCTTTCACCTACTTTTCTAGGTGTACCATCAGGATAAAAATAGGTCTTCATCGCATTTGCATCTAGCGCTAGATTGCTGGCATTACTTTCAATAGCACTGGCTAAACGCCCCGGAATACGAAAGCCATGGTCAGCCAAATGAATCGCTTCATCAAAAAGCTGGTTCCATTTAAGTTTGCCATGTTCTTGCTGAGCCTGCTCCAACAAACGCATGACGCCCGGCACGCCTATAGAGCGTCCACTACGACGAGCACTTGGTACAGGTGCAGGTGAGTTTGGATCATCTATATTTTGGCGAATTAAATAATATTCATTGGCTGCGGCAGGTGCTGTTTCCCGACCATCATAGGCAGTTACGGTTTTAGTCTTGGCATCGTAGTACATCATAAAACCACTACCAGCAATGGTACTTGATTGTGGCTCAACTAAACCCAGTACAGCTTGTACGGCAACAGCAGCATCAACTGCACTGCCGCCAGCTTTTAAAATATCACAGCCTGCTTTTACCGCGAGTGGGGTATTTGCCACCACCATATATTTATCTGCATATTTTACGGTATGACCTAACTTATAACCCGATGCAGCTTCAGGAGCTGATGGATCACCATTTTGGTTAGATCCAACCACGACACTTGAACCATCTTGCGCCAATTTGCTACAACTGCTCGGGTCATTATCTACAATTAAATTCGACTGCGGTGGCTGACCAATATTTGAATCATCTTTGGACTGATCTGATGAGGAATCACTTCCACACCCTTGTAATAAACCGACTGCTAATAAGCTACTGAAAAGAAATGTATATCTTTTATTCACGTGATCACTCCACTATTTATGCCTGCCTATCCATGCAATTGCTATGCAAGTTTAATTGTTCTCAGGTATTGAGGTTTTTTAATATTTGATAAAATTAAAGTTTTAATAATATTGAATGAGTTAGGTTTATTCCCAGTACCTAATAATATTCCTCCTTGTTTTATCTAGCTTAATTTTTAACTGATCTACCCGATTCTAGCATGCCGTATTTTGATAAATACAAACATAATCTGCCATTTCCAAACTCAACCAGTATTTAGAAAACAAGCCGAAAACCATCATCTAAAAGTGTTTTTTATGATTAGTGAGAAGGCATACCATCCACGCTACCTTTCGGTTTAGGGCTCATCCAAATCAGGATACTGGCAAATACAAACACCATCGCCATAATCATAAAGACATGATTGGCAGAAATCGTAATGGCTTCTTTGTCCACCAGACTTGCGATCATGCCTAAAGTTGCATCAGAGGAAAATCCATTTTGGATTAACGCATTCTGTACTTCTTGTGGATGTAAGCCATTGACCATTTCACTCCGTGCCACTTTGGCGTGATCATCCCAGATCGTGACCGCAATAGAAGCACCGATTGCCCCAGCCATCGTTCTCAAGAAATTCATTAACCCTGCGGCAGATGCCATTTCTTGTGGCAATACTGAACCCATCGCAATATTGGACAGTGGAATAAAAAAGAAAGGTACTGCAAAGCCTTGCAAAATTTGTGGCCAAGCCAATGCCATAAAATCAGCATCCGTGACCCAAAATGCCCGCATCATCGTCACCACGCCAAGTAAAGCCAAACCAAAACTGGCTAATGCTCGCGGGTCGTATTTAGTGGAAAGTTTTGCCACAATCGGTGACATGGTCAAACTACCAAAACCCATCGTTGCCGTGAGATACCCAGCCCATGTTGCGGTATAACCCAAGTTGATTTGCAACCATTGTGGGATTAAAACAATACTGCCAAAAAATGATCCAAAACCAAAAGCCAAAGCAAGTACCGAAACGCTAAAACCTCGATGTCGGAACACATATAAATTCACCACAGGATACTTTTCCGTAAGCTCCCAAATCATAAATACAATAAACCCAATGATAGCGACCAAAGCGAGCATAATTATACTGCTGCTATTAAACCAATCTCTTTCGTGACCCAAATCGAGCATCAATTGCAGCGCACCGATCCATAGCACCAGTAAACCAAGACCAATCGCATCTATACGCAATTTTTCAGTTTTGGTTTCAGTCACAGATAACAACCGCACCGCAGCTAAAGCACAAAAAATCCCCACGGGAATATTGATAAAGAAAATCCAATGCCACGACAAATTATCACTAATCAAACCACCCAAAATGGGTCCAAGGATCGGTCCAATGACAGTGGTCATTGCCCATAGTCCCATCGCTTGTGCGTGTTTTTCAGGTGGAAAAATGCGCATTAATAAGGTTTGGCTCAATGGCATGAGTGGTCCACCACACAATCCTTGACCTATACGAAAAAACACCAGCATTTCCAATGAAGTCGCTAAACCACACAGGAATGAAAAAATCGTAAAACCAATCAGCCCAAACACAAACACTCGAACTGTTCCAAAACGTCCAGCCAGCCAACCTGTGAGTGGTACACAAATCGCTTCAGCAACGGCGTAGGAGGTAATCACCCATGTGCCTTGTGAACTGGAAACAGCTAAGTTCCCCGTAATATGTGGCACTGAAACATTGGCAATGGTGGTATCCAGTACCACCATAAAATTTGAGAGTGCGATGACAAAAGCAGCAAGCAGTAATCGCCCACCACTCAGTTCAGCGAAAGGATTCTGAGTTTTCATAGCAATTACTTCGATGCGAGATCAATATTCACTTGCATCGACAGCCCAACCCGCAGTGGATGCTTTGCAAGTTCTTTAGGATCAAGCGTAATTCGCACAGGTAAACGCTGTACCACCTTGATCCAATTCCCTGTCGCATTTTGTGCGGGAATCAAAGCAAATGCTGAACCTGTACCCCCAGAGAAACCTTGTACTACACCGTGATAAACCACGTCATCACCATATAAATCAGCGCTTAAAGTGACTTTTTGCCCTGTTTTTACTTTAGCGAGTTGGCTTTCTTTAAAATTGGCGTCGACATATAACGCAGAAATTGGAACAACCGACATCATCACTGTGCCTGGTGCAACACGTTGTCCAATTTGAATATTACGGCGCGCCACCACACCATCAACAGGTGCACGAATCACGGTACGCTCCAGATCCAGTGTTGCTTGATCGAGATGTGCTTTAGCCACTAAAACGTCAGGCGTTGAAGCTTCATTGACACCCTGAATCAATGCTTCATTGGCCGCGAGCGTACTTTCAGCAGCTTTACGGCTTGAGGTTGCTTGAGCTAAACCCGCCTGAGCTAAATCCAAACTGGCTTTAGCCGTAGAAACGGCACTTTGTGCTTTGCTGAGTTCTTCTTTGGATATCGCCCCTGAAACAGCAAGCTCATTACGTCGTTTCAGCTCCAATACAGCACGATCAAAATCCGCTTGAGCTTTATTGACTTGGGCTTGGGCACTGATAATTTCATCATTGTGTACCCCAACTTGAGAGTTCAAAGAACGACTATTGGCTTGGCTTTGTTTATATTGACGTTGTGCTTTTGCAAGCTCGGCTTGCGCCTGAGCCAATTGAATCTTGGCGTCACGTTCATCAATCCGAACCAACACATCACCCTGTTTCACTTGTTGGGTATCTTTCACCAATACTTCAGCCACTTGCCCACTAACCATTGAAGTAATCTGAGCAGTTTCTGCGCCGACATAAGCATTATCTGTGCTGACGGAATGATTGAAAAATAGCGCCCAAATCGCATACAAAATTGCGGCAAGAATCAGAATGAGCGCAAAAAATCCAAGAAACTTTTTACGTTTTGCTTTCATCGCATCATCTGATGCCGAGTCTGAAACCATATTCTGTGAATTTGCTGGGGCGTCAGTCATAGGTTATTCCTGAAAATTAAAACGACTTTTTAACTTTTGGTTTAATCAGCCGACCAGCTTAATTTTGAATACTTAACGGAATATTAAAATTTAAAAGCTAAAAACAAACAAAGGGCTATAATTATTCTGACCATCAGAATCGCTATACTTAAAAAAACAAGATTCATCAGGCTTATGTTTATGATTATTTTTTGATATGGATTATAAAAATAAAAAAAGCGTCCAAAGACGCTTTAGTATTCAGGAGATAGCTAAAATGCATAAGATGCAATTGCGGTTGCAATCGGTTTCTCTTCATCATTGACCATGGTCATGCGCATGGTACAGCCCTTGCGCCCTAAACGTAATGTTTCTGCACGTGCGATGAAGAATTTCCCCCGCCCCGGTGCTAAATAATCAACACGCATATCGACCGTCGCTAAGCGAGACACTTTTTTAATGGTATCTGGTAAATCTTCGGGGCTTGCACGACGATAAAGTTGTTCCATCGCCACCACACCACCAATACTATCCAGCATTGTTGCAGCAACACCACCATGCAAAATTTGGAAAGCGACATTACCAATCAGTTCAGATTGCATGTCGATATAACCCTCGATTTGATCATCAACCACTCGCATGACCATGCCACAGTGCTTAAAAAATGGTGAAGAATTAAATGCTTTACAAAGCTGTTTTAACACCACGCCATGATCGGCTTTAGCACCTAACTGAATATTACCTGTCCAGTTTTTCTTTACATCATTCATACGCTGTCTAAATCCAAAGGAACGATAAACATCCCATTATTTTGTACAAATCTAAAATTATGGGGCTACAATAGCGAGGATATTTAATTGACCTAAGCCGCTAAGTTCTCCCCTAGCGTGACTTAAAAAGATTCAATTACTCCTATAGTGTAATACTGAACATCGAGATTGTTATGACTTATACGTTCAATCGTCCTGCTTTTCCTGCGACTCGCATGCGCCGTATCCGTAAAAATGACCAACTTCGTGCCATGGTCAGTGAAACACAACTCACAGCTAATCATTTGATTTATCCAGTATTTGTATTACCTGGACAGCAACAAACTCAAGACATCCCAAGTATGCCAAATGTGCAACGCTTATCTGCTGATTTATTACTCAAAAAAGCTGAAAGCTTGTTGGAACTGGGGGTATCAAAACTTGCATTATTTCCAGTTACCCCACAACAAGATAAAAGTCTGACGGCTGAAGCCGCTTGGGATGAAAATGGTTTAGTACAAACCACGTGTCGTTTATTAAAAAAAGAATTACCAGAAATGGTGTTAATTACAGACGGCGCACTTGATCCATATACCACGCATGGTCAAGACGGGATTATTGATGAGACAGGTTATGTCTTGAATGATGAAACAGTTGAATGCTTGGTTAAACAAGCCTTAAGCCATGCTGCGGCAGGTGCTGATGTAGTTGCCCCAAGTGACATGATGGATGGTCGTATTGGTGCGATTCGCCAAGCGCTTGAACAAAATGGTTTTATTTATACCAACATCATGGCTTATTCAGCGAAATACGCATCTAGCTTCTATGGTCCATTCCGTGATGCAGTTGGCTCAGCAAGCAACTTAAAAGGCGGCAATAAATATAATTACCAAATGGACATCGGCAACCGTGCCGAAGCGTTGCATGAAATCGCATTGGATCTTCAAGAAGGCGCAGACATGGTGATAGTCAAACCGGGTATGCCTTATCTCGATATCGTCCGTGAGGTAAAAGACACCTTTGGCGTTCCGACCTTCATCTATCAGGTGAGTGGTGAATACGCCATGCTTGCAGGCGCGATTCAAAATGGTTGGTTATCTGACAGTGTGATTTTAGAATCATTGATGTGCTGTCGTCGTGCAGGTGCAGATGGTATCTGGACTTATTTTGCAGAAGAAGCAGCGCGTAAACTGAAAGAGATGAAATAGAACTCCACTTATGCATATTGCCATCATTGGTGCAGGGATTAGCGGCTTAATGACTGCACTTGAGCTTGCTGAACAAGGCTGCTCAGTCGATATTTTTGATCAACAACAAGCTGGTCAAGCCGCTTCGTGGGCGGGTGGCGGTATCCTCTCCCCGATGTACCCTTGGCGATATGCACCTGAAGTGAATCAACTCGCCAAATATGGCAAATCCCTATATCAAAGGTGGAATGAGAAACTATACCCCATCACAGGCATTGATTTTCAAATTCACGATACAGGTATGCTGATTTTTGATAAGGGTGACTTCCAAATAGGCTTGGAATATGCTGAAAAATATCATGAGCCGATGCAACGTTGTGAATACTTAACAGGCGATGACATCCAACAGGTAAATCAGCATATCTCTACGGACTTCGAACAAGCAATCTATTTCCCAGAGCTTTCAAATGTCCGCAATCCTCGTTTACTCCAATCACTGATCAGCTATTTAAAACAACACTCTTCAGTCCGTTTTTTTGAATACTGCCCGATTGAAAAACTCATTATTAAAAATAAAAAAGTGCATGGCTTACAGGCGGAAGATGGGCAACAATATTTTGCCGATCAAGTGGTACTTGCGTCTGGAGCATGGAGTCAACACTGGGTTGAACAAATACAACGAAATATTCCTGTTCATCCCGTCCAAGGTCAGATGCTACTGTTTAAAACCCCTGAAAACTGGCTCCCCACCATGTGTATGAATCGTGTGATGTATCTGATTCCACGTCAAGATGGTCATATCGTATGTGGTTCGAGTATGTCGGAGTGTGGATTTAGCACTGCCGTTGATCAACAAACACAACATGACATTTTAACGGCTTGTTTGGAGATGATTCCTGAGTTGGAACAGTTCCCGATTGTGAAACGTTGGGCAGGCTTACGCCCTAGTTCGCCACACGGTATTCCTTATATTGGTGCGATATCTGAAATAGAAAATCTATGGGCAAACTTTGGACATTTCCGTAATGGGCTATGTATGGGTGCTGGATCGGCTCAACTTCTACGCCAGTTGATATTAGGACAAGAAACTTTTGTCAATCCAACAGCTTATTCACCTCAACGATTGCAGCGCTTGGCCTTAGTCACGCCTTAGAATTTGTTGTAATGCAGACTCAAGATCGGGATAACTAAATTCAAACCCATGCGCTAATAAAGCACTTGGTTGTACATATTGCCCATTTAAAATCAATTGCGACTGTTCACCTAAGCCCCATTCAAAGATACATTTTGGCATCCGCATAAATGGTTTACGCTTTAAAACGTTGGCTGCAATACGGGCAAAACGCTGTTGATTGGATTGTTCAGGAGCAACAAGATTATAAACCTTTTGTGAGCTTTCCAAAGTCAACAAAAATAAAATGGCGCGAAGTACATCCTGAATATGAATCCATACTACGGGTTGTAATCCTGTACCAATTTTACTGACCATATTCAATTTAATAGGTAAGAGCATCTGCGGCAAGATTCCACCATCACCCGCAAAAACCACACCTAAACGAATGATCTTGGTATTTTGATTAGAAAATTTTAATGCTGCCTGTTCCCAAGCTTGGCATAGTTCTGACATAAAAATATCGTGTGGAGGCGAATTTTCATCGCACACTGTCGCCCATTGTTCAGTCGGATCAATCCCGTAATAACCAATCGCTGAACCTGAAATAATACATTTAGGATAAATCTGTTTACGCTCTAACCATTCATAGAGCTTTTCTGTCGTACTGACTCGGCTTTCTATGAGTTGCCTTTTCCGTTGTTCGCTCCAGCGTTTCTGCCCAATATTTTCACCAGCGAGATTAATCACATAGTCTATTTCAGAGTGCTGAACCTGTTCTAAATCAGTCACCCAAGTTAAATGAGGATGTTGAGCACGCTTTTGTTTTTGTCGAGTTAAGGCAATAACTTGATATTTTTGTTCTAACAGAAACGGTAAAAGTTGAGAGCCGATGAAACCACTCGCCCCAGTTACCAGTACAGTCAATTTTTGCATGATGCTACCTATCAAAAATGATATGTATAAGTAGCTATAACAGAATAAAAATGAATTACAAGATGACTTTGAAACTATCCAAACATCTTATGCGCCATTCGCTGTGCTTGCTTGCCATAAAACCAATAAGTAATTAAGAATAATGGAATCGCCAGCATCAACCACATCGCGAGTACAGTCAGCAAGAATTTAGGTTGTTGCAAATATAAGAGGAAGTTCTGCCAAACTTCAGGATCTTTACGAGCAAAGATAAATAGCCCCAACAATAAGCCCAATACATTATATCCCCAAAAAATCAGGGTAAAGGCGAGTGTTAAACGTTTTTTCTCTTGGGTACTGGGTGCACGTTGTTGTTGTTTTAAAAATTTGAATAATACAAAGATGATCGCAATCAGATAAGGAAGTGCGGTGAGGATACCGCCGATACTATTTGGTAAAATCGCAGCCAGTACACCAGCCAATAAAGTCGAAATGAGACAAATGATAAAAAACCATAAATAATACAAACGCAATGAAATCATAAACATATACCCAATTAGATCGACCTTGATCAATGATTATAGATTTTTTTCACTTTTTTTTCATTTTTATGTCAACCAATCTGCATCTAGTCTCGTTATATAGAGTACAAGGTCGCAGCAACCGAAGCTACATTGCACGGCATCCGCAACGTTTTCGGTGACCTTTCATTATGACTTTTCCTCTTCGGAATTGGTTTTGTTAGCAGCCAGAACTTATGATGAAGATTTGACCGACGATTTACCATCACTCGAATCGTCGGTTTTTATTTGCCTAAAATTTGTGTTTTAAATGCCGCCTGCTCTACAAGTGATG
Organism: Acinetobacter sp. 3657; assembly: GCF_031456775.1. NCBI lineage: Bacteria > Pseudomonadati > Pseudomonadota > Gammaproteobacteria > Moraxellales > Moraxellaceae > Acinetobacter > Acinetobacter sp. 3657. The sequence goes on along the minus strand of NZ_JAVDVH010000007.1, from coordinate 40,732 downwards.
GTGTATTCGCTAATTTAATTACATTCATTTTCAATACGTTTATCTCAACATGATTAAACGAATAAAATTTGTATTTCCAGTCAAGGGATGTATTCCAATAAAATATACTTACATAAATCTTTATGTCCATATCACCCAATCTATTTAGAATAATTCAAAGACAATAAATATCAGGGAATGAGATGAACGCTATTATTTATTTTGAAATCCAATCTGCAAACCCACAACGTGATACAGCTTTTTATGAGTCAACTTTTGGCTGGAAGTTTGAAAAAGTAGAGGATTTACCGATTGAATATTATCGTATAGAAACGAAAGGTATTCACGGTGGTTTATTACAGCGTCCTGTTGCAACCCCACCGACTGAGTGCGGTACCAATGCTTTTACCTGCACCATCGAGGTTGCAAACTTCGATGAAACAGCCGCTAGAATCTTAAGCCTAGGCGGTATCGTCGCCATGGATAAATTTGCCATTCCAAATCGTTGCTGGCAGGGCTATTTTCTCGATTTAGACAATAATGTTTTTGGGATTTGTGAAATGAATGAAAAAGCTATATAAAATAGACCATTGAATTCAATCTTATTGAGATTTAACTATGCCTTTTCCCATAGAAGAACAATATATTTTAGCTACGGAGAAAGAAGTGAATCTCGTTTTCCCCCAATCATTTAAAAATAAAATGCTTGTGGAAAATGGTGGTGATGTTTTTATCGCAGAAGATTACTGGCAAATTTTCCCCTTTTTTGATCAATCCAATCAAAAAAGAAAAATCCGTACTTGTAATCATCTCTTGCATGAAACAAAACTTGCGAGACAATGGATCAGTTTTCCAAAAGATGCCATTGCTATCGCTCGTAATGGATGCGGAGATTATTTAATTTTTCTTCCCTATGCTCACACCCCACAAATACTTTCAGATGTTGTCTATGTTTGGCTTCATGATACTAATGAAATACAGCAGGTTGCTTCTGATTTTAAGCAATTGTGCTAATCAAATTTAGAGCTTGCATCAAGTCAAAGTATATTTTCTTGATGGATAAATAACACTTTGAAACTTATTGTCCCTTAAATTCTGGTGGACGTTTTTCTAGCATGGCACGTATACCCTCTTGTGCGTCCTGCGATACAAAGAGTGGCATGAGATAGCTATTCATTTTTTCAAATGCAAATGTCTGTCCTTGAGTTACTGCATCCGTTGCCGAGGCTAATAATGCTTGTACCGCAAGCGGTGCTGAAGTACAAATTTCTTTGGCAATTTCGATTGCCCGTTCAAGCTGTTTACCTTGTTCAACGATTTCAGAAATTAGATTAAGTTCATTCGCTGTTGTGCTATTAAAAGTCTTGCCTGTCAACAAATATGGCATGGCTTTTTGCCAGCCCGCTGCCTGCACAAAGCGTACCGTTGCTCCACCAAAAGGCATGATGCCACGTTGTACTTCGAGCTGACCAAATACAGTATCATCACTGGCAATCACCACATCAGCATTGAGCATCAATTCCACTCCTGCGGTATAGCAGATTCCTTGTACCGCAACGATCAAGGGTTTGGTTCTGTGCCGACCGCCAACGCCCCAAGGATTAATTTGACCTTCCTGAAAATTAAAAATTCCCTCTGAAATTTTGGACTGCAATTCAACAAGATCCAAACCTGCGGTAAAGTGATCACCATGGGCAAAAATCACGGCGCAACGTAATTCAGGATCATCTTCATATTCCGTCAAAGCTCGGGACAAATCTGAAATCATATGGCTATCAAAAGCATTGCGTTTGGGGACTCGGTCTAACCCAATCAACATGATATGGCCAATTATTTCGCGGCTTACTTTACCTAAGCTCATTTTCTATTTCCTCTTTTTTTAAATAGACTTCTTTCATACATGCCCTTGCGGAACTTCAATCGTTCCTCATTCTCTCGGTGAGGGAAATACAAAGAAGGTATGAATAATGAAAGTGTCGAATCATCGTCTAAATACCAAACTAGATGATCGTTTAAAGATGATCAATGATCATCTTGTACAGTATTTTTTCCTCAATATTTGGCGATTGCAGATGATATTTTTAAAGTGATCCATCCCAGTTCATAAGCACGAAACCACTGTAAAAATTCTTTTAGCTTTGTGTTTTGTATTTTTTGTTGATTTGTACTATCTGGTTTTTGACGATAGTATGTTCAATATGAACAAAATTATGTCGACCCAAGCACATTCCTATTCATACCGATTCAAACGAAATATCATTTATCAATGATGTTATATAAACCCTCGATCGACTTAGAAATTAAAGAAAAATATCGAATTAGCAAGGTTTTATATGACATTTACTGAAACGAAAGGTTTTTTTAGAACCGCAATTTTATTTCCTGTATTTATCCCAACCATCATCGTCATTGTGTTGGTTCTTCTCGGTACCATCAGCAATCCAGAATTAGCAGGGCAGTTTTTCTCTCAAGTTCTCAATTATGTGACCAACACCTTTGGTTGGTTTTACATGCTCGCAGTCGCCGCATTTCTGATTTTTATTGTCGGGATTGCGATGAGTAACTGGGGAAATATCAAATTAGGCCCAGATCATGCTGAACCTGAGTATAGTTTCTTGTCGTGGTTTGCCATGCTCTTTTCAGCTGGTTACGGCATCGCATTGCTCTTTTTTGGCGTTGCAGAGCCCGTTTTACATTTTAGTGCCCCGCCTCAAGGCGCTCCCGGAACGATTGAAGCTGCAAAACAAGCGATGCAGATTTCATATTTCCACTGGGGATTTCATATCTGGGCTATCTATGGTGTGGTCGGGTTGTCACTCGCTTATTTTACTTTTCGACATGGGCTACCACTTGCCATGCGCTCCACACTGTTCCCATTTATTGGAAATAGAATAAATGGCTGGATGGGACATACTGTTGATACCTTTGCAGTTTTAGGGACTTTATTTGGTATTGCAACCACGCTAGGGTTATCTGTCACTCAGATCAATACAGGTGTAAATTACTTATTCCCCTCTATTCCCGTCAGTATCCCTGTACAAATTGCGACCATTTTAATTATTACCTTATTAGCCACATTTTCAGTCGTCGCAGGCATGGATAAAGGTATTAAACGGCTATCGGTTATCAATATTGGGCTCGCAGTGGCACTGATGCTTTTTGTGTTTATCGTCGGACCAACCTTATTTATTTTACAAACCTTTGTAGAAAATACAGGAAGTTATCTCAGCAACCTCGTCGAGAGAACTTTTAGTTTGCAAGCCTATACAGCAAATGACTGGATTGGTAACTGGACATTATTCATCTTTGGATGGACGATTTCTTGGGCACCATTTGTAGGGATCTTTATTGCGAAAATTAGTCGCGGGCGAACCATTCGACAGTTCATCGTGGGTATCATGCTCATTCCGACCATTTTTACTTTTTTATGGTTCTCTGTGTTCGGGGATACAGCACTACATTTAATTTTAGTCGAAGGTTACCAATCTCTCGTTCAAGATGTGCAGCAAGACAAAGCCATTGCATTGTTTAAGTTATATGAGCACTTACCACTCACCTCATTGTTGTCCTTTTTGAGTGTAATCCTCATTATTACTTTTTTCGTCACCTCTGCGGATTCTGGATCATTGGTTATTGACTCATTGACTTCAGGTGGCGTCACAGATACCCCATATGGCAGCGTGTATTTTGGACCACAACACAAGGTCTCATTGCTTCAGGCTTATTACTTGCAGGTGGACTTTCAGCCCTACAAACTGCATCCATCGTGAGTGCATTACCTTTCACCATTATTATGTTAATCGCCATCATTGGGTTGTGCAAAGCACTGGCGATCGAACAACATCGAAATGCCAGCTTGACCCATCATCAACCCTCACAACATAACGCACAAAAAAATGATGACACTCAAACATTAATACAAAGGCGTCTCAACTATTTAGTGGCCTTTCCTACCCAAGAACAAGTCAGAGAGTTTATTGCATCTACCGCGTATCAAAGTATTGAGGCAGTTAAACAAGGCTTTCAAGAAAAAGATTGGCCATTTGAAGTGACCTATGATGAGGTAAATTCTCGGGTACAGCTTAAATTATCTGAACCCAATAATGTCGAGTTTATCTACGAAATACGAATGTGTGAATACAGCACGCCAAGCTATATGAAAGAGTTGAAGCGTAAGGAATATGCTGACCAAGAAAAATATTATAGAGCAGAAGTTTTCTTACTTCGTGGAGGTCGAGCTTATGATGTATATGGTTTCGATCAAAGCTCACTCATCAATGATATTTTAAATCAGTTTGAAAAATACCTTCACTTCTTACATATTTCACCTAAAACATTGCCGTGGAAAATGGAGAATGACTTTCATCATTAATTCATAACGCTATAAAGAGATTATAAGTTCAGCAAAGCATTTCGATGCATTGCTGAACGATCTTCAAACAATTTAAGCGCACTTGTTGCATTCAAATAACGCCATTCCATTTTCTAGCTGTAAATTATGCTACCTTATTCCTATTCAAAACTGGGACTTTCCATTTCATGACTGTGCGTTTTTTTCATACTTCCGATTGGCATTTGGGGCAGTTTTTTTATAACCATTCCCGCCATTACGAACATGAACAGTTTTTGACATGGTTACTCGAACAAATCAAGGTAAAACAACCACATGCTTTGCTGATCGCAGGTGATATTTTTGATGTGATCAATCCAAGCTCACAAGCACAAAAACAACTCTATCAATTCCTAGCCGATGCGCATGACATCGCTCCACACATGCAAACCTTGATGATCGCAGGTAATCACGATTCAGGTTATCGCATCGAACAAGTGGAGCCACTTTTAGAAAAATACAATGCCAAAACAGTCGGTGTGATTCGTTGGAATGATGACAGAACACTTGATCTAGAACGCTTAATATTACCAATCTATAATGAACAAAAACAGATTGTGGCATGGTGCATTGCCCTGCCATTTTTACGATCAGCCGAAATTACAGGTTTTAATGAACACACCACGGAAAGCCAAAGTGCGATTGCCTATTTACATCAACAATTGATCGCTGAGGCAAAACGCAGAAAAACCGATGATCAATCTCTCATCCTGATGTCCCATGCACATATGCAAGGCGGCGAAACTTCAGATTCAGAACGACCGATTATCATTGGCAATGAAGAAGCACTTTCCACCACGCTATTTGATGATGTGATTGATTATGTGGCTTTGGGCCATCTACATAAACCACAAAAAGTACAACATCCGCATATTCGTTACAGTGGCTCACCTATTCCTCTGTCATTTAGTGAAATCAACTATAAACACCAAGTGGTTGAGGTCACCATTGATCCAGCAAAAGACCAAAATAAATTTGAATTTGAAGCCATCGCTATCCCACGATCCATTCAACTTCATAAAATTAAAGGTGAACTCACTGAGGTGATGCAACGCCTAAAAAGTTTAGCGAACGAAGTGATTGAGAATATTGATCATCGAGAATATGTCGATATTGAATATCATACGGCAACCCCTCCTCAACCCAATTTAAGACAACAATTTGAAGATGCCTTACCCAAAGATCGCTATCGTTTAGTGCGGATTTCAAGACAATACTTATCCAATGAAAATAATGCTGAGATGAAGCAAAGTATTAGCCTTGAACCACCGACGCCTGAAAAACTATTTCAGCAAATTTGGCAAAAAAAAGGTTATAGCGTTGATGATGACGTCAGCAAAGACTTCCTAAGCTTGGTTGCCGAAGCACAAAAACAACTTGAAGATGATCACCGTAACTAAAGAGCTGCCATGAAAATTTTATCGATCCGACTTAAAAATTTGGCATCTCTAGCAGGTGAGCATTTTATTGATTTTGAAACTGAACCTTTAGCCAATGCTGGACTGATTGCAATTATTGGCAAAACAGGCGCAGGTAAATCCACTATTTTAGATGCCATGTGTCTTGCGTTATTTAATAAAATTCCGAGACTTAAAGACAGTGATGGCAAACTCTTGGATGTGGACGGTTCAGAATTACTCACTAATTCTCCTCTCACAGTGTTACGTCGTGGTACGGGTCATGGATTTGCTGAACTGTGTTTTGTGGCGCAAGATCAAAAACATTATTTAGCCCGTTGGGAAATCAAACGCGCGCGTGAAAATGCCAATGGCAAACTACAAAGCGTACAGCGCTCGCTGAAATGCCTTACCGATGGTGTGGTCATTGCCGATAAGACCAAAGCCGTAGAAAATTATATTCAACAAATCACGCAACTCAGTTTTGAGCAATTTACGCGTGCAGTTTTACTGGCACAATCAGAAGTGACTGCATTTCTCAAAGCCCGTGATAATGAACGTGGTGAATTATTAGAATATCTGACCAATTCCAGTATCTTTGCGAAGATTGGTCAATTGGCGTTTGAAAAGACGCGTGAAATAACGAATCAACGTAAACAACTGGAAAATGTCTTAGGTCATATTGAAATCCGTTCGGATGAAGAAATTGCTGAGCTAAAAAACAAATTTCAACAGCTACAACAACAAGTTCAACAATTTGAAAATGAAAAAAACCAACTTAAACAACAACAGCAGTGGTTTGAACAAAAACATAAGATGGAAAGTGAAATTGTCTTAAAACAGCAATACCACGCCACTCAACTCAAGGCCCATGATAGCTTAGCAGCAGATCGTCAATTGCTCGTACAACTAGAGACCTTCTCAGACATACGACCAGTTATTTTCCAGCAACAACAACTTCAAAAAACACAACAACAACTCGAACCTCAAATTCAGCAAAAACAAAATAGCTTCGCGACTTTATCGACTCAATTCGAGCAAGAAAAAACGCTGTATTCCCAAGCAGAATCAGCATTAAATCAATTTCTAAATTTTGAACAAAAGCACCACAAAGAACTTGCCGATTTAAGAACATATTTGCAAAAACGCGAACATATTAAAGATGACTATAACAAAACCAAAAATCGATTAATCCAAATTGAAAACCAACAACAGCCTTTGCAAACTCAGCAGCAACAGTTTGAGCAAAGTATTCAAACCCTAATTGAACAACAAAAAATTTGCAGCGAGCAGCAACAACAAAGCACTCAATTCTCACCTTTAGATAAAGGTTTAAATGCGCATATCCAACAACTCAGACAATTTATCCAACAACACCAAAAAGCTGAAAATGCTTTAGGTAATATTCAACACGCCCAAGCCAAACTTGAGCAAGATCAAATAAGGCTAAATGGTTTAGTTCAACAATTTGGAACAGCGCAGCAGATCGATATTCAGCTTGAGCAAAAACAGAAATTAAAAGAACAACAACAAAATCGACTAAATCAACTCGATATCATTCAGCAAAAACTTCAGCACTATTTTGAGTTAAAAAATGAAGTCTTGTCTTTGCAAAGCAAATTCGAGATTGTACAGCAGCAATCTCAACAGCTTGAACAGAATAAGAAAAAAACTGAGCAAGATTATCAATCTGCAAAAAATGAACGTGAAAAATTACAAGATATCTTGCAGCAACAACGTTTATTACATGCAGAAAATATTGAACATTTACGCGCTCAACTGAAACAAGGTGAAGCCTGTGTAGTTTGCGGTAGTACCGAACACCCCTACCGTGATGATGCCAATCAGATTTCTAAAGCGTTGTATGAACTTCAACAGCAGCAAGAACAACAAGCCATTCAGCAGGAACAGCAGTGTTTTCAGCTTTGGCAAACCACCCAGCAACAATTGACTCAGATTCAGACTGAACAAGTACAGCTCCAAAATGCTTTGCAACAGATCAGTGAAAAATTAAAGATTCAGGATCATCAATTACAGCAGCTTATAGTGCAATCCGAGATTCAACTGGATTTCAATTTGGCTCAGCATGAAATCACAGCATCGTTGCAACTTTTAATCACCCAATCAATGCAATCTAAACAACAGATTGAAATAGATCTACAACAACTCAGCCAAGCCCATAAAGATCAATACAGCCTAACGCAGATCATTCAAAATACACGTCATCAACTTGAAACAGTACAACAGTTACAACAACATATTCAGCATATCGTTGACTGCCTGAATCCCGATGAGAAAATATCATGGTCTGCGCAAACCTTGTCATTTTCACAGCAAATTTTGCAGTGTTTGCAGCAGCGTAATCAGCAACTTGATCAAGCTGAAAGTCTCATCAAGCAAAAGGAGCATGCGGATCAACAATTGAGCCTATTAAAATCGAATTTGGCTGGACTAACCGCACAACACTCCGATTTAAAACAACAATTAAAAGATATCGAAGCCAAAGGTAAACAAAATACTGAAGCAGCCAATCAACTGATCGTTATCATGACGGGTTCAACTGAATTCAAAGCCAATGAATGGTTAACTCAACATGATCAACAACGTCAGCAATTGCAGCGTCAATATCAGCAAGTGAAGCAAAGTTTTGAGCAATCCCGTCAAAACTTTGAGCAACAAAAAAATCAACTGGAACAACTTAAAGCGCAACAGCAGCAGAATCATCATTCGCTTGAGCAATGTAAAGCTGAAGTAGCGACATGGCTGAATCAACACGAACATTTTACTGAAGGCCAACTTAGCGAGTTACTTGCAATTTCAGCTACCCAAGAACAGCAGATTCGTTTAGCCATACAAAATGCAGATCGTCTCTTGAGTGAAGCAGACTACGCACTTAAAACAATCCAAGAACAACGAAATGCACATTTACAACAGCAGCCGAATATTCAAGCTGAGCAACTGACTGAATTAATGAATATCAACCAAGAAAATTTACAGCAAGTGACAGATCAACGAGATCAAATCAGAGTTCAACTAGAATTACATCAACAAAACCTAGTCAAACAAAAACAGTTTGCTGATCAAATTCAACAAATCCAGCAGCAAGAACACCGCTGGAGTAAGATTTCCAGTCTCATCGGAGATTCAAAAGGCAAAGATTTCCGTGATTTAGCACAGCAATATAATCTCGATATTTTATTGGAATATGCCAATCAACAGCTGACTATGCTGTCGCAACGCTATACCCTCAAACGTTTGGATAATTCCCTCAGCCTTGCCATTATTGATCATGATATGGACGGCGAAACCCGCTCTGTTGCATCGCTTTCTGGAGGTGAATCATTCCTCACTGCCCTTGCGATTTCACTGGCGATCGCCAATATGGCATCAGGTTCGATGAAAATCGAGTCGCTATTTATTGATGAAGGCTTCGGAACATTGGATGCGTCTTCTTTACATATGGTGATGAATGCACTGGATCAATTACAAAGCCAAGGGCGTAAAGTGGTGTTAATCTCGCATATTCAAGAAATGCATGAACGTATTCCTGTACAGATTCAGGTACAACCGATTGGATCTGGTTCGAGTCGGATTGAAGTGGTGGGTTAATAAGGAAAATAAATTAATTCCATCAAAAGAACACATCCGCCGATACCCCAAAGCGTTTGGTTAATGCCTTAATATGATTCGCATTGAGTTGACGATGGCCATTAAGAATCTCGGAAATAACGGATTGCGGTGCGACATCAAATAAATCAGATTGTGTTAAATGGTGCTGCTCCATCAAAAAAGCCAAAACCTCATGTGGTTCGGCATGTGGAATACGGTAATGTTCATCATCATAGGCAGCGATTAAATCACCAATACGATCAACCAAACCTGATAAAGGATGATCTTCATCATCACCCGTGATATCTAATAACTCATCTAAAGTTGAGACAAGTGCATCATATTCATTATCATTGTTTGGCGGTGTAAGTACTGGCGCAATAAATTTCCAGTGCTCAATTGCTTGTTGGACAATTGCATTCATAAATTAATCCTCTTTCCATTGGTTTTTGTCATACTCTTTATGCGATAAAACATGGCGAATATATAACTTTTTACCCTGAAATTTAACAACTGCAATTAAGCGGATTTTATTCCCCCCAATATCAAATACATGATACTTGCCCACTTTATCTACTGCTGGAAACAAACATTTAAGATCGGCAAAATCTTTCGGTTCGCTCTTTTTCATTATGCTGTACCAACTTTTAAGTGCAGATGCAGCCTGTGGGTATTTTTCTATCGCTTCACTTATGCGCCCTTTAGTTAAAATATGCATAATTTATACAAGACATTTATTCTTCTGCTCATTATATACTCATTATAGCATTTTGCAATAAAATCAGCCCCTCTCCCCAAATAGCGCTGTCCCAACTCTGACCATCGTTGAACCCGCCGCAATAGCAGAGTCTAAATCACCAGACATTCCCATACTCAATGTATCCCAATCTTGAGGCTGTGCATGCTGAGACTTTACTTGTTCAAATAAAGTTTTAGCATCAGCAAATGCAGCACTATTCTCAGGTGCAGGAATCACCATCAAACCACGTAGGCGCAGATTTGGCAGTTGGCTGATCTGTTGAACTAACTCCGCCACTTCATCAGGCTGACAACCATCTTTAGAGTCTTGTGCATCAATATTCACCTGAAGACAAATATTCAAAGCTTGCTGACCGTCTAAACGCTGATTAGACAACCGCTCAGCAATAATTAGACGATCGACCCCATGCACCCAATCAAACTTTTCCGCTAAATGTTTGGTTTTATTGCGTTGTACATGGCCGATAAAATGCCATTCGATATCTAAATCTTGAAGGTTATCTATTTTTTCTAAAGCTTCCTGCAAATAATTTTCGCCAAAACAACGTTGTCCAGCCGCATACATTTTTTGGAGACTGCTACTCGGATGCATTTTGGAGACAGCCAATAATTGTACAGATGCTGCCGTTCGATTAACTCGCTGACAAGCCTGTTCGATTTGGCTTAATACTTGTTGGCGCTGCTGTTGGAGTAAATTCATTGACACAGTTCTCATTCACGACATCTTTTTTTGCATAACCACAATCAGAAGTCTTGGTAAGCTTCGGGGAAAGTCTTATATTATTCTACAAAATAATGAATTACTTTTTTAATTGTTTCGGGGAAATTATGGATATCACAGAATTACTCGCCTTTTCAGTAAAAAATGGTGCATCGGATTTGCACCTTTCGGCGGGCATGCCACCGATGATTCGTGTAGATGGTGAGGTTCGCCGAATTAATCTACCCGCTCTAGAGCACAAAGATGTCCATCGTCTCGTTTATGACATCATGAATGACAAACAACGTCGTGATTTTGAAGAAGACCTTGAAACCGACTTTTCATTTGAAGTCCCAAACATTGCCCGTTTCCGTGTGAACGCATTTAACCAAAACCGTGGTGCTGGTGCTGTCTTCCGTACCATTCCATCTAAAGTTTTGACGATGGAAGACTTAGGTTTAGGTACGATTTTTAAGCAAATCTGCGATTATCCACGTGGTATTGTATTGGTTACAGGGCCAACAGGTTCGGGTAAATCCACCACCCTTGCGGCGATGATCGACTATATCAATGAAAATCGTTATGACCATATCTTAACAGTTGAAGACCCAATCGAATTTGTACATCAGTCTAAAAAATGTCTGATCAACCAGCGTGAAGTGCATCGTGATACACATGGCTTTAATGAAGCATTACGCTCAGCATTGCGTGAAGACCCTGATATTATTCTAGTCGGTGAGATGCGTGACTTAGAAACCATTCGTCTTGCTTTAACCGCAGCAGAAACAGGTCACTTGGTCTTTGGTACGCTGCATACCACCTCAGCAGCCAAAACCATTGACCGTGTGATCGACGTCTTCCCTGCTGAAGAAAAAGATATGGTTCGTGCCATGCTCTCGGAATCATTACAGGCGGTAATTTCTCAAACCTTGTTGAAAAAGAATGGCGGTGGTCGTGTGGCTGCACACGAGATCATGATCGGGATTCCTGCGATTCGTAACCTTGTTCGTGAAAATAAAGTCGCACAAATGTACTCTGCGATTCAAACAGGCGCCAACTACGGTATGACCACATTAGATCAAAGTCTTAAAACACTGGTTTCTAAAGGTCTGATTAGTCCTCAAACGGCACGTACCGCAGCCAAGCAACCTGAATCATTCCTATAAAAATTACAAATGGATTAGAGAAATCTCATGGACTTTAATGACTTGCTCAATTTGATGATTCAACAAAACGCATCTGACTTATTTGTCACTGATGATGTAGAACCATCGATGAAAATTAACGGACAGATTGTCCCTGTAGCCAAAACAAAATTATCAGGTGAAATCGTCGGTCAGTTACTGCACTCAATTATGAGTGATAAACAACGCAAAGAATTTGCGGAAACACGTGAATGTAACTTTGCGATTATGAACCGTGAAAAAACCGCACGTTTCCGTGTTAGTGCATTTCAACAACGTGATATGCCAGGCATGGTATTACGTCGAATTGAAACCGTCATTCCAACGATGGATGAGTTGAAACTTCCAACCGTACTCAAAGATCTTGCCATGACCAAGCGCGGCATTATTATCTTTGTGGGTGCAACGGGAACCGGTAAATCAACCTCTTTGGCTTCGATGATTGGTTTCCGTAACCACAACTCCAAAGGTCATATTATCACCATCGAGGACCCGATTGAATTTGTACATCAACATGCAGGTTGTATCGTCACGCAACGCGAAGTCGGTATTGATACTGACTCATTTGAAGTTGCTTTAAAAAATACACTACGTCAGGCACCTGATGTTATTTTGATTGGTGAGATTCGTTCTCGTGAGACCATGGACTATGCGATTGCTTTTGCAGAAACTGGTCACTTGGTATTGGCAACCCTACACGCAAACAACGCCAACCAAGCACTGGATCGTATTATTCACTTTTTTGAAGCAGATCGTCATACGCAACTGTATATGGATTTGTCACTGAATTTAAAAGCGATGGTTGCTCAGCAATTGATTCCAACACCAGATGGCAATTCACGACGTGCTGCAATTGAAATTTTAATCAATACACCATTATTAGCTGATTATATCCGTAAGGGCGAGATTCATGAGATCAAAGATCTGATGAAACGTTCGCGTGAACTTGGCATGCAAACCTTTGACCAAGCCTTATTCGACCTCTATAAATCAGGTGAAATCACTTATAAAGATGCACTTAAACATGCAGATTCACCAAATGATTTACGTCTCACCATTAAACTTTCAGAAGAAGGTGCAGACCAACTCTTAAATGCGAGTCGCAATATTACCTTTGATGGTCAGTAAAATCTCCCCTAGCCCCTCTTTATCAAAGAGGGGTACTTCTCCCTTTGATAAAGGGAGGTTGGGAGGAATTAAAAAAAGGAAGGTTTTTGTAACCTTCCTTTTTTTAATTGTTCATTTTTAGTGAACTAATCAGTTTTAACCGAATCAAACTTATTTTTTACGATAAGCCTCTTGGCATTCAGTATCTTTGCAATAACCATAAAGATTCAAAGAGTGTCCAGTTAAGGCAAAACCATGCTTTTCTGCAACTAAATGCTGCTCTCTTTCAATAATATCATTAGTAAATTCAATTACTTTATTACAATTTAAGCAAACCAAATGATCATGATGATCTTCTTGCATGATTTCAAAAACTGAATGATTATTTTCAAAATGATGACGCTGAATGATACCTGCAGCTTCAAATTGTGTTAACACACGGTAAACTGTCGCCAAACCGACATCTTCACCTTGTTCAAGCAAAGTTTTATAAATATCTTCTGCGCTTAAATGATGTTGTTTTGAATTTTCTAATAATTCCAAAATCTTAATACGAGGAAGGGTAACTTTAAGTCCAGCTTTGCGTAAGTCTTGATTGGAAATAGGCATGAAAAAAGGTCTCTCAACAAATCTTAAGTTGGAATAGGAAATAGAGTTTAGATGCAGTATGATCTATCCTCGGATCAAATGCATCATCATTTATCAGGATAGTGTAGCAAAATGCAAAAAATCATGCTGGCGTTATTCGTCACTTCAGTACTAAGCGGTTGTTCTGTCTTTGGTGTTTATAAAGTCGACATTCCACAAGGAACGCCCTTAACCAAGGCACAAGCATCTCAGGTACAAGTCGGCATGAGTTTCCAGCAAGTCCGTTTCTTGCTAGGAAGCCCGACTGTTTCAGATCCACTGAATCCTCAACGTTGGGACTATATCTACAACTATATCCCAGGCACTTATGCCAAAAAAGCAAAAATACCTGCAGCACATGGTCAACATCTCAAAATTTACTTTGATGCAACTGGAAATGTAGAGCGTATCGAAGGTTTAGATACGATCCCAGAATCACAACCGGGCTTACCGGCATCAAAAGAAGCGATTTTGACTGCACCACCACTATAGTCGCTTTACTATAAAAGAAAACCCCTCATCGAATCATTCGTGAGGGGTTTTCTTTATCAAGCTCATAGTTTGAAACGATTACCTTTGGCGAAACGCCCTACTGGGTTTTTAGCAGCTCGTTTACGCCGAATATCGTTTGGGTTAATCGTCAACGCACGGTAAATTTCAACCCGATCGCCTGCTTGAAGAACGGTTTCAGCTTCAATCTTTGCACCAAAGACACCGAGTTGTAAAGGTTCAGGTAAATTGACTTGATCGGCTAAACCACTGTTCTGAATGGCTTGTAATGCCGTCATCCCTTCAACAAATGCAACCGCAATATGAAACTGTTGCTCAGGGTTGCTAAAAGCAACCCAAACTTGCTTCATTTGTTTCATTAAAGGCTCTGTCCGATCACAGCGATGGCAGCAACAACGATTGACAGTGGTAAGACCACACGTACAGCTATACGCCACAAGTTATAAAATAACTCATTGCTAAAGCCCATCGCTTTACGCAAATGACTGATCTTCATAATCCAGCCAGCAAAAACAGCATAGATTAAGCAAATCGCCAAGCCCCATAACATTAGCAGCGTATTAAAGACTTGTTCAACTTGTGGAATAGCCCACACTGCGATCGCAGCAACAATAATCACCCATTGGATGATAGGAGCGAGTTGACGTTGTGCTAACTGTTCTCTTGTCAATTGAATCAACAATGCTGCCGTCATGATCGCAGCGAATACCCATGCCAATGCAGGAAGTTGAGCCTGAACAGAGAAAAAACCAAAAGCAATTACAGCAACAAGTTGAGCAAGCCAAATCGGCAATACAGCTGTAGTCGCTGCTGGCCGCTGCTTCACCGTTGATAAGCTACTTTGCCAATATAAACCAAGCCCTAAACCACTTGCGACTAACGCAAGCACAGTGGCATTGCCCCACTCTTTAAATTCAATACCGGTCCAATGCCATGCAGATAGCTCAGTACCCATCACATTTGCAAGGATAAAAGCTGCAACCACACCCAAGGTTGTCAACGCAAGTAAAAACTGGCGTGGAATAAAGGATAGACCGAGTGCGATAACGGCAAAAATAGCAAAAAGGACTTGATCAGAAAGATCGAATGCAATTTGTGGACTCACCACACTGCTTGCTGTTGTTAAAACACTACCCGCAAAAAATGGGATAAAAACAACTGCTAACCAGCCAACAATACGCCATCTTGGTGACGCATCAGCATCACGTGTGAGTGTGGATAATGCTTGCAATGCTGTTGTCTGTGATCGCTTTGCTAAAGCAATTTCAAGATAAGCAATGGGCAATGCCAATAAAAACATTGTGCCTAACCATAACAACCAGAAATCCAATTGACGATCAATTTGGACGCCAACCGTAGGGGCTAAAGTGGTAATCATGACAAAAGATAAGCAAAACGCCATCACTGGAGCTAACCAGCGTGACAGAGTTGTGTCCTGCATAATGCATTCCTTGAAAAATCTTTGAACTCATTGCACTTTATGGTGCTTACAATGAAATATTCAATCTATTTTGCCTTTCTCAAGCCTGAAAATCAAAATAAAAGATAGAGAAAGAAAAAGGCAAACCACCATCTAGATGATTTGCCGCGCATGAATTATTATTTTACTCATTAGACCCTTTATTTACACTAATACTTGCTTTATTATTTTTCTACAATAAAGGGCCTTTTTTTTATTATCTTATTATTATGAGAAAAAGCGAGAGAACCAGTTTTTCCCTTTTTTCTTTTCATTCTCTTTAATGATGCCAATCATATTTTCTTTGACCGCACCAACATAATCAGCATCATCATGACGAATATGATTAATCAGCCATTTAGACAGTGCTTCATGTAACTCTTTATCGATTTCCTGTCCCAATTCAAAACGCTCTCGATAAACTTCTATCTTCTTGATAAATAAGTCATGTACACGCTTATGTGGGACACGATACTTATAGTTCGCTTCTTCTTGTAAGCTTTCTTCGAAGGTGAAATGGGATTGGGTATAATCAATAATATTATCCAAAACACCTTTCATTTTTACCCGATCATTGCTGTGTTTTAATTCATCTATTTCATTAATATAATCTAGAATACGACGATGTTGATCATCAATAACCTCAATACCTGTATTATAATCAACAGACCATTTCATCCCCAAAATCCCCCAAGATCAATATTATTTATTGAATAAAAGAATAATATCGATAAAGGAGGGAAATAAAAACAAAGCATTTTTGTCAGATTTTACATATTTTTCAAATAAATAAATTAACCTATTGTTTTATATTTATTTTAATTTTTTCACCCACTAAAACACTCAAGTATTTTTTAACCAGTTAGAAAAATTATCTATCTAATTTTATTGAAATATATAAGATATATACATATTTAAATTAAGAAAAAACCTACATTTGAGCGATGCTACTTCATTCTTATAAATGGATAGATTTGTTTTATGAATCCATTTTTCTCGAGATGGGAATAATACAAAGCGTCTAATATTGATCGGCTTTAGTGACCCGTTTTAGTGATGGATTTTCTGCTTCACGAATAAGTCGTTCAACGCACGTTAATGCATGTTTAATCGATTTTCCATCTTGGAATAAAATCATTTCACCCGCTTGAAAAGCAGTCCACTCCTCATTATGAGTTAAAGGCTCAGTGGTAATCACAGCGACCCGATCTTCTGCTGTTGTCACTTCACTAAAATCGACTTCCACATCCAAATCAATCAAATGTGCATGTTGAAATGGATACTCTCGCACAAGCCAATGCAGTTTGGTGGTGGCATAACTAAATAGTGCTTGACCATTGGATAAGCAGAAATTAAATGTGCCATGTTCAGCGATTTGAGGGGCGATACGTTCTAACAGAGAAAAGAGATCTTCAAGGCTAGGCTCAGTATAGCCAAACGCCTCAACCATTTGATCTAATAAGTAACAAAAAGCATATTCACTATCGGTATTGCCTACAGGTTCAAAACGCCCATTCAATACAGGATTAAAATCGTGTAAATCACCATTGTGCGCAAAAATCCAATGTCTGCCCCACAACTCACGTAAAAACGGATGCGAGTTTTCTAAGGTGATTTTACCTTGCGTGGCTTTTCGAATATGTGCGATGACATTGCGTGATTTGATTGGATAGTTGCGCACCAAATCCGCAATTGGTGACTCAACTGCGGATTGATTATCGACAAATAAACGACAGGCTTTGTCTTCAAAAAAAGCGATACCAAAACCATCACAATGATCAGACGTCACACCAGCTCGTTGGGAAAAACCACGAAAGGAAAAAGTAATATCTGTCGGTGTTGCGCAGTTCATTCCTAATAGTTGGCACATATCTTTTTAACTTTCTGACATCTTTACCTATTGTGCATGAGGTTCAGATGCCTTGTAAATCTCAATATGTGCACAGGACCCGATTAAAACTGACAAAGCTCTAACGTTGCACCATTTTATTCATCACAAAAGAGGTCGCGATTTTATTGACTTCTAAGAATACGAAATAGTCTAAGCACTTAAAATCTTCATCATAGAATGCTTGCTTTGATAACTTCGACTGCATCCCTAAATACGTTTGAAATAACTTGGGCATGCGTTCGTCTTGTGGAAAGCTATAGTCAGGACGTTCAGGCTCAAAAGCACGTTTTGAACGAATATCAATGCTCTGATGTGCAGCGAGTTGTTGAATTTGACGGTGTGTGTAATAAGCACGGGCTGAATTATCTTCAAGATGAATACTGACACAGCCCATTAAATACTTGGCACGCATTGACCAAAGAACTTTCGGGGCTAAATTCAGCCATAACATGGATAAAGCTTTACCTGAACGAAATTGTGGGTGAACACAGGTTCGTCCGATTTCCAATACATTCGGCAAATGTGAAAAATGTGGGACCACATCAAACTCTTGTGCGCTATAACTTTGTCCGATTTCATGTCCTTGGAACAATTTAAGCCGTGTATAAGCCACAATCTCCCCTGTCCATTTCTCACGTAACACCGCATGTTCACAACCAAAATCATAAATATCTTGATCGAGACCATCTTCAAAAGTCATCCCAAATTGATGGCTAAATTGCGTTGCTCTAAAACGTTGTACTTGTTGTAATTCTTTTAAATTATCTACCCATTCAAAACGAAACTGGGTTTGCGAAGGTTTTTGACGTAAAGGTAAAGTCAAATTTTGGCGATATTGGTTTAATTTTTCTAGCATAATGAAAGCTCCTTATGACTAGACTTACCTTAAATCGCTTAAATGACATTGCCATGACTAAAACATGAAGAGCTGATGACAAAAAAGAGACCTATATGAGGTCTCTTTTCATCTTGGTATGAATATTTAATGCTTCATACGATTAGTAATCAACGTACCAACACCATGATCGGTAAAGATTTCTAATAAGGTTGCATGTGGCACACGACCATCAACAATATGCGCACTCACTACACCACCTTTGACCGCATCAAGCGCACAACCAACTTTAGGAATCATCCCGCCATAAATCACACCCGTCTCAATTAAACGATCAACTTCCTGCGTACTTAAACCCGTCAACAGATTTTTATTTTCATCGAGTACGCCAGTAATATTGGTGAGTAAAATCAATTTCTCAGCACCCAGTGCTTCTGCCACTTTTCCAGCAACCAAGTCCGCGTTGATATTATAGGTATTACCTTCGTCATCGACACCTAATGGTGCAATTACAGGAATAAAATCACCTTGGGTAAACATCTCAAGTACGTCGGTTTTAACGCCGATGACTTCGCCAACCATGCCCAAATCAATTTGAGAGATTGAACCATCCGCTTCTTGTTTTTCCATCAACAATTTACGCGCACGAAGCAAATTTCCATCTTTCCCCGTTAAACCAATGGCACGACCACCATGTTGATTAATCAAGTTGACGATGGACTTATTGACACTACCGCCCAAGACCATTTCGACAACTTCCATCGTCGCCTGATCAGTGACACGCATACCATCAATACGATCAGACTCTTGGCCTAAACGCTTTAATAATGAATCAACCTGAGGTCCACCACCATGCACCACAATTGGATTTAAACCCACTGTTTTTAATAACACGATGTCTCGAGCAAATGAACTTTCCAACTCTGGATCAGTCATCGCATTGCCACCGTATTTCACCACCAAAGTTTTGCCTGCAAAACGTTGGATGTACGGCAAAGCTTCAATCAAAATTTTAGCTTTATCAATGCCGATATGCTCGTGAGGTGGCATGTATCTCTCCTTATTAAGCCTGTGCGAGTTCTTGTGCAATTAGAGGATATTGATCTTGCAACATAGAAACAAATTCTTGGCGAATCTCAATTAATCGATCTGGGTTATCTGCATCAAAACGAACGGTAAAATACTCACCCGTATTGGATGCTCGAATAATGCCAAAACCATCGTCAAAATCAAGTCTTACGCCATCAATTTTACTTAAACGAGCACCTAAACGATGACTTAAAATCTCAATATCATTTAAAACTTGTTTAGGATTCGCCTCGTGGGTACTGATATAGGTATCTTCGGTGCAATATCGTTCAGGATAAATCGCGAATAATTCAGAAAAACTGCCTGCATTGGATTGGGTAAAGTACTCCATTACACGCAATGCGGCGTATAAACCATCGTCATAGCCAAAACCACGCCCGTCATTAAAGACATAATGACCAGCATATTCCCCGCCAAACACGGCTTCACCTTGCGACTGTGATAAATAAGCACGTAAGAAACTACTGCCTGTACGAATCATTTTCGCTTGTCCATCGAGTTGCTGCACCGTATCTGCAACCATCCGAGAACACTTCACATCAAATACGATTTCTTTATGTGGATGTTGCAACAAACACATTTGTGCGAACAAAGACAATAAACGATCAGGGCTAATAATATGCGCGTGTTCGTCCAGTAGAACCACCCGATCCCCGTCTCCATCTAAAGCAATGCCTAAATCTGCTTTTTCAGAAATAATTGCGGCTTGTAATTGTCTTAAATGTGCGGCATGCGATGGATCAGGTGCATGATCTGGAAAATCACCATTTGCCTCACAGCGTAAAGCTATCACTTCGCAACCTAATTTTTCTAAGACCTGTTTTGCGCAACGACCAGCCGAACCATGCAAACCATCTAAAACAACTTTCAAAGGGCGTGATAAGTGAATATCGCTGAGCAATGATTGCTGATACTGCAAACAGTACTGAGGAATAATCTTATGCAATACATTTTCAAAATCATATGTTTGATTTAAATCAGTCAAAGAGACTTGAGCCAATTGACCTATTTTTTGAATCGCTTCAGGATTCGGTGGTTCACCACTCAAAATCCACTTAATCCCATTATCCGATTTTGGATTATGACTTGCAGTGACCATGATGCCATTACCACCATGATCTCGCGCAATGTAATACATCATTGGTGATGAACAACACCCAATGTTGGTGACTGTAAAACCCTGTTGTTCAAATATTTGCTGAATAATATTGGCATAAGTTGGACTGGTTAAACGCGCATCGTACCCTATTACGATTTGGTTTTGTTCAGCTTTTTTATACTGTAGTACTAAAGCGTAGGCAATTGAACGAATAACATGAGGCGTTAGCTTGCTCAATTTTCCACGGATATCATAAGCACGAAAAATATTCAGAGGAAATGTATGTTTTATATTCACAGTAAGCCCCTATTTTTTATAATCAAAAGACTATTCAAAAAAATACTATTAAGAAATTAACGCACCCTTGTTGAGAAAAATTAAAATAAATCGTCAGCTGCTTTTTAATATATATTTAAGCAACAATCAATACGAAAAATGCAACGTTCCACGCGAGAACATTGCACTCCAAAAGATTAATTGAAACGTTATTGTTGGCCTGTATGTCCAAAACCACCTGCACCACGCTCAGTCGCAACAAATTCATTCACTTGTTCAAATTGTGCTTGTACAACAGGTACGAGCACATATTGTGCTAAACGCTCACCAGGTTCTAAACGGAAGGTGTTTTGTCCACGATTCCAAACAGACACCATCAACTCACCTTGATAGTCTGAATCAATCAAACCAACCAAGTTACCCAACACGATACCGTGCTTATGACCTAGACCAGAACGCGGCAAAATCAAACCCGCAAAATTTGGATCTTCAATGTAAATCGCCAAGCCAGTTTTGACTAAAACTGTTTCACCTGCAGCAATCTCAATCGCTTCATCCAAGCAAGCACGTAAATCTAAACCTGCTGAACCTGTCGTTGCATACGAAGGCAATGCCCACTCTTGACCTAAACGTGCATCTAATACTTTAACTTGGACTTTCATTTCAACTTCCTACTTACACTTTCTTAACGTTTCAATAAAGCTTTTAAATTTGCGAGATAATGCTGCGCCTGCTCTTTCGGATCAACATTTGGCGCAAGTTTCTTCTTACGACCATGCCATTCCAGCTCATCTTGCGGTAGCTCATCCAAGAAGCGACTTGGTGTCATCTGACGCATTTGCCCACCGTTTTTACGCTGCTCTGCCAGTGTCAGTGTTAAGCCCTGACGCGCACGGGTAATCCCCACATACATCAAACGGCGTTCCTCTTCGATGGTTTCTGCTGCAATCGAGTTTTTATGTGGCAGTAACTCTTCTTCCAAACCAATCATATAGACATAAGGAAACTCCAAACCTTTAGCAGCATGCAGCGTCAATAGGTTCACCTTGTCAGTGTCTTCTTCCTCTTGTTGCTGTTCAAGCATATCCAACAACACCAGTTTACGAATTACGCTTTCGATATTTTTCTCATCAACATCGTCGGCACGATTGATCAGGTTTTGGATACTGGTATATAGCGTCTCAATATTATCTATCTTGGTTTTTTCTTGTGCTGGTGTCGCCGCTTGTTCACGCACATAATCAATATAGCCAGCTTCGTTGATCATCTGACGGACTTTAGGTACAGGTTCATCATCATCTAAAAGTTCACGAGTGAATGTAGCAATAAAATCCGCGAACTCATGTAATTGTGTCGTCGCTTTCTTTGGCAACACCATCGACAAACGTTGATCGGATGATGCCGTTAGCAATGACAAAGTATTTTCTTGTGCAAATAGACCGAGCTTTTCTAAAGTGACCGGACCAATGGCACGTTTTGGGGTATTAATAATTCGTAAGAAAGCACTGTCATCTTCAGGATTGATGATTAAACGTAAATAGCTCATCACATCTTTGATTTCAGCACGCGCAAAGAATGATTGGCCACCCGATAATTTATAAGGAATCTGTAACTGACGCAGTTGGGTTTCTAAAACACGTGCTTGGAAATTACCACGATAGAGCACCGCATAATCTTTCCAGCTTTTACCATTCATGAGCTTATGTGTGATTAAGTCTTTAACCACACGCTCGGCTTCATCATCATCATTCAAACAGGTGATGATACGAATGGTTTCACCATGGCCTTTATCACTCCACAACTTCTTGTCAAAAATGTGTGGATTATTTTCAATCACGGCATTGGCAGCTTTTAAGATACGGCTAGTCGAGCGATAGTTTTGCTCAAGCTTAATCACTTTTAGATTATGAAAATCCTCTTTGAGTAAAGCCATGTTTTCAGGCTTTGCTCCGCGCCATGCATAGATGGATTGGTCATCATCTCCTACCGCAGTGAACTGTCCCATCACCCCGACTAAGAGCTTAACTAAGGTATATTGGGCAGTGTTGGTATCTTGATATTCATCCACCAACAAATAACGGACTCGGTTTTGCCATTTATCACGCACTTCGGCATTTTCCTGAAGTAAACGTGTTGGCATCACAATCAAATCATCAAAATCAACTGCGTTATAAGCACGTAAGTTCCGCTCATAAAGTTGATAGAGATGCGCAAGCTGAACATCATCGACCGTTTCACAGGTTGAATGTGCATGTTCAGGCAAAACCAGATCGTTTTTCCAATCTGAAATTTTTCGCATCGCTTTCGCAATCAAATCTTTGCTTTCAGCACCTGATAAATTGTCACGCTGCATCAAATCCATCAAAATTCGTTTACAGTCATCTGCATCTAAGATTGAGAAGTTGGCTTTCAGCGGCAAGTTTTTTAATTCTAAGCGTAATAAATTTAAGCCAAATGTATGGAAGGTCGAAACAGAAAGCCCTTTTGCCTCTTCACGAGAAAGGAGCTTACTGACACGCTCTTTCATTTCACGTGCTGCTTTATTGGTAAAAGTCATTGCAGTGATGCGATGAGCAGGAATACCACACTGCTGCACCAAAAAAGCAACTTTTCTCGTAATTACTGAAGTTTTACCTGAACCTGCACCTGCAAGCACCAACAAAGGCCCTTGAACATATTTCATGGCTTCAAGTTGCTTGTCATTCAATTGACTGGCAGATGACATCGTTGTAATACCTCTCACGTTTCCGAGCATGATTATAGACATCTCTGTTTTAGAATCCCAATAATAAATCTTGGGATATGTATAAATTATGATGTCTTCTGCAAATAACACGCCACAGCTTGTCGCAAGAAATTTAAGCAATAAAAAAACCACCCGAAGGTGGTTCTTTAAAAAATCAGTAAAAATTACTGTTTTGCATAAATGCTGATTTCTACACGACGGTTTTGTTCACGGCCAGCAGCAGTACTGTTGTCTGCGATTGGATTTGATGAACCATAACCTTGTGCATCAATACGACCACCTGAAATACCTTTACCAGCTAAATAGTTTTTAACTGATTGAGCACGTGCTTGAGATAATGGAATATTGATTGAATCATTACCTGTGTTGTCAGTATAACCAGTTACTAAGATCGCACTTTGGTTATCTTCAGCCAATACTTGCGCAACTTTGTTTAAAGTCGTATAGAAATTTGGCTTGATATTTGATTTGTTGGTATCAAAAGTAATGCTACCAGGCATAATCAATTGAACAGAACCATCTGGATTACGGCCAACATCTACACCAGTACCCTGCATTTGTTGACGAAGTTTTTTCTCTTTGTTGTCGAGATATAAACCACCAGCGCCACCTAGAACTGCACCAATCGCCGCAGCACGGTTATTTTGCTTACTTGTATTTGCATTACCTTTAGAAACGCCATATCCCGCAGCAGCACCAATCAATGCGCCTAGAGCAGACTTATCATATTCTACGCCGCCAATATTATTACCAGTAGTTTGGCAACCAGAAAGTACCAATCCAGCCCCTACGAGTGTTGAAATCATTAATGCACGCATTGCGTAGCTCCTGTCTATGTATTTTGTTGTCTTGGTGAATGATGAATGAGAAAATGATGCCATACCATTGATATTTTGTTAATAATAAACAGTTTATTTATATTTTTGTAATACTTTGATGCACTTTACTTGAATAAAGCAACACATTTCCTTCATCGTTATACGTTGACTGTTCTTTTCAAAAATAATATCACCATTTTCATTGTTAAGTTTACTACAAATTGGTATTTCACGCCTCAGTAGAAGCTTTAATATTTTGTAGAAATGCGCTCTAACCCATCTAAATATATAAAAATTGTCAAGATCCTCAAATATACGGTTGTATTTCAATTTCTGTTGTTTATAGTTGGATCATCTATTTTTTAAACATTTGCACTCAAGGTTTGATTTATGTCTACCTCAAATAAAAAAGCATCTTTATTGCAAAAAATTAGTAAAGGATTGACCGTTAGCTCAGTCATCACAGGCAGTACCTTCTTACATGGTCCTCCTGTACTGGCTTTAGGTTTGACAAAATTATTCAAAAAATCTGCGAAAGTCGATGAAACGAATATCCAACTCGCCAATAGCTGGATTGGGATAAATAACCAACTCATTGAGCATGTATTGCCTAACCTAAAATGGGATATCAGCATCGATGAAAAACTCGATCTAAGCTTACAAGGTCGATATTTGATGATTTGTAATCATCAAAGCTGGGTCGACACCACGGTTAATCAATATTTTGGTTTAACCCGTATGCCGCTTACCCGCTTTTTTACCAAGTGGGAGCTGATTTTTATTCCTTTTGTTGGCCAAGCCTTTAAGATTTTGGGCTTCCCAATGATGAAACGTCATACGAAAGAGCAGATTGCTAAAAATCCTGAGCTTAAATCACGCGATATGCTCGAAGCACGCAAAGCCTGTGAACAATTACTGAGTCAGCCTTTTACTTTATTAAACTATTTAGAAGGCACACGTTTTACCCCAGAAAAACATGCCAAACAGCAGTCACCATATAAAAATCTGCTTAAGCCTAAAGCGGGTGGTTTAGCATTGGCG
Source organism: Acinetobacter sp. 3657 (assembly GCF_031456775.1). Lineage (NCBI taxonomy): Bacteria > Pseudomonadati > Pseudomonadota > Gammaproteobacteria > Moraxellales > Moraxellaceae > Acinetobacter > Acinetobacter sp. 3657. The sequence goes on along the minus strand of NZ_JAVDVH010000007.1, from coordinate 15,216 downwards.
TTAAATATTCTGGGTGATAAAGTTGATGCCTTTGTTGATATGACCATTGTTTATCCAGATGGCCCGCCTGAATATAGCGATTTTTGGTTGGGTGATGTATCCCGCATAGCTGTCGATTTACGTAAAATTGAGATTCCTGATTGGGTGCTTGGGGGCAACTACGAGGATGATCTAGAGTTTCGTGAACGTTTCCAAAAATGGGTCGATCAAATCTGGACTGAAAAAGATCAGCTCATTCAGCAAATGAAAGAAAAATATACAAACACATCGGACATTAAGTAAATTTATGACTCAGCAGAATAAGAAGCCAAAATCTAAATACCACAGTGTCGATCAAAACAGTTGGCCTTTCCGACTGTTTTTGCTCTATGACATCTTTATGGTGTTTATTATTGTATTTAACTTATTCTGCTTGGGTATGAACCTTTTCCTGATGAGCTCACTTGGGGAATGGTTATTTCAACAGATTCATCTACTCAGCGTTCTTGATTTCTATCGAACCCATCTCAACCCTTGGGTTATCACCACTGAAGCTTGGTTTATTATCTTTTTGATTGCAGAATTGGTTATACGTTGGATTTTTGCGATCATCAATAAACACCATGCGCGTTGGTGGTGGTTCCCGTTTGTTCATTTCTATGAAATTCTAGCCATTATTCCTTATTTGCGTTTCCTACGTTTATTTCGGGCTGGGATTATTGCCTACCGCTTATATGAAATGGGCTATCAAGTGATCCCAGAAAAGATACAGCGCACACTTTTATTTTATTATCGTGTGGTGATGGAAGAGTTATCCGATCGCGTGGTACTGACTGTACTTGATGGGCTAAAGCGTGAGTTACAAACCAATAATAGCCATCAACAAACCATTCATAATTTGGTTGATCATCACCGCCAGTTATTTGTGACGACACTTTCCTCTTTGCTACAAGAATCTTTGGCGACTGCTTTACAACAGCAACAACCTGCGATTACCCAAAAAGTAGGTGCGATTGTCAATCAAGCCATCGAAAATACCCCTGAACTGACCCAGCTATTACGCCTTATTCCGATCGTCGGTGGGCGGATTGAGCAACAGATTCAAAGTATTGGACAACGCTTGGGGGAAAATATTAGCGCAGGTTTAATCGAACCTTTTACAGCAGGCTCACCTCAGCAGCCCAATGAAAATTTTCAACTGATTGCAGAAAAAGTCAGTGAGCTAAATATTAATAATCAATACTTGGAAGAACTGGTTAAATCTGTCGTATTTGAAAGCATTGAGGCGATAAGCAAACAAGTTCGAGTCAAGCAATGGCAAGAAATGCTGGATGAAAATGCTCAATTGAACAAAAAAGCAGAATGATTACAAGAAAATTTACTATTCGAGCTAGAGAATTGCTGTAATTTGTTCTAGCATTTGCTTTTATTTATAACACACTAGAGTGCTTAAAAGCCCTGAAGGATACATTATGGCTGATATACGGATTACGGGCAGAATGGTGAATTTTAGTCGATTAACTTTCGACACAAATGACCATAATGCAATCCGACAGCAATTGACGAGCACACTCAATGAAGGTTCTTATTTAGGAACTTTGGTAATTATAGACAGTACCGTTGAACAAGAACTCATTGCCTTAATTCAAGTGTTAATCGATCTAGGCCTACAACCAATGGCAGTAATTGATGGTCTCTTAGGTGATGAAGCACGAGCGATTCAATTCCCTGTTTTACCTGCGGATCAACCCTTACAGCGGATTAAAGCATCGAAAGAACAAGTGGTGGCTCACCCAGCTAAAGAGCAAGCGAATAGTGCTGCAATACAAACACCACAAAAAAACACAGCGCATACGCATATCACCTCTTATCATGATGAGATTTTGCGTACTGGGCAATGTTTGGTACAAGATCAAGGCGATATTATCTTAAATGCAGGTATGAACAGCGGCTCTGAAGTGATTGCATCTGGAAATATTCACATTTATGGTAATGCACGTGGTAGAGTCATTGCAGGTGCAGGTGGACATACTTCAGCGCGCATTTTTTGCAATTCTCTCGAAGCAGAACTGGTCTCTATTGCAGGGACATATTGTGTTGCAGATGATATTCCTAAAGATCTGATCAAGAAACCTGTACATATTTATTTAAACGCCAAGCAAGAGCTTGAATTTGAAACTTTGCAGTTTTAATTTATAAACACCAAAAAAGCCCTTTTAGGGGCGTATGACCATAAATAGGAGTGGATTCGGTGGCCAAAATTGTTGTCGTAACGTCAGGCAAAGGTGGTGTAGGTAAAACTACGACCAGCGCATCTTTTGCAACAGGATTAGCCCAACGTGGTCATAAAACTGTTGTGATCGATTTCGATGTAGGTTTACGTAATCTTGACTTAATCATGGGCTGCGAACGCCGCGTCGTCTATGACTTTGTTAATGTCATCAATAATGAGGCTCGCTTACAACAAGCACTCATCCGTGATAAAGAAATTGAAAACCTATACATATTACCTGCTTCACAAACCCGTGATAAAGATGCCTTAAGTGATGAAGGTGTTGCCCGCGTGATTGATGAATTGTCACAAGAGTTTGATTACATCATTTGTGACTCACCAGCAGGGATCGAGCGTGGTGCAATTTTAGCGATGTATCATGCTGATGAAGCAATCATTGTCACAAACCCAGAAATTTCTTCTGTTCGTGACTCAGACCGTATCATTGGTATGTTGGATAGCAAAACTAAAAAAGTTGAGCAAAACGAAGGCCGTATCCGTAAGCACTTGTGTATCACACGTTTCAATCCAGAACGTGCAGATAGACAAGAAATGCTGACGATTGATGACATTTCTAAAGATATTTTACGTGTTCCGACTTTGGGTGTTATTCCTGAGTGTCCGAGCGTACTTCAAGCATCAAACGAAGGTAAGCCTGTTATTCTTTATACAGAAGAAAAAGCTGGTCAAGCCTATGATGATTTAGTGGCTCGTTTTCTTGGTGAAGAACGTCCTTATCGACACATTGTGGTACAGCCAAGAGGTTGGTTAGCTAGACTATTTGGAGCGTAATGATGGCAGGATTCTGGAGTAAACTATTTAGCAGTGATGAAAAGTCATCAAGTGCACAAACTGCCAAAGATCGTCTAAAGGTAATTGTTGCATCTGAACAAGGCTTAGGTCGTCGTTTAAGCCAAGACAAGATTGACCAAATGAAAAAAGAAATCATGCAGGTCGTCAGTCGTTACGTTCGAGGTGTGGATGAACAGCATATTCAAATGCAAGTTCGTTCAGAAGCAAATATTGAAATGTTAGAAATGAATATCAATTTACCTGAAGATCGATAGTAGTTTTTTCATTAGCGATTTTTTGTAAATAAAGGCAAAATATGAGACTGGGTAAGCAAAGCAACGCTTTGCCCAGTCGCAAGACGAGAAGCTACGCTTCGAGTAGAATATTTTTCCTTTATTAAAGACTGAGGAGACTGTCATGGCATTATCACAGCCAGCAACTTTCAATGAAGAATGGTCAGATGAGCGTGTTTTTGCCTACCTCAACCAACTTCCACCAACAGGTGTCAATGCTGACTTTCATGTCCTCTATCACGCATTTAAACACATGCGTCCAAATGACTATGAGCGATTGATTACTCAGTTTTTGGCTGATGGCCGTGATTTGAATGCAACCAATCCTGAAGGATTACGCATCCATGACGTAATTGCACAATTTCCACGTCAAAAAGATGGTTTCTTAGAAGTCTTAGCAAAATTTGCATAAAAAAAAAGCCTGCATGATGCGGGCTTTTTTTTAAATATTTATCGACTTCCGATTAAATATACACCCAACAAAGTAAAAATCCCACCTGAAACACCATCGATCCATTTAGCAAAGTTTTGATACGCTGTGCGAAATGCAGGTAGAGAAAATACAAATGCGACCAAAGTAAACCATAACGCAGTTTCTACTGAAACAATAATAAACAGCAATGAATGATGCTGATCAAATAAAGGATTGGTTAAAAACAGAGAAAATACACTACCAAAATAGATGATTGCTTTTGGATTAGACAGATTTGTTAGCAATCCTTTCATAAAAAATAAATAAGGTGATTGAGGTAAGACAATCGGATTTACCGTCTGATCCCCTTTAGAGAAAGCAGAACGAAGCATCTGGAAGCCAAGCCAACACAAATATAAGCCGCCCGCAATCAACAGCCCTTGTTTAAGCCAAGCCATTTTTTCAAAAATGATATTGAGCCCCATCAACGCCAATAGTGACCAAAGCATTGCACCAATGCAAATACCCAAAACGACCAATACAGCCTCTTTACGCGAACGACTGATTGCCGTTTGCGAGACCAAAAAGAAATCTGGTCCGGGTGTAATTAATGCACAAAAATGAATGAAGATTAGCGTACTCAATGCAACTAACATAGCTCACCCTAGCAATGGGACTCCAAAGCGTAAGCTTAAATAAAAAATGTGATTATTACTATATAAAAATAAGCAAATATAAAAAGAAAGCCTCTAAATAGAGGCTTTATTATTGGATTTTTCTCGTTAAACGAGAATATCTCGTTTGCCATTTGCACCCATCGCACTGACGATACCATTTTCTTCCATTTGGTCAATAATACGGGCAGCTCGGTTATAACCTAAACTAAATTTGCGCTGTAATGAAGAAGTTGAAGCTTTGCGTGTTTCCAAAACAAAAGCAACACACTGATCATAAAGCGCATCACGGTTTGGATCACCATCACCATCTTCAAAACCACGTGAAGACGGTTCCTCATCAAAAGGCGTCAAGATTTCATCAACATAGTTAGGTTCACCACGCTCACGCCATGCATCACAAATGCGATTGACTTCGTCATCACTAATGAATGCACCATGAACACGCTCAGGCTCAATTTTACCCGGCCCTAAGAACAACATATCACCATGACCAAGCAAGTCCTCTGCCCCGCCCGCATCTAAGATCGTACGCGAGTCAATCTTACTGTTTACACGTAATGCCACACGGGTTGGGATATTGGCTTTAATCAAACCAGTGATCACATCTACAGATGGACGTTGCGTTGCAAGCAGCAAATGGATACCTGCCGCACGAGATTTTTGTGCTAAACGCGTAATCATTTCTTCCGCTTTTTTACCGACCTGCATAATCATGTCAGCAAACTCATCCGCAACAATGACGATCGAAGGCAGCGGCGTCAAACGTGCTGCACGTTCTTGGGTGGCTGAATCACTTGGTTTCCACGTAGGATCGATTAAATCCTCACCATTTGCAATCGCCTCTTCGACTTTACGATTGTAATCACTGAGTTTACGAATTTTAAGAAATGACATCAGTTTATAACGACGTTCCATTTCATTTACACACCAATTCAATGCACTCACCGCATCTTTCATGTCGGTTACAACAGGCGTTAATAAGTGAGGAATATCATTATAATTGGCTAATTCTAGCTGTTTTGGATCAATTAAAATAAAACGCAATTGATCAGGCGTATATTTCAGCAACATCGACAAAATCATCGAGTTGACCGCAACTGATTTACCTGAACCTGTCGTTCCCGCGACCAACATGTGTGGTGCTTTACCCAAATCTGCAATAACAGGATTACCTGAAATATCTTTACCCATCGCCATAGAAAGAATGCTATTTGGATCGGTAAAAGCAGGAATGGTCAATAATTCAATCAGACGCACCATTTCACGCGTGCTGTTTGGAACTTCAATACCAATATAAGGTTTGCCCGGAATGACTTCTACAACCCGCACAGATGCCATCGACATTGAGCGCGCTAAGTCACGTGAAATATTGGTCACTTTAGATGCTTTAACGCCTGGTGCAAGATCCAATTCAAAACGCGTGACCACAGGTCCTGGTTGAGCTTCAACCACCTGTGCTTTTACATTGAATTCCTGTAGCTTAATTTCTAATAATTCAGAAAGTCGCGCCAATTGTTCCGCAGTAAAATTCACCTTTTTGTTTGGATCAACTTTATCCAGCAACTCTAAGCCCGGTAAAGTCGGCAAGTCACGACGTTTCTGCGCAACCTGCATCGCACGTGACATTGGACGCCCAAATGTATCCGTTAATGGCGCATCCAAATCAAAATCATCTTCTAAATCTAAATCTGTTTCAGCTTTTCCAGCCGTTTCTTGCCATGCTTCAATAAATGCTTCTTTGGATAACTTTTCTTTTTGCATCTCAGCGGTGGTACTTACAGCAGCAAGTTGTACATGAGGGTTACTGCTTGTTGGCGTGGTTATTTTGTCTTGCTCACTTTCAACTAAAAGATCATTAAAATGATCGAAATCATCCTGTGCATCTAGATGTGTATTTTTGGCAGGCGATGTTTGGGAATAAAGATTTTTTGTTGGCGTTGATTCACTTAGGGGCGAATCAAAATCAATATCCATGTCCACCGTATGATGTGCATTTTGTTGCAGCTCTGGCGTAAATGGTGTGTGTAAATCCGTCGCTGTCTTGGTATTCGGAACTGCAGCCAATAATTCATCAAAAATTTGATCATCATTCCAGTCTAAATGGCGATGATTGCTTTTCTGAATCTCTGGTTCTGACTGCGATGGCTGTGGCGCTGTAGAAGAATTTTCATCATCAGCAGCTCTTAACAGCGCATCAATTTCTTGTTTATGATTCGCATCATCACTTTGTAGCGCGCGCCATACCTCACCTGTTTGAACGAGGCGTTGGCTTTCAGTTTCAAACTGATGTGCGCGTTGTAAGGTTTGCTCAAAGTCTTCGGTTTGCGGCGTTTGTTGTGGTTGATTACCTTGTTGCTCTCGCGCAACGACATCAGCAAACAACTTTTCAGCCAAAATCTGATGATGTGAATCATCCATTTTTGTTGCTTTGGCTTGAACATCATCTACCGTTGCGCTAGTTAACGTTGCTTGCTGCACATCCGATTCAGTCTGTACTGGTACTTTATTTTTTATTGCAGGTATTTCTGATTCCGCCAATTGCTCAGTACGGTCATAAGCGGACTCATTCTGCGGCACATTTCTATAGAATAAATCTTGTAAATAGGCAGGTGTCTTTTTCAACATCAACCATGTTTTATTCCATTGAATACCAAAAGCTAAAGTAATCAATAAAATACTAAATGCTAGTAAGAACAATGTCGCACCATAAATGGTCAAAAGGTGAGACAAGCTTTGCCCTAACTCATAACCAATGATGCCACCTGCTGCATTATCCAGCGTATCCGCAGGCGTATTCCAGTGTAAATACAATAAACTAGAGATCGATAAGATCAAAAAGAATTGTGCTGCATAGCGAAAAGGTAAATTTAGAAAGCTTCTTGGCCACCAAACCTGTACTGCCTCTATAAATAAAAATAAAGGAATAAGTAAGCTCGCCCAGCCCAAGAAACCAAATAATAAATCTGCGATCCAAGCGCCAGCGACCCCACTTGCATTTGAAACATGCTGGGTATCACTAGAGATATGCATCCAACCCGGATCAAAAGGTGTGTAGGTCACTGTGGCAAGAAATAAATAAATGCCAAAAGAAATTAAAAATAATGTCATTAAAAAGCGTTGTGCATAAACACTTGACACCGCAGCCATATACAATCCTGTAACCCAATTCGTTATTTGTTGGTATCTTTTAAGGTCTAACTTACCTTAATCAATAAGTTTTATATTATGCACGCGTTCTAAAAAAAAAGATGCACGATTGTTTACTGTTGTTGTTAACATCGAAGGGCGATTCACATTTTCGACACGTAATTTTGAAATAATCAATTCTTCAAACATGATATAGCCTATTTCGATTGAACTTATCAATATTATCCACATGGTTTTGCCCCCAATCTTGTGTGGATTCACGTATAATTTTAGCATTTTCAATATAAGAAGGATGTTCTTTAATGAGCGCTCGTCACTCACGATTAATTATTCTGGGTTCTGGTCCTGCAGGTTACAGCGCGGCAGTTTATGCTGCACGTGCCAACCTCAAACCGACACTCATCGCTGGTATCCAACTAGGCGGTCAATTGACCACGACCACTGAAGTCGACAACTGGCCGGGTGACCCTGAAGGATTGACTGGTCCAGTACTTATGGATCGTATGCAAGCTCATGCAGAACGTTTCGGTACAGAACTCGTCTACGATCATATTAATGAAGTTGACCTCAAAACTCGCCCATTCGTATTAAAGGGTGACATGGCTGAATACACATGTGATGCGCTTATCATTGCAACAGGTGCGACTGCACAGTACTTAGGTCTTGAATCTGAAGCTGCATTTATGGGTCAAGGCGTCAGTGCTTGTGCAACCTGTGATGGTTTCTTCTATAAGAACCAAAATGTCATGGTTGTAGGCGGTGGTAATACTGCTGTAGAAGAAGCACTTTATCTTTCTAATATTGCTGCACATGTCACTTTGGTTCATCGTCGTGACAGCTTACGTTCAGAAAAGATTTTACAAGATCATCTTTTTGCTAAAGAAAAAGAAGGCAAAATCAGTATCATTTGGAATCATCAGGTCGATGAAGTGCTCGGTGATAAAACAGGTGTAACTTCTGTTCGTATCAAATCAACGCAAGACTCAAGCACTCAAGACGTTCAAGTCCAAGGTCTATTTGTTGCGATTGGTCATAAACCGAATACCAGTATGTTTGACGGTCAACTTAACCTACGCGATGGCTACATCCAAGTGCAAAGTGGTACTTCTGGTAATGCAACAGCAGCTTCTATTGAAGGTGTTTTTGCTGCTGGTGATGTCGCGGATAGTATTTATCGCCAAGCGATTACTTCGGCTGGATCAGGCTGTATGGCTGCTTTAGATGCTGAGAAGTATTTAGACAATTCGAACTAATTTACAATTTATGAAAAGACCACCAAATTTTTGGTGGTTTTTTTTATAAATCATTCATACAATCAAAAACATGAATACTTTTTAAACAAAATTTAATAATGGATGTATGAATGACAACAACATGGACTAACGGCTATCAAACAGAAGTAAATTATACCTATGGTTATTATCGTGACTTGAGCCCGAATTTTCAAAAATTCTGCTTACTGCTCAATGGCATCGAAAGTCCTGACTTTCAGGATAACCAAACCCATTGTGAACTTGGTTTTGGACAAGGCGTTAGTATTAACATTCACGCCACAAGTAATGAAGCTAAATTTTACGGTACCGACTTTAATCCTGCCCATGCAGCACATGCCAATCAATTAGCAGAACAAAGCCATATTGAGCATTTTTTTTATGATGATAGCTTTGAGGAACTTCTGAATCGCCATGATTTGCCGATGTTTAACTCGATCAGTTTGCACGGTATATGGAGCTGGATTAGCTATGAAAATCAACACATTATATTAAAATTCATTCGAAAATTTCTAAAACCAAATGGTATTGTATATATCAGCTATAACTGCGTCACTGGTTGGGCTGCAAACATGCCAATCCGTGAGCTATTTCATAGTCATTTCAAATTTAATAGTAAAAGTACCAACCCAATTCAAAAGGTGAATGAAGCACTAAACTTTAGTGATGAGTTACTCAAACAAAACCCCATTTTTGCTCAGCGTAATCCAAACGCCACACAAAAAGTTGCAGACTTAAAACAACAAAATCCCAACTATTTGATTCATGAATATCTAAACCAAGATTGGCAATGTTTTTCATTTCAACAGATTGTCCGCATTCTTGATGAAATCAAACTGTCTTATGCTGGTTCTACTGATTTAGGTTCTCATCTTGATAATATTAACTTTTCTGAAGAACATCAAAAGTTTTTAGATGCAATTGAACATCCAATCTTCAAAGAGCAATGCCGAGACTATTTTGCAAATACACAGTTTAGGAGAGACTTATTCATTCGTGGAAAGAACAATTTGACTCCACTACAAGTCCAAGAAAAATTACGCAAGACCGCTTTTGTGTTACTTACGGCTAAAGAACAATTACCAACAAGTATCAATGGTCTATTAGGTACATTCAATTTAATTGAAGAAATTTATCAACCTATTGCTAATCGATTTGCTGAGGATAATTATCAACCATTAACAATCGCAGAGTTCGAACAAAGTTTTCCAGAACTAAACTACGCAAAGATTTTAAATGCATTAGTAATTTTATGTCATCTCGGTTTGGCGCAACCTTGTCAAAATCTTAAACCACAAGAGAAAACGGTTAAACACTGCCATGATTTAAACCATCACATCCTGAAACAAGCCAGTTTTCATCAAAACTATAACGTCTTAGTCAGCCCACTTACTGGTATCGGCATTCCAACAGAACACTTCCATCAGCTATTCTATCGTGCACATTTTATTGATGGATTAGAAACAGCAAGTGATTTTGCGATTTATGTCCAAAATGTTATCAGTCAACTTGGATGGCTAGTTTTAGATAAAGATGGCAATACCGTGGCTGATAAAACTCAGAGCCTTGAGATCATAAAGGGCAAAGCGCAAATCTTTATTGATAGTAAAAAAATTGAAATCGCGAAACAACTTCGTTTATTTAATTAGCCTGTCAATGGAATGGTGATCGTTCAACGATTGCCATTCTGTTTCAGTTCAGTTAGTTTAGAATCATTCCTATTAACTTTTCCTGATATGCAACAACTCCCCTTATCTCAATACAATTTTCCAAATCCAATAGAAGCAGATCCTGACGGTCATGGATTTATCTGTATTGGCGCGGATCTATCCCCTGCTACTTTATTGGAAGCGTATACCCACGGCTTATTTCCTTGGTTCAATGAAGATGAACCGATTTGCTGGTGGAGTCCCGAACCTCGCTGCATTATCGAACCGCAATCATATAAACCAAGCAAGTCCTTAATCCGCAATATGAAAAAGCATGATTATCGGATTACGATTAACCATGCTTTTGAAGAAGTCATGCGCTCTTGTTCAATGCCACGTAGCTATACCAATGAAACGTGGATTAGCGAAGATATTATTCAAGGCTATTGTGCTTTATTCAAAGCGGGCTATGCTTATAGTATTGAGGTCTGGCATCAACAGCAACTTGTCGGTGGTTTGTATGGTGTTAGCATTGGCAAAGGCTGTTTTGGTGAGTCAATGTTCAGCACTGAAACCGATGTATCGAAAATGGCATTTTATACCCTGATGCTAATCGGACAAGAAAATCAGTTCGCTTGGGTGGATTGCCAACTGGTCAATGAACACCTCATAAGTTTAGGCGCACGTACACTTTCTCGCCAAATATATCTAAAATCGTTACAAGATGTAATTATTGCCCCCCCTATCAATTGGAAAAGCTATCAAGAACGTGTATTTTCAAGTAAAACAATAGCACTTAATGCAAAATTAGACGGTTAACGGACGAACACCTTGGAGGGACAGATTCATGAAATCATACCAACCCAAGTCCCTTTTAAATGACTTACAGTATTACATCACGCCACCGCATGACTGTAGCTACCTCGATAGCAAATCAGCTCGAATGGTGTTTTTAGATCCAATTCACCGTATCGATGTGGTGACATTGTCGGAACTTTCTCGCGTCGGTTTTCGACGCAGTGGGGATTTTGTTTATCGCCCTGAGTGCCATTTGTGTCGCCAATGTTTATCTTGTCGCGTACCTATTCAAGAATTTCAAATGAATAGTAGTCAGAAAAAGGCATGGAAACGTAACCAAGATTTAAAAATGAATATTTTGCCCACTTCTCAAGCGACGCAACAACATTACGATTTATACGAACGCTATATCAATGAACGCCATGCAGATGGCGATATGTATCCAGCAAACCTTGACCAGTTTGAAAAATTCCTTGTACATAGCTGTACCGAAAGTTTCTTTCTAGAGCTATGGAAAGATCAAAAACTAATTGGGGTTTCAACCTGTGATCTCATGGATGATGGGCTATCTGCCGTTTATACTTTCTTTGATCCAGATGAACAACGTCGTTCTTTAGGCGTCTTTGCGATCCTCAAACAAATCGAATATGTCCGCAGTCTAAACCTTGAATACCTCTATCTGGGTTACTGGGTTCCCCACTCACAAAAAATGAATTACAAATCCCAATATACGCCACTCGAATTATTGCTTGATGGACAATGGCGTAGGCTCAATCGTCCACTCTCCAATAATGAAATACAGCAACTTGGAGATTCATTAATGAGTACACTTCCATCCGAATGGAATAATTTAATTATTAAATAGCGTTTATTGAAATAGCGCTGCAAAATCATCAGTGCATGTTCTGACCATGATCACAGCATGCTCTCTTGAACCATCACCATTTGGATAATAGTTTTTGCGTAAATCAATTTGATGGAATTGCGCTTTTTCATATAAACGAATCGCTGCGCGATTACTTTCTCGTACTTCTAAAAAAATCTGAATCGGATTATTTTTTAATTGCTCGATTGAATAATCAAGTAATACATAGCCCAATCCTTTCCCTTGCTGACTTGGATGAATGGCCATCAATAATAAATTTGCTTCATCTAACACAGGCTGTAAAATGCAAAAACCGACAATTTGATGTGCTTGCTCATACACAGTGCATTGATAAGAAGCCAACGATTCTTGAAACTGTTGCTTAGACCATGGATGTGTTTGCACCAAACGCTCAATGGCAACCACACTATCCAAATCACTTTCTTGCATCAATCGGATCAAAATCTACTACTCTATAAATATGATGATGCGATTATCAGCAATTTTAGCCAAAATTTGAATAAAAAAATGGACAGTTTTCACTGTCCGTTGAAGTTAACTTGGATTGAAACCTAATTCAGTACGCCATTTATTTAATAGCTCAGTTGTATCATCATCATTTGGATGAAAGCGAGGTCTTAGGAAATCGAGTAATGTCGGAATCTGACGTGACATAAAGCCTTTGTAGCCATACATAAATTTGATCATATATTTTGTATCACGCCAAGTAAGCTTACCATCAGTTTTGAGTAGCTTCGCTGTAAAGTATGATTGCGTGATGAAGATCAATCCCATTGCAATCACAAGCGCCAATGAACGCATAAAATACGCTTTTGCACCTCGACCATACATTGTTTCATATACATCAAAAGCAACCGCCTTATGTTCGTTTTCCTCTACTGCATGCCACATCCAAAGGTGATACATCGTTTCGTCTTGGAACATTGCCTGAATGTCTGGGTTGCTCAACAATTCTTCTGCAATCGTCGAAGTAAAATGCTCTAAGGCACACGTTCCTGTCAAACCAATCATTTCTTTGCTAAACCCAAAAGGTTTAAGCGCTTGTGAAATTATGCCGACTGTACGGTTAATCAAACGTCCAGTTTGTGCTTCCATTTCTCGCACATCGTAACCATAGGCTTGTGCAGCTGCATTAAAAGCCAAATGTTCTTTGGAATGCATCGCCTCTTGACCGATAAAAGCACTAATTTCTTTCTGTAATATAGGATCAGCTAATTTAGGATCATTTCTCACGGCACGAGTACTATTGACAAAGAATTGCTCACCTTCTGGGAAGAGTGCGGATAGTGCAGTCATAAAATGAGTTAATGCTGCATCGCCATGTGCCCAGTAACGTGGTACTTCACCAAATTCAAAATCCATCCGGCGTACAGGGAAACTGGCACCAGCACGGTTTGAAATATTAACTTTAGCATTCATACCTTGTTCTCCTATAATGCAAATATTCTTTTTAATTACGCTCTATTTATTAGTTATACGCGCTTTTATATGCATTAAATAAGTGCAGATAAGGTCATTAAAGCATCATCTTAGGACATGAGGAGAAATAAAGCATCGCTTTATTTCGAAGCAAGGGAAATTTATCGAATAAGAATATAAAATTTAGTTTCCATGAAAAAAAACAAGAAAGGACAATAAAAATTGTCCTTTCTTAACATACAGTTAATAGCTGAATCTAGAAATCACAAACCTAGCTTTGCTTTCCAATCTTTGAGCAACTGTACAGTATCCAAGTCGTTCGGATGGAAGCCTGGTTTCAGATATGCAAGCATCTCACCAACCATCCCTGCAATAATCCCTTTTGATGGACTATAGCCATATTTATAAATCATACCCAATTCTTTTAGATTCAGTTTGCCATCTTGTTTAAGCAAGCGTAAGACAAATGATGATTGTGCTAAGAAAATAAAGACCATTGCCACCACTAATGCAGTATTACGCAATGCATAGGCTTTGATGCCACGACCAAAAATTTCTTCATAAACATCATAGGCAACTGCTTTGTGTTCATTTTCTTCGACTGCATGCCAAAACCACATATATGACATAGTGTCATCTGTCATCAGTTCTTGAATGTGCGGATTACGCAATAGTTCAGAAGCAATCGTCGCAGTAAAGTGTTCCAATGCTGTCGTTGCAGTTAAATCAACCATTTCTTGTGTCATGCCAAATGGCTTAACCACTCTCGCAAAATTCTTACGTGTGAATTGAATCAGTTTCGCTGTACGTTTTTCCAAAGTTGTAACATCATGACCATATTTCTGTGCGGACTGATTAAAACCGACATGCTCTTGCGTATGCATGGCTTCTTGACCAATAAAAGCACTGATTTCTTTTTGTAATGCTTCATTGTCTTTAATCGCAGGATGATGACGTACTGCGCGAACAGAATCAATAAACAGCTTTTCACCATCAGGAAACAACGCAGACAAAGCTGTCATGAAATGAGTTAAACCCGCTGATCCACTCATCCAATATTCAGGGACTTGGTCAAAGTCAAAGTTCATGCGACGTACAGGAAAACTTGCACCTGCACGATTAGAAATATTTACTTTAGCATTCATGCCGCCTACTCCTTTTAAGTGAAATCTCTCACTGAGTAATTTTGTTCATTTTCTTGAGTTTTATCTTACTGTTTTATTGGTATCAATTAAGTGCAGTTTAGGACAGCTAAGTATCAGTTTGGGACATGAGGAGAAATCAAGCATCGCTTTATTTCGACGCAAGAGGAAAAATTAATTAAGTATTAATTTTTCCGACGCAAGGGGAAATATCATTTATGGAATTATTTCCCGATGGAGGAGAAATAAACCATCGCTTTATTTCGACGCAAGAGAAAAATTAATTAAGTATTAATTTTTCCGACGCAAGAAAATAAAGAGCAAACAATAGGCATAAAAAAACACCCCAGAGGGGTGTTTTTTTATTACTCTAGATGATTAGAGAGTTACTTTCGCAACAACACCAGCACCTACAGTACGACCACCTTCACGAATCGCAAAACGTAGACCTGGGTCCATTGCGATTGGGTGAATTAATT
>NZ_JAVDVH010000006.1:0-195137 GCF_031456775.1 Acinetobacter sp. 3657 | reverse complement strand
CTTCGAGTAATTTCTACCATCTAATCAATGAAAATAATTTCGATCGATTAACCAGTAAAAATCCACACAAGTTGTTCTTCTTCAATTCTTAATGATCTTCTCGATGATTCGTCACCATCAAGCTAGGTCGGCTATATTACTCTTAATCTCTTAAAAGTCAACAGGCAATTTAGATATTTTTAAAACTTATTCTCAAATCCAAGATTTAAATCTTTCAATCCAAATCCTTGTTTCTCAACAAGTTTTTATCTGCATCACCGCCGATGGATGTGCATTCTACAGCATTTCCAATCCCACACAACCCCTTTTTTTAATTTATTGTGACGAGTGTCTATTTCTTGCACAAATAAGGCTGAAAATGTGGAATTTGATCTAATATTTGTTCAGTTTTACTCTTTTCTTGCCAATGCAAAGGGCGGCAATCGATATATTCACAATACCCCGTGCCTTCGTATGGTTCATTTTTCCAAATTAACTGATAGTGAAAACTTCCCACATAACCTGCGGCTAAACCAAATTTATAATCGCCTCGACTTTGTGCTTTCAGGTGAAAAGTAACTTGATTATTTTCCTGACATTGCCAAATAAACTCTCGAGCTAAATACATATCACGCCCATTTGGTGTTTGGATTTTAGGATAAACCCGTGTTACATCAAAAATAACGTGCTGATCATAAAGTATGGTCTGTTGTTGGTCGTGCTGGATTTCAATTCTTGAAAAAATGATGTTATTCCATTGATTCCTTAACTCAGAAAGTATGATTTGAAGATCTGAACGAATTTGAATAATTTGATAAGTAAAAAAATGAAAGGCGATAAATGGCAAATAAACTGCTCTGGCATGCTTCAGAATACCTTGTGCTTCTATTTGATATTTTTGTTCTTTATAGGTAATTTCACCTTCACACTGGCACCTTGCATACCAATAGTCAGCGACACCCCATTGCAAAGCCGAATGATTTTCGATTTCAGTGTACGTATTTACTTTTAACTGACAACTTAATTCTTCATCAAATCGTTTAAAATAATAATTGGGTGATTCGACTTGGATATCGTCAATATCAAGAAATTGATAGCGATCAATTTCAAATTGGCATTGCTCTTTGGCACTATAACTTTTGAGATGTCCAACTGTTGCTACACTGCTGCTCACTAATACCGTTGCCGTATCAATCGCTGTTGTGGTGATCGCACTGGCGTTATAGCAAATCGGAATACGTGGCTGACCAATTAAACTAATGAAATTCAGATAATGAAAAGGTGCAGGCAGATTCGGCAGAATCAACGCCTGATAAACGATTTTAAATAAACCTTTGGGCGGATAGAAAGTTAAAGCATCTGACTTATTGAGGTTCAGTTGCTTTAATTGATTGTTATTCATCAACATTGGCATACTGAACCTCCAGATTTTAAGTTGTTATTTTTGAGTCATTCTTTTTCGCAAATAAAGTCGTTACAAACCCTGAGAGCACATATAGGATACATACAATCAAGATACCTACTGGAATGTTGTACGTGATCGCAGCAAAAATCAAGACTACAGGCAACATCACGACAAATGGTACGCGTTTACGATCCATTTGTTTAAATGAATAATACTTGATATTTGAAATCATCAACAACCCAATCCCTACCATAACGACAGAGTTAATAACTTGAATCACAATATCTTTTAAATCAAAGATAAATGGATAATCGCGTCCGACCCAAACCAGTGAAATCACAGTGACCGCAGCAAGTGGGCTAGCGATACCAATAAAGTAACGTTTATCCACCACACCAATTTGCACATTGAAACGTGCCAAGCGGAATGCCGCACATGCGGTATAGATAAAGCAACACGCTAAACCAATACGTCCCAAATCATGTAAGCTCCAGCTATACATTAAGATTGCAGGTGCAACCCCAAAAGCCAGCAGATCAGATAATGAATCATATTGTTCGCCGAAGGCACTTTGTGCACCAATCGCACGCGCCACTCGTCCATCTAATCCATCAAGCAATGCAGCGAGGAAAATCGCATAGATGGCTTGATTAAAGTTTCCATTCATACTCGCAATAATTGAGTAAAAACCAGATAGAAGCGCCGCTGTTGTAATTAAGTTTGGCCATAGATAAATACCACGACGTTTTACTTTTTGCCCTTCGTGCGTATGCTCTTCTTCTTCCACTTCAAATGTAATGCGATCAAAAGAACGCCCATCTTTATTTGAATCAGAATCAGGTTTAGGAGAATTTGTCATTATTTTCAATTCCTCGACAATATTTTGACGTCGGCGGGTTACTCACCCACCAACCAACGTACTGCGGCATGACCACCATTTTCACTCATACGCAAATGTGGAAATAACCATTGTAAAGCCTGATCAGCGTCTTCTGAGAATTTCCACGGCGGGTTAATCACCAGTAAGCCACAACCATTTAATCCCACTGGCGTATCATCAGGCCATACACAAATTTCGCAGACCAATTGACGACGGATCCCAGTTTTAAACATTTTCTTTTCAAAACGGTCGATCATGGCACGATCTTTAATTGGATACCAAACCGCAAATACACCTGTTGGCCACTTGCTATGCGCGACTTGTAAAAGTTCAACCAATTGCGGAAAGTCTTTACGCTCTAATTCGTATGGTGGGTCGATCATCACCAATCCGCGTTTTTCTTTTGGCGGAATAACTCCAAATAAGCCTTCATAAGCATCACGCTCGTGTAAGCCCATGCGTTTATCATGAATATTGTGACGTAACTCAGCAAATACATCGCGCTGCATTTCAAATACAGTCGCTTTATCAATATCTCGCATTGCCTGTAAAGCAAACCAAGGTGAACCTGGGTAACTCCCCTTACCTTCCTGCTCGCGTATCTTGCCAACCAGTTTTAAAAACTCCTGAATGGACTCAGGTGCTTGGCGCTTTTCCATCTCGCTTAATTGCACTAAACGATGAATTCCTGTGAGGAACTCGCCTGATTTTTGTGATGGTGCAAGTGATAAATTATATTTACCCGCCCCACCATGGGTGTCGATATACCGATATGGTTTATCTTTAGCATTTAAACGAGTAAGCAGTTGAAGCAAAAGTACATGCTTCATAACATCGGCAAAGTTACCTGCATGGAAATGGTGACGGTAATTCATGTTGACAATTATTCCTCAATTCAAAGGATAGTTTATCATGAAATAGGGGCTGTTGACATTTCACACATGCTTGCGACAGTGAACATTTTTTAGCTGATACAAGGCATGACTTACGTAATTTAGCAATTCTAAATAAGTAAGGCATAACGCAGTAGCAGCAAAAAATGTACCTGTCCCAAAGGGTTATGGCTAAAACTTCCATAAACTTCGTTATGAAACTTGACAAGGGGGTCACCATTGCCTACGTTTCATGCCTTGTTTGTGTTGTTTTAGCCGATAACGCAAGACATGGTTGAGATGTCAACAGCCCCTTAGTATTCTTTAACGTTGATGTGATCATCTAAAATTGTACTGTAATCAAATGAATGTTAACTGGAACTGTATGCAATTCACCTCGCTTCCTACATCTTGGAATATTGATCAAATTTTAGATGATTTAAATACGTCTGGATTTGCTTTGGTGGACGATGTATACCCACATGAATATGTGCGAGATCTAGTTCAAGAATGTAGTTCAAATTTGGAAGCATTTCGAGCAGCAGGTATACAAAATGGTGTGGTCAGCCATATTCGAAGTGATCACATTTTGTGGATTGATGATCAACTCCCAATTGCTGAAAAGCATATCAACACTTTAGAAAACTTATCGCAGGCATTGAATCAAGCATTCTATTTGGGGATTAAAGAAGTCGAAGCTCATTTTGCTTGTTATAACGCAGGTGAGTTTTACGCATTGCATCGCGACAATCCTCAACAAAAGAATGATCGTATGATTTCCACCGTTTTTTACTTACACGAAAGCTGGCAAGAAGATTGGGGTGGTCAGTTACGACTCCAAGATAAAAATGATCAATGGCACATCATCCAACCTGTATCAAACCGCCTTGTCATCTTCCAAAGTGATTTATTACATGAAGTGTTGCGGTCAAAGCAACAGCGCTTATCCATTACAGCGTGGCTACGGAGTAGTAATTCGATTTGGAATGGATAGCCCCGCTTAAATACACACATAAAGTAAGGTTGTGAAGTTTATGGTATATCAACCTTTAAATTGCGACAAATAGCCTTATATATCTAAGCATAACTGACGATTTTGGATCAATGAATGACGAATGAAACCAAAGATGTAATTGCTCGTATTGGTGAAACAGATCAACTCTATCTATCGAGTGACACACCAGAGCTGGCTTTAGAACGAGCTGACTTGCGCTTGCAATTGGTCATGCTGAGCCATATTCGTCAGGAACAAGTGCATTTTTTACAAGAAGCTATCGTCCTGCTTGAACAGGCACGCATTGCAAATGATGAAATGCCCCTGAGCTTGTATTTGAATTTGTCTTTATATTTAGCCAAAGCATATATGATGTACTTTGAACTGACCAAAGAGCAGCGTTTTGCTTTAATTACCCAACAAATTTTAAAACCTTTGGCACATAACCATCATTTAGATATTTATTTCTTCTTGGCTTATGCCTCAACCGCTAAAAAAGAAAATGCTTTAACTCAACACTGGTTGAAGAAATATGTGTCATGTATTGACCATGATTTAGCGTTATTACAAGAACATTCAGCATTTAAGTTAATCCGTCAGGAAGACTGGTTTAAAGCTCTCATACGAAATAAAGCTCACTAGGGTCTGTTGACATTTCACAGATGCTTGCGACAGTGGACATTTTTTAGATGGTACAAGGCATGTTTTGCGAAATTTAGTCATTCTAAATGAGCAAGACATAACGCAGTAGCAGCAAAAAATGCCCCTGTCCCATAGGGTTATGGCTAAAACTTCCCCAAACTTCGTTATGAAACTTGACAAGGGGATCGCCATTGCCTGCGCTTCATGCCTTGTTTGAGTCGTTTTTGCCTATAACGCAATGCATGGCTGAAATGTCAACAGACCCTAATCATGTGAGCTTTATTTTTTTGATTTTTTAATGCGTACTATCAAGGTGTAGTTGTTGATTCAGTTCATCAATCACGATCGCCCACTCATCATCTTTATCAATATGACTTTTTAAGAAATCTCTTTGTCCTGCACTCCAAAACTCAGCTTCATGCAGTCTTTGTCCAGCACTGAGTTGATGTGTTTGGACAAAACGTTCAATTGCGGCTTCATCAGCGCCAAGTCCTAGCTGTTCAAACAATAATTCTAATGTCGGTTGTTGCTCAAACATTTTTCTTCTCCTTTAATCTTCTATATCCAATTTAACAACAAACAAGAAGTCGTTGCAGAAAAGACATTTATTTTCTTGTTGCTTTTTGTGTTTATCATTTTTAACGCATAAAAAAACGCCTTCAAATGAAGGCGTTCTCAAACTTATCTAAAAATAGATAAATTATTTTAACATGTCAGCAATTGCCGCACGTTCATCTTCAAGTTCTTGAAGTGTGATGTTCATACGCTCACGGCTGAATTCATCAATTTCAAGACCTTCAACACGTGTGTATTCACCATTTTCACAAGTTACTGGCACACCGTACATTACGCCTTCTGGAATACCATAAGAACCGTCAGATGGGATACCCATAGTTACCCATTTGCCGTTTGTACCCAACGCCCAGTCACGCATATGATCAATTGCAGCGTTAGCAGCTGAAGCAGCTGAAGACAAACCACGTGCTTCAATGATCGCAGCACCACGTTTACCAACTGTCGGAAGGAATGTATCTTTATTCCATTCTGCATCGTTGATTTTGTCTTTTAAGCTTTCGCCATTTGCAGTTGCAAAACGGTAGTCAGCATACATCGTTGGAGAGTGGTTACCCCAAACTGTTAATTTCTCGATATCAGAAACAGCAACACCCGCTTTTTGAGCAATTTGAGTCAAAGCACGGTTGTGATCAAGACGTAACATTGCTGTAAAGTTTTTCGCTGGAAGATCTGGAGCAGATTTCATTGCGATATAAGCATTGGTGTTTGCAGGATTACCTACAACCAATACTTTAACATCACGGCTCGCAACTTCGTTTAATGCTTGACCTTGACCAATGAAGATTTCACCGTTGACTTTCAACAAGTCAGCACGTTCCATACCAGGACCGCGTGGACGAGAACCGACCAGCAAAGCATAGTCAGCATCTTTAAATGCAACTTTAGGATCATCAGTCCCGATCATGCCCGCCAATAATGGGAAAGCACAGTCATCAAGTTCCATCATCACGCCTTTAAGCGCTTGTTGAGCTTTCTCAAAAGGAACTTCAAGCAATTGTAAAATTACAGGTTGATCTTTACCTAGCATTTCACCGCTTGCAATACGGAATAATAAGCTATAACCAATTTGACCTGCAGCGCCTGTAACGGCAACACGAACGGGTTGCTTCATGTGATATTCTCCAATGAGGTGCGTTAGCACGATTGAGTTCAGTTGTGACTCAATCGAATTATCATAAACGGCAAAGATTGTACTCTAAAGCAGCATCTTATGCATGTAAAAGAGAATGATTTCAACAAAAGTCTGATAGAAAATACAAATCAAGCCAGTCAAAAAGTTAATAACTGCCTTTAATCGTAAATTCATTTGGGCATCCTGTCACAACATGACTAGCACATTGTTTATATTGCCCATTTTTCTGATAACAGACGCGTATTTCCGTTAAAATCGAATCTGATTTTGAGGATTGACAGCTAAAGCGAATACCATTCGCTGGTAAGGATGGATTTAATTTGGTGAATTGTTGTCTAAGACTTTCTTTCTGAACCGCAATTGTATTTGGACTGGTTAGATCTGCTGGAACTTTTAAGCGCTCTGCAAAGTTAATAATCGTCCTAAAATATTGACTGGCATTCATCGGAACGCAGCCCCCTACACTCTGCCAAAGCTGTACACGTTCATTTTCGTTTGGCATCACACGTGCAACCACGGTTGCTTGCAGCGGTGAAAGCTGAGCAGATGATTTCGTTTCACAATTACGATTTACAGGAACTTCTGGAAGTAGACTTGAAATTGTAAGCGAATATCCCTCTAGACATTTACGTTGTTTTTGTTTTGAAGAATCTAAGGCACAAACAGCAGGCGTCATTTGCACATGCAAGATATAGCCAGCAATATTCGGGCGATCTGCTGCATATAATGGCGTGCCAAATGACAAGATGATGCAACAAAGCAATGCCTGCCCCAATCTTGTCAACCGCCTTTCAAGTAAATCTATCGATTTCATCAAATGCCAAAACTTCATGATTTCAAATTAAACATCCAATTGTATTTTTAAGGGGTATTGCGTACAGGAATCGCCCCCATCCTTTTTTCTAGGGATTGAGGACCCTGTCCGAGCACCACACCATAATGTGTTGCATTGGTCATGACATGTTTAACGTAGTCACGTGTCTCCAATAATGGAATGCTTTCTGTGTATTGATCCGCAGCAATGGTTTGACCATCGGGTTGCCAACGTCGCGCACGATTCGGACCTGCGTTATAACCTGCTGTTGCCAGCACTGCATTCCCACTCAGTTGCCCTTGAATCATAGAAAGATAATAGGTGCCGTAACGAATGTTGGTATTCATTTCACTTAGTGCTGCTGGGTTATAGGTTTCACCCATTTGACGCGCAATTAACTTCGCTGTATTTGGCATGATTTGCATTAAGCCACCTGCGCCAACATGCGAGCGAGCTGAAGTGACAAAACGACTTTCTTGACGCATCAGACCATAAGCCCAAGCAGGATCAACGCCTGCATTGTAGCTATGACTGCTCACATTACTACGATGCGGGGTAGTATAACGATAGGTATCATTATGTTTCGATGTGGTTCGATCAGCCGCATAAATCGCTCGATCATACCAACCCATATCATGTGCGCGTTTTGCCGCTGCCAATAATAGGCCATCATCTTGTTGCAAATAGGCTTGTCGAACAGCCCAATTCCATTCTCTATTGGTATACGTTGCAGGTGCATTGACATCTCTTAATGTAAATGCCCGCTTAAAATGAATATTTTGGTTGAGTCGTTGAATATCTTGTGAACTTGGTTGTTCATCGTATGGCTTATGATTATACCGTTCGCCTAAACGATCTTTGGCAAGTAAATTATGATAGTCATCACCAGCTTGAGCCAGTCTACGATAAATCTGCTGGGCTGCTTGTTTAGATGCTGCATCTGAACGTTGCTCAGACGCTCGAGCCAGCCAATATTGCCAACGATCTTCTTGCTTCTGGGTTACCGACATCGCATCAATCGCACGAATCAGACTTTCCCATGAACCAAATCGAATCGACTGACGCGCATAAATTTCCGCTTCTTCAGGACTAAATGGATAACCATAACTTTGATCGAAAGCATTCAACACGCTACGATTAAAACCATTTTTCATGACCGTAGTACCACCGACATAGCCCACTGTACGATACAAATACTGTTGTACTGCAGGTGGCGTGTCTTGAACAGCACGTGGAAGATTGGCCAATGCATTGGTTAGGTCACTATCCGCAATCCGCCCGATAGCGAAAATGAGATAAGCATAATCGGCATCATTGCTTTTGGTCGCACTCCATAAATACTCTAATGGATTGGCTTGAATCTGATTGAATTGTGCTAAAGATAAGCTCAATCCTAGTGCTTGTGCAGTTGCGATAGCCGGCCCTGACTGCCCTGCACGTAACTGCCCCCACAATCTTTGCTGACGATCTTGTGCGGTCATTAATGGACTAGAAAGCATCATTCGACCTAAACCATTGCATGATTCAGGCTGAGAATTTGTGGTTAACCAAATATCTTTATACTCAGCAAAAACTAAACTGTCTCCAGTTCTCGCTCTGACTTGCGCGATGGCACAGCTTTCTGCTTGGTCAGGATTGGTCACATAACTTAAAACTGGTTTAGCTTCAGTAAAACTCGCAAGTTTAACTTTTTCCTCAACATAATCTGCTGCCAACTTTTCTGCCATCGCAGATTGCGGATAGCGTTGGGCAAAACTAATAATGGCAGATGCGGGCTGAAAACCAAGATTGGTATTTAATTTCCAGTATTCTGGATAATAACCTAATACATCATTTTGCATTTGCTCTTGAAATTGATCGAGCATCGCAATGTTACTGGCATTGGCGGCACGTAAAGCATCATTAAACTGTGCATCTAAAGCATAGACGGATGAACACGCTAGCAAGCCACCCATTGCGATAAAACGGCGGAAGTTGTTCTTGTTGTTCACTTTATTACTTTCCATCGTTATAAAATCACCTTGCTTTTTCATCGTCATCAATCAATATGCCCAATTCATCCAACGGTGATAGTGTAATAAGTCTAGCTTTCCTCTATTGTTGTGTTATGTAACTTACTGATTCATATTCATTAACGCTTATACAATTTTCATCACAAACTGTCTTTTTTTGTCAGTTTTTTATTCTCTCCGCACATACAAAAATACTGCTATAATCCGCGCTTTGTTCAAACTCACCTTGTTCAGGAGCCTGCATGACGGTTCAAACATTCATTCCAAGTGCTTTAAAAGCTGCCTCAGAAAACACTGTTACCCAGCCAATGCACACCACTGATGTTTCAATTAAAAAACTTTATATTGAAACGCAAGGGTGTCAGATGAATGAGTATGACAGTCACCGTATGGCAGATTTACTCGGCGATTCACACGGTTATGTACTGACCACTGATCCCAAAGAAGCTGACATTTTACTGATGAACACTTGTTCTATTCGTGAAAAAGCTCAAGAAAAGGTTTTTAGCGGATTGGGACGTTGGCGCAAACTCAAAGAACAGAATCCAGATCTCGTGATTGGTGTTGGTGGCTGTGTTGCATCGCAAGAAGGCGACAACATTCAGAAACGCGCACCTTATGTCGATATGGTCTTTGGTCCACAGACCCTACATCGGTTACCGCAAATGCTTGATCAGCATCAGGCCCAAATCGAAAAACCGAAAAAAGATAAAATTAAACTGGTTGATATTTCTTTCCCAGATATTGAAAAGTTCGACTTTCTACCAGAACCACGCGTGGAAGGCTTTAAAGCTTTCGTGTCGATCATGGAAGGTTGTTCTAAATACTGTTCATTTTGTGTCGTTCCTTATACTCGTGGTGAAGAAGTTTCTCGCCCACTGGATGATGTCTTGGCGGAAATTGCAGGACTCGCAGAAAAAGGTGTACGTGAGATCAGCTTGCTTGGTCAAAACGTCAATGGTTATCGTGGTGAAACATTTGAGGGTGATATCTGTACGTTCCCAGAACTACTTCGCCTAGTGGCTGAAATCCCTGGAATTGGACGTTTGCGTTATACCACCTCTCACCCACTTGAATTTTCTGATGAACTGATTCAATGCTACCGTGACTTACCACAAATGGTGTCGCATTTGCATTTACCTGTACAAAGCGGTTCAAATGATGTACTCCAAGCAATGAAACGTAATCACACCATTGATGTGTATATTGATAAAATCGCCAAACTCCGTAAAGTCCGTCCAGATATGCACTTATCCAGTGACTTTATTATTGGTTTCCCAGGTGAAACTGATGCGCACTTTGCTGAAACCTTACAGTTTATTAAAGACTTAGATTTTGACCATTCTTATAGTTTTGTGTATTCAAAACGTCCGGGCACACCTGCTTCTGACCTCGCTGATGACACACCAGATCAAGTGAAAAAAGATCGTTTAGCACAAGTGCAGCAAGTGATTAAAAAATCGAGCATAGATAAAACCGATGCCATGCTGGGTAAAATCGAACGTGTGCTGATTGAAAAAGTATCTGATAAAGATCCAAATGTATTAATGGGAACAGCGGACAATACTCGTTTGGTTGCCTTTATCGGTGATGCAACGTGGGTTGGACGTTTCGCAGAAATTGAGATTACTGAAATTAAAACTTTAAATTTAGTTTATGGTGAACTCTTGAATCTTGAACCTGACGTGGCGTAATGTAGAGGTATTCTCATAAGTCAATAAGAGGGTTTCTCTTGACTGCAGCGATTCGACGTACAGTAACGTTCCCTGAGATTTCAATGGAACGCTTAAAAAGCATGCTCGGTGCGTATAACGGGCATTTAAAACAAATCGAACAACGTTTAGATGTCAAAATTACTCACCGAGGCGATGCTTTCTACCTCGACGGTGAGATTGAAACGGTCGAAAGAGCCGAAGCATTATTGCAACGGCTCTATGCGGAGTCTGAAACATCACAACAAGTCAGTGCTGATTTACTCCATCTTATGATCCAATCCTCCCAAACCGACCGAGACTTCGAATTGGTCGGTGAAGGAGTAGATCAAGAGGAGACCCCCTTAGATGTCTATTTTCAGACCCGTAAAGGCCGAATTAATCCTCGCGGCACAAACCAAAAACGCTATGTGCAACGTATCCTACAAAGTGATATTTCGTTCGGTATTGGTCCAGCAGGTACAGGTAAAACTTACCTAGCTGTTGCTGCTGCCGTCGATATGCTTGAGCGTAATGAAATCCAACGTATCTTATTGGTTCGTCCTGCTGTCGAAGCAGGTGAGAAACTTGGTTTTTTACCCGGTGATTTAACCCAAAAAATTGATCCATATTTACGCCCACTTTATGACGCTTTATATGAAATGCTTGGCTTCGAGAAAGTCGCCAAACTGATCGAGCGTCAAGTGATTGAAGTTGCCCCGCTTGCTTATATGCGTGGTCGTACCTTAAATCACTCTTTTGTGATTTTAGATGAAGCGCAAAACACCACGCCTGAACAAATGAAGATGTTCCTCACTCGTTTAGGCTTTGGTTCTCGTGCGGTAATTACGGGTGATGTCACGCAAGTCGATTTGCCGCGTGGTCAGCAATCTGGTTTAGCACAAGCTTTGCGTGTCCTAGAAAATGTACATGAAATCCATATCACACGCTTTCATTCTCGTGATGTGGTTCGTCATCAATTGGTACAGAAGATTGTTGAAGCTTACGAAGGCTGGGACAGTGAGCAACAGCGTTTATCCGCTGAAGCCCGTGCCGAACGTAAAGCCAAACAAGAAGCACTGATTGCAGAGAATGACTCCGCAGCAGATGCACAACACATTTAAGAAAAACCTCACCCCTACTTTATAACAGTGGGGGTGAGGACGATTAATTAAGGATCTATTTTTGAAAATCAATCTAAGTCTTCAACAAGACTTTCAAACGGCTGAACTCCCCCTAAAACGTGGTCAAATCAAAAAACAGCTCGAAACAGCATTACGTCATGTTGGTTTCGAGGTTGACTGCGAAATAGGCATTGCTTGTGTAGATGTTGCTGAAAGCCATGAGCTGAATTTGCAATATCGTGAAAAAGACAAACCGACCAATGTACTGTCTTTTCCAAGTGATATCCCAGAAGAAATGCTTAACTTACTGGATGCAGAGCCTCTGGGTGATTTGGTTATTTGTATTCCTGTGGTTTTACAAGAAGCCACTGAGCAACAAAAAACACCGAACCAACATTTCACTCACCTACTTGTTCATGGTGTTTTGCATTTATTGGGTTACGATCACGAAACCAATGAAACAGATGCTGAAGAAATGGAAGCTTTGGAAATCGCGATTCTTAAAAAGCTCGGGGTTGCAAACCCATACCAAGCCGATGAGATCTGAGTAAAGTATCTATGTATATCGTCATTTTTAAGGCCACAATTAAACAACTTGATGCAACTTATTCAGAAATGGCGCAAAAGCTAAGGAATAAAGCTTTAACGGAATTTAACTGTGTAAAGTTTGAAGCCTGTAGTGAAAATGGCTTTGAAATTGCGCTGTCATACTGGAATTGCTTGGAAGATATAAAGCTCTGGCAACAAGATGCAGAACATCAAGTTGCTCAGCATCTAGGTAAAGCAAAGTGGTATCAAAGCTTTAGTGTTGAGATCTGCAAAGTAGAACGCTCCTACTCAGCCTAAAATAGAATGTGGATAATAAACAACTTATCCACATACACAATAAAAAACGGCTTTCATTAAGCCGTTTTTTATTTCATCCGATATTTAGAACTGATAACGTAGCGTTAAGGTTGCATTACGTGGCGCGCCATAATTCATACTATTTACACCAATTCCATCGTAATATTCTTTATCCAATAAATTATCTAGATTTAGCTGAACACTTATATTTTTATCAATTTTATAACCTAGCATCGCATTGAAAAGAAAAATATCATCTTGTTCAACTAAAGTCGCCCCACTACCAGTATAAGTTTTACCTCGATAATTCACCCCCACACCAGTATTCCACTGATCGGTTTTGTATTTAATAAATAAATTTGATGTTGTGCGTGCACTATTCGTAGCAACTTTTTGATCTTTAGCATCTTTTGCTTCAAAGTTTGCAATGCCGAAGTTGATTCCCCAATTGTCATTGATCTCACCATCAACCTCAAACTCTACGCCTTTACTTACAACACCATCAACCCCACGATAAGCCTGCTCAGAAGTTACTACACCTTGCGCATTCTTAACAAACGTACCTGTAATTGATTCAGCAAAATTCGTTTGTTCAATTCTAAATATGGATAAAGCTGTATTTAAATGACCACCAAACCATTCACTTTTTATTCCCGTCTCATAATTTCGTCCAATGATTGGATCTAGATAGTTACCATTTTCTTCACGACGATTCTGCGGTTTAAAAATATCGGTATAACTCGCGTAAAGAGAATGATCTTGGGCAAAGTCATAGACAACACCAAAGTATGGTGTGAATTGATCCTTAAATTCACGATTGCCTTTATTATCTTCAGACTTATATTCCCAGTTTGATAATCGTGCGCCAGCTACAATTTTTATAGGATCAAGAACTTGGAACTTACCAGCAAGATAATACCCCATTTGTGTCGTTTCATTTCCTGCTAACTTATTTGGATTGGTAATAGGTGTTAACAACTGAGTATTCATATTAGAAAAATCCAACTGCTGCCACTTGTCAATATCTAGATCATTGGTCCCTTGACTCTTTCCTTGAATTGTCCCAAAACGACTATTAACCAATTGACTTTTATTCCACGAACCACCTAATATAATTTCTTGTTTACGATCAGCTATCATAAAAGGCGAAGATAAATAAAGATCCACATTATTTTCATCATTTCTAGCATCTGAAGAATATACGGACACAGCTCCCAAACTTTTGTTGGTTGATTTATCCACATTACCATCAACATAAAGTAAAGCTGATTCTTTATCGTTTCGCTGATAAGAGTAGGCAATATTTAAATCTATATCATTAAAAATATTTTGTTTTAGATTAGTAAAAAATGCTTTTGTATCAACGTTCCAATAAGTCCAATCAGAACTTACGGTCAAAGAACGGCCAAACTTAGTTCGTGTTCCATCATTATAAAAAGCAGGCAATCCCCCCCAACGAATTCCATCACGATTTAATTGCTGATAGGCAAGCCCCAGCGATAAATAAGTACGATCTGACAAGTCAAAATCCAGAGCAGCATAAGCAACATTTCGTTCACGTGAATAAAAATCCATGAATGAATCTTCATCTGAATGCTTTACTACTACACGACCACGTAAAGAACCATCCGAATTTAATGGAGATGAAATATCGTTAGAGCTTGAATAACTATTCCATGATCCTAGTGAGGCATTAACATTTCCTGTTAGCTCTTTTGCATTGGCACGTTTACGAACTAAGTTTAAGCCTATAGCAGGATTCCCAGCACCCGTCATCAAACCATTCGCACCTTTAACCACTTCTACACGATCATAAAGACCTAGATCAAGATCGCCTTCTGCTAGTGAGAAGGTTGTGGGTATACCATCAATCAAGTGATAATCCACCTGAAATCCTCTAGCAAAATAACTTTGGCGCTCATCTGTACGAGAAACGGTAACACCCGTAACATTTTTCATAAAATCTTGAAAAGAAACAATATTTCTATCATCCAAATATTCGCGAGTATAAATCTTCACTGCTTGTGGTGTTTCACGTAGTGATAAACTTAATTTCGTTGCCGTATTCGTGCTCTGGGCTGTGTAACTTCCTGTCCCTTCTGTTGTTGCAATATCCCTCTTCTCTGCTTTTACTATAATTGTTGGCAACTGAGCACTTTCATTATTTGATTCAGCAAAAGCTAGTGAAGGTAATAACACTGTCGCCATTGCTAGTGCAAGTGGGTGCGCTTTAAAAATGCTTAACGCCGAATATTGATGCATGAAGATATGTCCTTATTAAAGGTATAGAGCACTTGGAGAGATGCATCACCTTCCCCCGAAACTTTAAAGAAGGATGCATTTACGCCCTAAAGGAAATGAACAGAAAATATCATGCAAATGATAATCGTTTTTATTATCAATTCAAGAGTCATCTATCAAAAGTGACTCTTTGTTTTTTTTAAGTTTTGGAACGAAATAAAGAATCTATAAGACACAACCTACTTTTTTAATTAATTTTTTTCATTAGGATTCCTATCAAAAGCACATTTAATTAATGCACTTCAAATTCCGCATCCACTGGATCAAAACGCCATGTACGAATGATACGTAATTCTGAAATCTCTTTCATACCCGCATCAAAAGCACCAAATGGTGCTCCACGACGAACCGAAGCGCGCGCAGCTTCATCCAAAATCGAGTGTCCAGAACTCTCAATTAAACGAATGGCACGAATACCACCCTGCGCATTTAAAATCACCATTAAGCGAACTTCACCCGCTAAACGCTGTTGCTTCGCTGCATCTGGATAATAGCGATTGCCATACAATTCTACCTTTTGGCGGAACTTATCCAAATATGCCGCTGATGCATCTTGTTTGGCCTGAATACCATCAACGGTTTTAATGCGTTGTTTACGGCTGAAATTTTGTTGTCGTTGTAAATATTGCGCTTCTAAGCTTGCCACCATCGCTGCTTTTGCTTGAAACTGACTTTGCAATTCTTCTAAAGCTTTTTTACGCTCACTTTGCTCTGCTTGTTTTTGCCAACTGAGCACAGTCATAAGCACTTTTTCTTCAAATTTTAGCTCTCGCTTTTGTTGTATAGTTTCAAGGCTCTCCAGTTCGTTTTCACCTGCTGTTGCATCAGTTTGCATCGGTGATGGCATATCACTCGACATACGATGTGCTTTGTGAAAGTCACCTGAACCAGTTTGATCAGCTTGCGCTAAAAAATCTGCATCTTTGACTTTTTCTTGACTTAAGCGAACCGAAACCGCGATTTCTTTGGTCGAAGTATCCGATGGAGATGGCATCGCAAACTGAGTCACCAGTACACCACCATGTAACAGCATCGCTAAAGCAACAGCCCCAACGAAAATTGGGTCTTGCCACCAATGATGAGACAACTCAGTACGAAAATTTATTTTATTCCACATGGTATTTAAGCGACAAAAAGTCGCATCCCCAACGGCACTCACCGTATAAAAACCAAACCAATATTCAAAAGTTAAGAAAAATGTGATCCACTTATGGTTGCAGTGTTTCCATACCTTCATTTTATGAAAATGTAGCAATTAATTTTGCTACACTGCAAGCTACAAATTTAATTTTATTTTTTAGTTAATAAAAGATGGCGAATAAACCATTCACTTTCTGGAACAACTTTTATGCAAACGCTACTCTCATCCGTCGTTAAACGTCTACGTAAAGTTTACCAAAAAGCCGAAGAATTCATCGAAGAAGAAAGAGAATTTCCACTTTCACAAGTATTTGTGAATGCAACCATGGAGCGTTACGTCACAGAAAATGTAGAGATCATGCAAGACCTACATGCAGATCTGTATGATGGTTGGCTACGTTTATACACTACATTGGATGTTAAAGGTTTACACACCACACTTTCTGTAGACTTAAAACTGATTCAGATGGAAATGAATCAACATGTACAATTAATGGTGTTTGAGCAAATTAGTAATACCCAAGTCATCGAAGCAAAATTTAAAAATATCTTCCAAAAATGGGGCTTCTATATTGCCATTTGGTACTATCAAAAATTCAAAGAAGAAGATCCTCTAGGCAAGATTTTAGCGCATTTTGAAATTGTGACCGTCAAAGATGATTTGCTATATCTTGATTTAAATCGCTGGTTTGGTAAAAAACCAAGCATTATCGAAACACTCAGTAAAGTTCACGTCAATCGTGCTCGGGTTCGCCCAGCAGAACTCATTGTATGGGGCAATGTCAATCTTGCTGCAATGTTATATCCATCGGATGATGATCGCTTTGATGATGAGGATATAGAAGACACCACAGTGACACCCATCCTGCAAAAGAACTTAAAGAAAAAATAAGATTCACTCGAAATCAGGCAAGTAACCTCTAGGTTCTTGCCGCCAATAAAACATATAACACCATGATCTATACGAAAATTAACAAGTGCTGAGTAAAAAGCCTGATTTTTTCTTCACAATCTACAGGCATAATAATTATAAATCCTCCTGATAAGCGAGTGATGCATGATGTATTTACTCAAAGGACATCGTATTATGACAAAGAAATTATCGAAAGTTCTTGGTATCACCACCGTAAGCTCCGCTGCAATCTTGTGTGCAAGCTTATCGAGCCATGCTTTGGCAATGACACCCTTCCAAGCAAGCTATCAATTTAGCTACAACAATAAAAACCTAGGTTCAGCTACTCGTACCTTGTCTCAACAAGGCAACAACTGGACTTATCAATTTACAGCGAAAGCGGGTGGCATTGCTTCAGCGTCTGAAACCAGTCAGTTTGGTTTTGTAGACAATAAAATTATTTCTCAGAAATTTAGTCGCAGTAGCAAAATTTTAATCCACAACAATACAATGAGTATTAACTTCAACCCCAGCAGCAAAGTCATCAATACCAAAAAAGATGATAAATCTCGCTCATTTGCATGGCAAGCAGGCGCATTAGATGAACTCAATGCTGAACTGCAAATCCGTGAAGATTTGAAAAACAATACCCTCAGAACCAAATACCAAATCGCCGATGCAAAAGCATTGGATGATCGTCGCTTTGTAAGACAAGGAACCGAAACGATCAAGACCAATTACGGTACCTTTAATACGATTAAAGTCGTGATGCAACACGACAAGCCTGAACGCAATACCGTATTTTGGTTAGCACCACAACTTGACTATCTTCCAGTAAAAATGGCGCACAATGATGGCAAATCATCTTATGGGCTATTATTAACGGGCTATTCAGGTAAATCCAATTAATCGCTAAAGCAACCAGATATCGCAAACTTATGTGAAATATCACCAAACTCTGTAATTTTGGCTTGCAATTTTTTCGATGCTTTCTAAAATATGCCTTTGCTTGAAAAAGCATCCGTTTTAGAGGATTCTCCCGTGTACGCTTTAGAACAGAAAATCTTAAATGAAGGTATCGTTCTATCTGATCAAGTCTTAAAAGTTGATGCTTTCTTAAATCATCAAATCGACCCTGTTCTTATGCAGTTGATTGGTAAAGAGTTTGCTGCTCGCTTTAAAGACGCAGGTATTACCAAAATCATTACCATCGAAGCATCAGGGATTGCACCAGCGATCATGGCTGGACTAGAACTCGGTGTACCTGTGATTTTCGCTCGTAAATACCAATCATTAACGCTTAAAGATGATCTTTACCGTTCTAAAGTGTTTTCATTTACCAAACAAACTGAAAGTACTATTGCGATTTCAAACAAGCACATCAACTCAAGTGATAAAGCACTGGTGATTGATGACTTCTTGGCAAATGGTCAAGCTGCACTTGGTCTGATTGATTTGATCCATCAAGCCAATGCTGAAGTGGTCGGTGTTGGTATCGTGATTGAGAAATCATTCCAAGTCGGTCGTGATTTACTCATTGAAAAAGGCTATCGTGTTGAATCTTTGGCGCGAGTTAAATCTTTAGTCGATGGCAAAGTAACTTTTGTAACTGAATAAGATTCAATATCCAGAAAAAGCGGATGATCACTCATCCGCTTTTTTATTTAGCAACAGTCCCAGTTATAGAGGACTTTAGAAAAATCTCTTTTCTTTAAATCTTCTGGGTGAATAAAGAAATTGCCGACACCAGAATCCCCCCACATAATATCGTTTTCGGCATCATCCGTATCCAATTGAAATAGCAAAATATAGTCTTGAATATTTTCCTTATAGCCACGTGGATCGCTTTGCGTAAAAAATGGATAGCCACCTAATCGATGCCCGCTTGCAGAAAGCAATTCATGGTAAGGCTCAATAAAATCATTTTCGAAATCGCCCCCCTCGAATTGATCTTCAAAATCGTAAAGTTCATCAACATTGAGAATTTTCTTTCCAAAAGCAAAATCTTCCAGACTAATGACCTGCTCAGCATGCTGAAATTCAATCGAATACTGTCCAGTAAAAGGCAAATAAGCATCTTCATCAAATTCAAGCTCGAAAAAATCCTGTTTTAAGTGTGTTGCATCTTCAATAATCTGATCAAAATATAAAACTTTAAAGCTTGATTGCTGCTGTTGGTCATCAAAATTCATCCCATATAAATCATCGGCAGCGATATAAAACTGCAAAATTCCCTTGTCTGGAAAATGAGGTAAATTTGGAGTTTCAGCAAAATTGAACTGCGCCAATAAAACCAATGGATTGCCATTCGAATCGACAGGATAAGTGATGTCTAGCGGTAAATAAGGCTGCCCACCAATCTTACTTTGCCATAAAGTTAAATCATCACTTGGTGTTAGCTGCATGGTGACAGTCGGCAGCATAGTTGCTGAAATTTTTTCTAAGTATGGATGCAAAGTACTCGGTAAATTCTCAGGTTGAAGTTTCATTTTGTTGATTATCCATGTCGCTATTTATAGAACTTAATATAAAACAAGCAGCTAAATTAAAATAGAGAACAAAGTCTGTACTGCGACAGTTAGTGACGCTCAATTGCCCCATTATTTATCACATAAATTCTGATAAGATTAGCCCGAGCAAAATCTGCGATAGGAATGACGATGCGCACATACTTAGACCTTTTACAACATATTCTCGACAATGGCGGCGACAAAGGAGACCGCACAGGAACTGGGACACGTTCAGTATTTGGTCATCAAATGCGCTTTGACCTCTCCAAAGGTTTCCCCTTATTAACCACCAAGAAAGTCCACTTTCGTTCGATTGTGATTGAACTACTTTGGTTCCTGAAGGGTGATACCAATGTGCAATATCTAAAAGACCACAAAGTCTCAATTTGGGATGAATGGGCAACCGCAGAACAAACTGCTCGTTTTGGTCGTCCTGAAGGCGAACTCGGTCCTGTTTATGGACACCAATGGCGCAACTTTGGCGCGACTCAAAATGACGACGGTAGCTATCAGCAAAATGGTTTTGATCAAATCAAATGGCTGGTAAATGAAATCAAAACCAATCCAAATTCACGTCGTCTAATCGTATCTGGTTG
The DNA here is from genome assembly GCF_031456775.1 of Acinetobacter sp. 3657. Classification (NCBI taxonomy): domain Bacteria; kingdom Pseudomonadati; phylum Pseudomonadota; class Gammaproteobacteria; order Moraxellales; family Moraxellaceae; genus Acinetobacter; species Acinetobacter sp. 3657. Next base: position 174,731 of record NZ_JAVDVH010000006.1, on the reverse strand, counting down.
GAATCCAAACGAGGCTGGGAAAGTTGCACTCCCGCCTTGTCATACCCTGTTTCAATTTTTTGTACAAGATAACAAACTGTCATGCCAACTCTATCAACGAAGTGCCGATGTCTTCTTAGGTGTGCCATTTAATATTGCCAGCTATGCCCTACTCACTCATATGATTGCGCAGGTGTGTGGCTTAGAGGTTGGTGATTTTGTCTGGACAGGTGGTGATACTCATCTATATGCCAATCATTTTGAACAAGCGCAATTACAGCTTTCTCGTGAGCCATTAGCTTTGTGTCAATTAAAACTCAATCCAGAGATCAACGATATTTTCGACTTTAAATTTGAGGATATTGAAATTGTAGGCTATGAATCACATCCTGCAATTAAAGCACCTGTCGCAGTTTAATTATCTTAAGAGAGATCACCACATGGCATGGCAAGGAACTGAAGTTGTACACGTTGTGGCAATGGACCAAAAAAACTGTATAGGTAAAGGCAATGCACTACCGTGGCATATTTCTGCCGATCTTAAGCATTTTAAAGCCATTACCCAAGGCGGCGTAGTGATCATGGGTCGCAAGACCCTTGAATCCATGGGACGAGCGCTGCCAAATCGCGTGAACTGGGTGATTACTCGTGACTCATCTTGGCAGTTTGATGGGGTTAAGGTTGCGCATAGCATCGAAGATGCATTAAATGCTGCACTTACAGACGTACAACACTCTGAAAAAGCATCCTTATTTATTATTGGGGGTGGAGAGATTTTTACCCAAACACTTGCGATTGCCGATCGTCTAGAACTCACGCATGTTGATTTGGATGTACAAGGCGATGCACATTATCCAAAAATCTCTGAGGACTTTCATAAAGTAAACTCAGAACAGCATATTGATGAAAAATCAAATATCACCTTTGAGTTTGCAACTTATCAAAAATAAAAAATGGATCGCGAATTGTTATGCATGACATTGGATCACGTGAGTTTTTCATTGCGTTAGGAATTGGACTATTACACAGTACTTTTACCCTATTCGTGATCCTTTCAAGTGCATGGTTGTGTCTAGCGCTCTGGATTCAACAACCCCTTGGCAGTGTTTTTAGTCGTCTGATCATACTGCTTTGGGTCTTATTTGCACTGAGCTTAATTGGTTTTTATATCAGTGGTCACATTTTCAGTCGACGGACTGACATTATCCTCTATTGTTGTGCATTTGCTTGTTCACTGCTTTGGTATTTCTCATTAGATGCAAGACAAGATCGTGAATGGGATCCTGAGGTTGCAGAACAACTCAGTTATGAAAAACAGGGTGATATTGTCACGCTAAATCATGTTCGCAATTTTAACTGGCATGCCGACGGCAGTTATGATGTTCGCTGGGAAGACCGCACTGTTGACCTGAGTAAAATTACCGGCATCAATGTCATTGCTTCATATTGGATGGGGCCACAGATTGCTCACACGCTGGTTAGTTTCGATTTCGCAGACCAAAAACCATTGGTCTTCTCGATTGAAATCCGCAAAGAAAAAGGCGAATCATTTTCAGCAATTGGCGGTTTCTTTCGTAAATATGAACTGAGCCTGATTGCCTCTGATGAAAAAGATATTGTGTATACACGAAGTAATATTCGTAATGAACAAGTCTATCTATTCCCCATCAAAATGCCTGCTGATGAGCGCAAGGCTTTATTTATTGAATATCTAAATAAAGCAGATGAATTGCGTGCTGAAGCAAAATGGTACAACACGCTAACCAGTAACTGTACCACCCTCATTTTTGACATGGCACAGGCCATCAACCCACACAGATTGCCGAAAGATTACCGCCTTTTGGCTTCGGGCTATTTACCCAATTATTTACATGATCTGAAAGCACTGAATCAAAACTACAGTATGAAAGAGTGGTATCAACTGGCTCATATCAACCCTCGTTCAGAACAATACGCTAAACAACCCAATCAAAGTAGCGAGTTTTTTTCGGCCGTTATTCGTACTGGCCTGCCTAAAACTGAATAAACCTCATACTAGTTTTATTAGAAATGAATTAATATTTACAAAAGAATACGCTACATACCATGCTTCTACATCAATATTGATTTAAATCATAGCCATATAAACACAACGACTTGGATTTCAATTTTTATGTTAAAAACATTGTTAACTTCTAGTACTTTGGCGGTTGCGGTTGTCATGTCTGGTTGTGCAGGCACTGAATCGCTGCATACCTCATCCAATGCATCTCAAAAAGAAAGTATCGGCTTATATAATCGTACGTGGGTCGCGGCACAGATTAATGGCGTTGAGATCGAAAGCAATGCGCTCTCTGGTAAACAACCATCGATCCAATTGGATGCTCAAGCAAAACGTTTTACTGGTGCTGACGGCTGTAACAAGATTTTTGGTAGCTTTGAAAGTAGTGCTAAACAGTTACAACTTGGTCCAATTGCATCGACCAAAATGGCTTGTATTGGCAACGACAATGCAACCCTTTCTCGTCAATATTCCGACGCCTTAACCAATACTACAAGCTATAAGATCAAAGGACACAAACTTCAATTCTTAGACAGTTCTGGCAAAGCCCTCGTCAGTTTCATGACAGTGACTCAACCATTGCCTTAATGCTTTATCATAAAAAAGTAAAAGTTCGTTTCAAACACGGGCTTTTACTTTTTGAGCACTTGGTTTACTTTAGACACATTCTTAAAAAATAAAAATTGGGGAACTTTATGCAACAAGCACTGTTTGGTGGTGGATGTTTTTGGTGTGTAGAAGCTGTATTTCTACAACTCAGAGGAGTTGAGAAAGTGGTCAGTGGTTATGCTGGCGGAATTGTTCAACACCCAAGCTATGAGCAAGTCTGTCAGGGCACGACACAACATGCTGAAGTCGTACTCATTGATTTTGATGAACAGCAGATCAGCTATGTTCAACTTTTAAATGTATTCTTCACCACGCACGACCCAACCACATTAAACCGTCAAGGCAATGATATCGGTACACAATACCGTTCTGTTATTTATTACTTTAATGATGAACAGAAACAACTTGCAGAGCAGGTGATTCAAAGTTTGGAAGATGAAAGCTTAAATATTGTCACTGAACTGAGTCCTGCCCCGATCTTTTATCCTGCTGAAGATGAGCATCAAAATTTTTATGCGCGCAATCCCTCACAAGGCTATTGCAACTTTAGCATTCCGCCGAAGCTCTCTAAATTGCGGGCAAAGTTTATGGATTTACTCAAAACTGAGTAGACATAAAAAAAGCAACGCTTGGCGTTGCTTTCAATTTTTTATCAGGCTGAATTAAATTAATTTTCACTAACAAAAGCAATATCACTTAAGCCTGCTTCACTGGCACGAGACATCACTTGCGCAACTGTATCGTATTTTGATTCTTTGTCTGCGCGTAATTGTACAGTCGGTTTATTCTCTGCTTGACCTGCCTCTTGGAAACGCTGTTCTAGCTCATCTAAACTAATAATTTGCGTATCCCAAGCCACCGCACCACTCGCATTAATACTAATGGTAATTGCTTTTGGTGGCGGATCTATAATTTCAGCCGTTGTCTTTGGTAAGCTCAATGGAATTGATGGGCTAGCAACCGTTGCCGTGACTAAAAAGATAATCATCAATACCAACATAATATCGATCAGAGGAATGAGGTTCATCTCATTCATGCCACTGTCGTGATCTTCACCCAATTGAAAGCCCATTTTAAGCTTGACCTCCAACTAAACTTTGTTGAGTCGCTTTAGTTTCTGTCTTTGCTGTGCTTTCTTGCTGCAACATGGTATCAATCAACAAGCCATGTGCCTGATCTTGTAAATCATGTGCCAAACCACGATTGAAACGCATACAGATGTTGTAAGCCAATACCGCAGGAATCGCAACCGCAAGACCTAGACCCGTCATGATCAATGCCTCACCAACAGGAATCGCAACTTGTGCTAAGCCTGCCTGACCGCTTTTACCGACCGCTACAAGTGCATGGAAGATCCCCCACACTGTACCAAACAAGCCAACGAACGGTGCAAGTGAAGCAATTGTTCCAAGTACAGACACACCTTTTTCTGCTTGTGATTTCTCAGCAGAGATTTGGCGCAGTAGGGCTTGTTCAGCGACTGCTTTACGCTGCTCAAAGGTTAATGGTTGTAACTTCGCTTTAAGCGTCGTCAAAGCCTGAGCAAGCTGAGCATAAGCCTGTTGTTTTAATTGGCGTGTTCCTAAAATACGTAGAATAAAAATCGTCCACGTCGCAATCGACATTGCAAGAAGAATGAAATACAGCGTCTTACTCACTGCATCTGCATGTTGCCAATAAACTGAAAAGTTCATACTCGAACTCCTAATTAAAGTTAGCCGTTAAGGCTTAAATCTTTTAAAGGGTTAAATCTAATGGTAGCTCTGCTTTAATCGGATAAGCAACGCCATTTTCCATATACGGTTTGAATCTTCCACTTCGAACCTGCCTTACCAGCTTTTCATCTAATGCAGGTAAACCGGTACTACGTACAATACGAACACTGGTAATCTTGCCTTTCTCATCTGCTTCAATCGCAAGCACGGCAGACCGTGGCTGGTTTTCCATGTCTTTTGCAGTTGCTGTTGGCTTCGGTGTACGACTCCATTGGATACCAGCACCACCAATTGATACACTTTTTGGTGATGGATCAGCAGCAGCTTGAGGTTTAGCGGCTTCTTGAACAGGTTTTGGTTTTTCAACCACCTTTTCCGTTACAGTTGTACTAACAACTGTCGTTTCAATCTTCGTTTCAACTTTTGGTTCGGTTTTTTGAATCACTTGCTTAGGTGCTTCAGCTTTTACTTGCTGCACTTTTTCAATTTTCTTCGGTGGTGGAGGTAATGGTTTTTCAACAACCTTAACCTCTTTCACTTCTTTCTTAGGTTCAGGCTTTGGTGTCTCTTTAGGTTTAGGGAGTTCAGCTTTTGGCGGTTCTTTAATTTTAACGAATTTAACCTTAAGCGGCTCTTTTTCGATTGGTTTCAACTCAATCGTTTTGATGTGGCTAACCGCCCACAAAACTCCCACATGTCCAATCACAACTGCAACTAAGGCAGTGATGATTTTCTTTTTCATCGGGCTTGACGTGTTGAATGCTGCAGGAGATGGACTCATAAAAATCAAAGTACCTAATAGATGGTGTTCGTAAAAAAACGATCACACACATCGGATAGAACAATTAAAGTGCTGCAATAATAAATGAGAAGTGTTTTCATTTGCAACTATTTTTTTGTGAATATGAATTAAATTAATAACTCAACCCACTTAAAAAGCAATATTATAACATAACAGTACCGTGTGGTAAAAAAACATGCCGATCGGCATGTTCTTTCTTATGACATAGAGCTTTAGGTCTATTAGAAAACGACGGTCTTATTTCCATCGACAATAATACGGTCTTCTAAATGCCATTTGACTGCACGTGCCAATACATTACGTTCAACATCTTCGCCTAACTCACGTAATTGTTCAACGTTATAATCATGGCTCACACGCTCAACATCCTGCTCAATAATTGGCCCTTGGTCCAAGTCCGCAGTGACATAATGCGCTGTTGCACCAATCAATTTCACACCCTTTTCGTAGGCTTGCTTATATGGATTCGCGCCAACAAAAGCAGGCAAGAATGAATGATGAATGTTGATGATCTTCATTTCCCATTTCGCGACGAAGTCTTCACTCAAAATTTGCATATAACGTGCTAAAACAAGTAAATCATTGCCTTGCATCATCTCATTGATTTGCGCATAAGCTTCTGCTTTATTGTCTTTGGTCACTTTTATCACGGTAAATGGAATACCAAAATTCTCAACCGCTTCTCGCAAATCTTCATGATTTGAAATCACATGGGTAATTTCACACTCCAATGAACCACGCGCATGACGCCATAACAGCTCAAGCAAAGCATGGTCAACTTTAGAGACTAAAATCCCGACTTTTTTCAGCTCATTTACAAATGCGAGTTTCCATTGCATTCCATAACGTTCAGCAACGTTGGCGGCAAAGGTTTGCATCAATGCTTCTTTGCGAGACTGCAAATGATCCAACTCAAACTCAACACGCATAAAATAACGTCCGCCTTGAGCTTCTGTTGCGTACTGATCAAGTGCGGTAATGTTTGCTCCCTGATGATACAAAAAGCTCGATACAGCTTGCACGATGCCCGGCTTGTCTTCACAAGTAATCAGTAGTCGTGCTGTATGGGCAGTAGTCGTGTTCATGTGGTTAATATCACTTATTCAAATCAAATTAAAATCAAGCCGAGCATTCTAACGCTTTTTTGTCACGGACTAAATAGCTGTCGCCTACCCGCCATCATTTTTAAGCATTGACAAGCTTGCAAAAAGATCAGAGGGACCAAGCGATTGAAGTAACAGCTCATAAGTCTGACGACTTTCACCCATTAAATAAGGCCCTTCTAAAAACAACATTTGTCGTAATGCTTGCCATACCCACTTTTCTTCTAAGTGGTTATTGTCACTAATATGACCTGACATATAGAGGAAATTGGTCCAGTTGGTCAGCACGATCCATAAGTTGATAATCAACGCTTCAATTTCAGAATCAGTCATTTTCATCAACCCAGCATCAACGAATGCACGATAGATTCTTTGCCCTTGTTGCATGACCTGCCCCGCAAAACGCGGATAAATCTTTCTAAAATCATCATTATTTTCAACAAGATGATAAACATCACGATGAATGAAACGATAAGCCCAAAGTTGATTACTTAACACCTGAAAATAACTAATCTTGTCATTAGCATTGAGTTGACGATCATCAGGTAACGCCAACATACCTAAGGTCTCAGCCTGATATTGCAGCGCAAGTTCCTTAATGATTTCTTGCTTATTACGAAAGTGATAATACAAATTGCCTGGACTAATACCGAGTTCAGCCGCGATGTGATTGGTCGTGACGGAACGTTCGCCACGCTCATTAAATAGCTGCAAACTGATCTGCAAAATTTTGTCTTTAGTTTTGTTCGGTTTAGCATTCGACATCGTTTTTAACCATCTATAAGATTATCAATGAGTTATAAAACAAACCCACAAGGCGACTTGACACTTTAGAGTATTTACTCTAAAAATGAAAAAGTAAATAAGTTTTCTTTTGGTCTACTCCTATGAACAGTCAAACAAAAACAACCGCAATGACACCTCATGTTGATGTAAAACGGCTACATGATTTGCTTGAACAGCAAAGAGTTGCTTACCAACGTCATCCTGTCCCAAGCGCAAAAGAACGTATTGAGCGCTTGGCTCGACTTAAAAACATTTTGGTAAAGTACCAAGATGAATTTGCGAATGCAATTAGTCAAGATTATGGCAATCGTGCCATTATGGAAACCAAAATTGGTGAAGTTCTTACCTGCTTAGAACATATTAAATACTATAGCAAGAACTTGACCGAATGGATGAAACCATCTAAACGACATATCAGCATGTTACACCAACCAGCTAAAGGCTGGGTACAATATCAGCCCTTAGGCGTGATTGGTGTTATTGCACCATGGAACTATCCACTATTGCTCTCCGTTGGCCCACTGATTTGTGCATTGGCTGCGGGCAATCATGCCATGATTAAAATTTCTAGTGCCTCATCAAACTTTGGTTATGCGCTCGAAAATGCGCTTTCAGAAGCCTTCCCTCAAGAATTAGTTGCCGTTGTAAATGGTGGCGGTCCTATTTCAGATGCATTTAGTCATCTTGCATTCGACAAACTGATTTTTACTGGCTCGACCTCTGTCGGTAAAACGGTCATGGCCGCTGCTGCTCAGAACCTTGTTCCGGTTATTTTGGAACTGGGAGGTAAGTCTCCAGCACTCGTTCACTCATCCATGAATATTCGTGATGTCGCTCAACGCATTGCGGTTGGAAAGCTTTGGAATGCAGGTCAAACCTGCGTTGCGCCAGATTATATGTTCTTGCCTAAAGGTAAGACGGCTGAATTCACGAAGCATTATCAAGACTTTGTGAATAGCATGTATCCAACTTTGGCTGACAACAATGACTACACCTCGATTGTCAATGACAAACAATATAACCGTCTACAAGGTTATCTTGAGGATGCACAAAAGCAAGGTGCTCATATTGTTGAGTTAAACAGCAAGAACGAGTCTTTAACTGAAGCTCGTAAAATAGCACCGACTTTATTGACTGGTGTCAGCACTGACATGGAAATTATGAAGAATGAGATCTTTGGTCCAATTCTGCCTATTTTAGAATATGAACACATCGAAGATGCGCTTCAATTCATTAATAGTCGTCCTCGTCCATTGGCTTTCTATTATTTCGATGTTGACAGTGCGCGTGCAGAATATGTTGCGGGGCGTACTCATTCAGGACATTTTGGTATTAACCAAGTCTTAACTCATGTCGCTCAAGACGACCTGCCATTTGGTGGTGTCGGTGCATCAGGTATGGGCAAATATCATGGTAAGGAAGGATTCTTTAGTTTCTCACATGAACGCTCGATGATGTCTAATCCTGTAAGCCCTAAACTTTATAGTTTAAAATTCATTCTGCCGCCATATAATAAAGCGGCGCACAAACTGCTTTTGAAAACACTATTTCGCTAGGCTGATCAAGGCATGACCTATCAAACAAGTTCATGCCTTGTTTTTACCAATTTCGCTTGTCTTTTAATCGTATTTTTGGTATAAAACGCCCCTTGAATGATTTCATCCGTTTACTTGAATGGCTAGTTGCACGAAACAGTGCTATAAAACTAGCAATGGAGTTCACCATGTCTAAGGTTTGCCAAGTTACCGGCAAGCGTCCTATCGTTGGTAACAACGTATCGCACGCAAACAACAAAACCAAACGCCGGTTCGAGCCGAACCTGCACCACCACCGTTTCTGGTTAGAAAGCGAAAAACGTTTTGTACGTCTTCGTTTAACCACTAAAGGTATGCGTATTATTGATAAATTGGGTATTGAGAAAGTTGTTGCTGATCTCCGTGCTCAAGGTCAAAAGATCTAAGGAGTCTGAACAATGCGTGATAAAATCCGTCTCGTTTCTACCGCTGGTACTGGTTATTTCTATACCACGACTAAGAACAAACGTACAATGCCGGAAAAAATGGAAATCAAAAAATTTGATCCAAAAATCCGTCAACACGTAATCTTCAAAGAAGCTAAAATTAAATAATTTTGGTTTCTTTAAAAAAACGACTTCTTTTGAGGTCGTTTTTTTTGCTCTAAAAAAAAGTAGCAGCCCCACAGTCAAATGCGCTTATAGCAACATAATCGAGATTTACATGATTTTTTTTGATAATTAAAAAAATTGTCATCAACAATTTCTATTTTACTTGTTACAATTTATTCGATTTCTTGTTGGCATGTTTTATGCTGATTTATTTATACCTTAACCGCAACGATTAAGGAGTTCTAATGCCACATGATGTTGGTTTAATTATATTACTTGCTGTTGGTTTTGGTTTTGCGCTTATTTTTGGCTATATCGCAGCACGTTTACGCTTACCTCCTTTAATTGGTTATCTTATTGCGGGCATTATTATTAGCCCGAACACCCCAGGTTTTGTGGGTGATATCAAACTTGCCAATCAGTTGGCTGAACTTGGTGTCATGTTTCTCATGTTTGGCGTGGGCATGCATTTTTCCATCAAAGACTTACTTCAAGTCCGCCGTATTGCCATACCTGGTGCAATTCTGCAAATCAGCGTCGCAACCTTACTCGGTGTGGGTGTTTCCATGCTTTGGGGATGGAGCTTTGGTTCGGCCCTCGTCTTTGGTTTAAGCTTATCTTGTGCTAGTACTGTGGTACTGCTCAAAGCACTCGGCGATCGAGGCTTACTCGAATCCGTTAACGGTAAAATTGCTGTTGGCTGGCTCTTGGTTGAAGATCTGGTCATGGTGTTGGCATTGGTGCTTTTACCCGCTATCGCCGTGCTACTGGGAGGACAAGCTTTACATGGTACGGATACATCACAAAGCATTTGGATGACTATTGGCATTACCTTATTAAAAGTCACAGGCTTTATCGCTTTCATGCTGATTGTGGGTAAGCGCCTTGTACCGATGATTATGCAGTTTGTCGCTCGTCTCGGTTCACGTGAGTTATTTACTTTAACCGTTGTAGCAGCTGCGGTCTCTATTGCTTATGGTTCTTATGCTGTTTTTGGCGTTTCGATGGCGCTTGGTGCATTCTTCGCAGGTATGGTAGTCAAAGAGTCCGACTTTAGTCATCGAGCGGAAGAAGAAACCCTACCCTTACGTGAAATCTTTGCAATTTTATTCTTCGTATCTGTCGGGATGCTATTTGATCCAAGTATCTTGCTAGAAGAGCCCTTACATATTCTGGCTGTAGTTGCGATTATTATGGTAGGTAAAACATTGGCAGCGATTGCCTTGGTTTTATTCTTCCGTTACCCGATCAACACCGCTTTAACTGTCGGTGCAAGTCTGGCTCAGATTGGTGAGTTCTCATTTATTTTAGCCACGATGGGTGTTGCACTCGGTTTACTGACCTTAGAGGCTCAAAATCTGATTCTGGCAGGCGCATTATTTTCCATCACCTTGAACTCGTTTATTTTCTCCGCTATCGAACCAACACAACAGTGGATTCGCCAACGTTCGCATCTGGCACGTTTATTAGAGCGCAGTAGCGATCCACTGGCGATGCTACCTGATGAGATGGATCAAGACTATTTACGCGATCAAGTGGTGATTATTGGTTATGGTGGGGTCGGTCGTCGCATTAGTGACAATCTAATACAACAAAATATCAAAGTAGTGATCGCCGAAGAAAACCGTGAGATCGTGGAACGATTGCGTACTCAAGGCATCGCTGCGGTCAGCGGTGAAGCCACCGAACCAAATGTTTTGATTCAGGCACATATTCAGCATGCGCGTTTATTGGTTATCTCCCCAATGGATATTTTGGATATTCATCGGATCGTCGACATTTCCAAACAGTTAAATCCTGAAATCCAAGTCTTGATTTGTGCTGAAAGCAAGGAAGAAGCGGCGGTGATTCGAGAGGAAAATATCGGTGAAGTCTTCTATGCGAAAGAGGAAATGGCAAAGAATATGAGCCATCTCATCCTAAGTCGGATCGAGCTGGCACACCAATCCACTGGCTATTAAACGCTTTAGATACCATAAAAAAAAGCGTACTCTCAAGTACGCTTTTTTGCTTATAAATATTAGCTTAAATGAGGTGGCTGCTCATCCATAACTTCCGCTTGCCACTGGTTCATTTGCTTTTCTAGCAAACCAAATAAAGCCGCTTGAATCATATGTTGCGCGACTGCTGGTGTTTGATCGCCAAGAATTTCTTTCACTTCGTCACTAAATTGTATCTTTACTAAAGGCTCTTGTTCAGAACCGGCATTACGTAACGCGAGCTCACCACCTTCGAGTTGAACCAATTCTAGCACCGCTTCTTGGTTACCAAATAATTCTTTTAACTGCTGCATTGACATATATATTCTCCATGCTTCAATCATGGTGGCAAAGCACGTGTGCACTTTGCGATCTCACGTCTTATTTATATAAGTGCTGTTTGCATGAATTTCAAGTATCTCACTGGTTTAACTTAGAACTCAACCATTTCGTTACGAAAACCATCAATTAAGTGACTTAACTCGCGATGCCATTCACGCAAAATTTTGGCATCAGGTAACCATGCTTGTGGGCTTTGGGTGACTTTGATGATCAAATTAGATGAGGTTTCATTCTCAGGCTCTGGCGAAGTCGGCTCTGGTGCATATTGGCACATCCGATAAGCACGTTTTAATTCAGCCACAAAACCATCTTTTGCCAAATGTTGTAACACTGAAATTTCTGGAGAGACCTGACCCTTATCCGCCATATGCGCTTCAATGGATTTAAAGGTCGGTTGTAAATCATTGAGACGGTAGTAACGCACCAATTCTTGCAAGAACGCTAAAATCGCCCCATGCAAATGAAATACCGCAGCTTCACGATAAGCCTGTGCCTGTTGAATATGTTCAGTTTGCTCTGCTTGTTGACATGCAAGTCGAGCAAAATAAAGTTTTTGATTGGTACGATCGGCATGGTAGCGAGCAACACGAGACATCTTAAATCCCTATTTTATTTCATTTAAATCATGAGCAATTGTAAAGCGAATTGACGATTAAACAAATAGTGATCATCACATCAATTCGACAGGATAAATTCTACGCTTTGCAATACATGCTACAGGTGCAGCAAAAGGACGAACATTGCTGATCACCCAAGCATAATAACCTTCAGCCCAACGAGATGCCTGTGCTGCTTCAACTTCATGTTGTTGCCAAGCATGCACAGATTCAATGTCAACCAAAGCAACCGCTCTGCCCATTTCCTCATCGCCATCTTTCAACAGATAGCTTTGGTTTTCTACGATAACGAGATTTCTGAGCGGCAATTCCTCAGGTAACCATGAGCGAACTTCTAAAGTTTTAAGCCCTTGTGCAATTCGCTCACCGTTCGGTGCAACAATAGATAAAGCTGCATATTGCTTAAACATTAAGAATTAAGCTTTATCGTCCGCAGCTTTCACTCGGATGCCAACACCTTTGACACGTAAGGTATTTAAACCTTTAATCGCCTTGACACCCTCTCTTGGATTGGTCATCTCTACAAAACCAAAACCTTTAGATTTTCCTGTTGCCTCGTCCTTCACCACGACACAAGATTCGACTTTGCCATACTGTTTGAACAACTCAAGGACTTCTGCATCGGTCACAGAACGATCTAAATTACGAACTAAAATTTTCATGCTAAAACCTAAAAAATGATTCATTTTTTAAAGAAATGAATCAAAATAATTGAATATGCCTAGTTTAATCGAGATCAATACCAAAACCTAAACTTATTGCTGAGTTACGCTGCCAACTACTTTTATTAAATGAAGACGGAACTTGACGATGAATCTGCACATCTAGCAAATGTTGAGGTAAATCATTAAGAAAATAGCTTTCTACTTTCCGCCCTAGCTCATCATATTGATCTTGTGACCATAGATTTAAATTTTGTTTGGTCAAAATCAATTCATTTTCGGCACGTGTAAGTGCCACATAGAGCACACGGCGCTCCTCTTCTACATCATCAAAATCACCTTGCGCCCGTGCGTGCGGATATTGATTCGGCGAAACATGCGGGACATAACACACTTTTTGTTCCGTCCCTTTGGCGGAATGAATCGTAATCAAAGTCACTAGATCTTGATCAGGGGTTTTATCTATTTCGGAAACAGAAATAGGATCAAGCACATATTCTTCCAAGAACTCGCCCAGCAACTGATGTTTCCGTGCCAGTTGTTTTACCAGATCAAAATCTTTGACCCGACGACTCCAATCTTTATTTTTATAGTTATTTTCTAATTGTTCACTCAACGCATCCAGTGCCAAGCCAATACAGGCTTCAACATGCTGCTGCAATACATCGAGTTGTTTCAAAATTAAAATTGCGTGTTGTGGCACTTTGCCATGTCGCTCTAAACGTTGACAACGCGCATCAATGTCTGCGAGTTGGATCAACTCTTGCGCCAATTTACTCGCACCAACATCGCCAACACCATCCCATAAGGTCAGAAATCGCATCCAAGCCAAATCATCCTGCGGATTGACACTGACCCGAAGAAAACTTAATACATCTTTGACATGTGCGGATTCGAGTAGTTTCACCCCACCAATAAAACGATACGGAATATTGGCAGCAATTAAAGCCCCTTCTAAATATCGACCACTAAACCCTGAACGGAGTAAAACCATGTGTTCAGCCCACGCTGCGCCTTGGTAATGTCGTTGATTTAAATCTTGAATAATCCAATTGGCTTCTTCAAATTCATTGCCTAAAATATGTAATTGTGGCTTCAACCCTTTACCACGATAAGCCAACAAGTGTTTGTCATAACGAATCTGGCTCTGCTCTAATAACCAATTAGATAAGTCTAAAATTTCCTGCGTTGAACGATAATTCATTGCCAAAGTCAGCACCTCAGCGTCAGGCACTCGTTCTTTAAAATGATGAATATTTTCAAAATCTGCGCCACGGAAACCATAAATCGACTGAGCATCATCCCCTACGCAGAACAGTTTCACTTTTCCAACTAAGGGTTGCAGCAAAGCCCATTGCAGTGGATTGGTATCCTGCATCTCATCAACCAATAAAGCAGAACAGAAGCCTGTCACCCATTTCACCAACTCAGGTGAACTTTGTAAGTGCACTGCGACAATCGATAAAATATCATCATAATCAAGAAAATTTCGTGCTTGCTTGCGCTGTTCATAAGCCTGCATCAGTTCAGCAATTTGCGTTTTATATTCGACTGCCTGAGGAAGCTGTTGAATCAGTGCATCGGAAAGTTTGGTCTTGGTATTACGCGCATAGGAATACAAATCACAAAGTTCAGCAGCTTTGGGTAGCACATTGCCTTTATCTTTGCCACGCAATAAACGAAACATCAACAACTGGTCATCACGATCAATAATACTAAATTGTGTTAAACCAAAAGCTCTAGGATTGCGACGCAATAAATACATGCAAAAAGTATGAAATGTTGATGCCCGTAAACCCTTGGCTTGTGCGCCCATATGCTGCTCCACACGGGTAACGATTTCACTTGCTGCACGACGAGTAAAGGTCAATATCTGAATCTGTTGTGCTGCTAAGCCCTGATCGATCAAATACGCTGCTCTAGCCACAATGGTTTTGGTCTTTCCACAACCCGCCCCTGCTAAAACCAAGCAGTTTTGTGCTGCCGTGGTTGCGGCTTGTTTCTGTTGTGGATTCAGTTCATCAATTAGCTTGGCAAGCGTCATAAAGTCGGTCAGTTTGAAGTGAAGTGGTATTTTAGCAGACTAAGGGAAATGAAACATTTCACGCTACAAAAACAAAAAGAGCATGCTCAACACATGCTCCTAATACCCAAACAACTCAGTTTAAACCACAGTCGAGCTATGTGGGAGTTGCTTAATTGCTCCAGCAAAGGTCAGATAATTGATGCCTTGAAATAAGATATCAATCGCAAGGAACATACCGAGTACCCAGAAAGGTGAAGTTGGTGAGGATAAGATCAAAACCCCAGTGAATAACGTTACGACACCTGAAAAAAGCACCCAGCCCCAACCCGACATCGGTCTAAGGATAAAGGCGTTCACAGTCCGAATAATCCCTGCAATAATTAAAGCAATTGCTAAAAAACTAGTCAGAACCACGGCGGTAATCACAGGTGTGGTAAATGCAAAATAACCTGCGATGAGATACAACACACCAAACAATGCCCACAACCAGCGTGTACCACCTTTGAAGACCATAAATGCAGCAAGAAAATGTAAAACCCCGCCCAACATCATGAGTACACCGAATAAAAGTACGGCTGAAAGCGTTGCGAAAGGCAAAGCAGCCAAAAGAATCAAACCAATAATAATCAATACCACGCCCAATAACAGATACCATTTACGATCAGCGTGTAGCTGATTGCGAATCAAGTCATTACCCACTGTTTTCATCATTATTTACTCTTTTATCATCAAGTTTATATTTATATTCTGAGCGTCTTTTATCCGAACTTCTGTATAAGGCATGTTGATAATTCATGATGTAATGTCAGGAAAACTGGTGTTTTATTTCATCATTTTTATTTAAGAAGTGTTTTGTTTATATGTGGGTAAATCGAGACTTATCCACACATTGTCCTCGCCATCCTTTTAAAGCCCCAACTTTACTTGATCCAACCTATTTCTTTTGCCGTAAGCATACTAACCATCGTTTGCTCTAGATCATTTGGCATTTTACTTTTGTGTTCTGAAAGTGGAATACGCCCACCCATAATCTCAGCCTTGGTTTGTGGGTACAATGGCTTCTGATCTGCTTGTGCATAACCAATGGGGAAAATGGGCTCACCCGTATCTAAAGCATATTTATCGGTGGCACCAAATCCATGAAGTAACTCATGCACAAGGACCACATTGTTTTGATCTACTTGTTTCTGTGATGCAAACAGATTCACTGAACCAATTCGACCACGTTGCAATGCAGTAGAGTGCTTTAACATATTGGTTTGCTTTGGATCATGAAAATTCAAATACAAGGTTAAACTTGGATAACCATCAATCGATTGACGTTGTTTCCATGCATAAAACCGAAACTTCAAACTCCATAAAATATTTTTGAAGATACTCTGCTGCTCTGACATTGCGGGAGGTGTATGGTAAAGCTCACGCCCAATTTGCAGCATAAAATAACTGCTTTGCCCTCGATAGTGCTGACTATTGCGCTCTAAATATTGTTTTACTTCAATAAAGTCATCTAATCGTAATTGCTGAATATAGTGTTGCGTTGTGTCTAAACCATCGGCATTAATCGGATGTAAAAGGATGATAATCGGCTGATTCCAATCTTGGTTTTGATCTCGATAAGCATTCACCGCAACTACCAAGAGCACCATCAATAAGCATGCCACTCGAATATTTTTCCACATTGCTTACCCCCCAAGTAGAATTTAATTATTGCTTTTATTTGTTCTATAAAAAATGCTAGCAAATCGCTAGCATTTTTATTTTATCAATGATTAAGCTTCAACCCATTTTCCATTTTGGAAAACTAAACTCCATTTGGTTTGCTTACCTTCTAAGGTTTCTGAACCCACGTATTGCACTTGATTCTTACGGCTAAACTTCACCACTGTTGGATTACCTTCAGGATCTACATCAGGTGCTTGCAATAAGAATTGATACTTCTCGTCCAATTGCTCAGCCACGCTACGTAACTCAGCCACTTTTGGTGCACGTGTTTCACGAATTTTTGGGAATTTACTTGCTGCCAAAAACAAACCTGCTGCACCATCACGTAACACGAAGAAATCATCATGTTTAGTTGAACGTAAATGTTCCATCTTGATTGGATCAACACGAGGTGGCGCTGGCTGACCACTCTTTAATACTTTACGGGTATTGTCACAGCTTGAACACGCAAAATATGGACCGAAACGACCTGTTTTAAGCTGCATTTCGCCATCACATTTATCACATGGAATGGTTGGACCATCATAGCCCTTGATCTTGAATTGACCTTCCTCAAGCTCATAACCATCACAGTCAGGATTGTTACCACAAACATGCAGTTTACGACCGCCATCAATCACATAGCTATCCATGGCAGTGCCACATTTAGGACAACGATGTTTTGACATCAAGTCTGCTGTTTCAGCACCATCATCATCGGACAGCACAGCTAAAGACTCAACAGGTGTCAGATTCAATGTTCCTTTACAACGTTCTTTAGGCGGCAAGTTATAACCTGAACAGCCGAGGAATACCCCAGTTGTACCAGTACGCACTTGCATCGGACGAGAACATTCAGGGCACTGCACGTCAGCCACTTCGACAGGCTGATTACGGCGCATACCGCTTTCGCCTTGTGCATTGGTTAAACGCTTTTTGAAATCGCCATAGAATTCATCCAGTAGCTCTTTCCAGTTCCGATCACCCATTGCCACTTTATCAAGTTGCCCTTCTAAATCTGCGGTAAACGCATAATTCATAAGGTTGTTAAAGCTTTCATCGAGGCGATCTGTAACGATTTCACCCATCTTCTCTGCAAACAGACGACGGTTTTCAAGTTTGACATAACCACGATCTTGAATAGTCGAGATAATCGCAGCATAAGTCGATGGACGACCAATGCCACGTTTTTCTAATTCTTTAACCAATGATGCTTCTGTAAAACGTGCAGGTGGCTTGGTAAAATGCTGGCTTGGATCAAGTTGTTCTAATTTCAGCACTTCTCCGACTTTAACAGCAGGAAGTAATACATCATCATCAGATTTATTGGCACCGCGGACTTTGGTAAAACCATCAAAGACTAAAGTACGACCTTTGGCTTTAAGCTCTACATTTGCCGCTTCAACAGTTAAAGTTGAAGATAAATATTCGGCTGGTGTCATTTGACACGCAACAAATTGACGCCAAATCAAATCATATAAACGCTGAGCATCACGCTCTACACCAGCAAGTTTATCGCCAGTTAATACCACATCAGATGGACGAATCGCCTCATGCGCTTCTTGTGCACCCGCTTTATTGCCATAGCGATTTGGCTTTTCAGGCACATATCGATCGCCAAAGGTCTGCTGAATATGGTTACGTACCATATTGACTGCGTCATCACTCAAAAAAGTCGAGTCAGTACGCATATAGGTAATAAAACCACCTTCATACAACCGTTGCGCCAGCATCATGGTTTTTTTGACTGAGAAACCTAAGCGTGTGCTTGCTGCTTGTTGTAAGGTCGAAGTGATATATGGTGCACTTGGATTAACTTTGGTTGGTTTGTCTTCACGCAATGCAACTTTATATTCAGCATCTTTTAATACGCTGAGCAAAGCATCAGTTTGCGCTTTATTTTTAAGCTTGAGCGTTTTACCTGCTTGTCTCACCGCTTCTAAGCGAATGTCATCTTTTTTCGATTTAGTATCTGCAAAGACTTGCCAGTATTCTTCTGGAATAAATGCGCGAATTTCACGCTCACGCTCGACGACGAGCTTAACCGCAACTGACTGAACACGTCCTGCCGATAAACCACGGGCAATCTTTTCCCATAACAACGGCGAAACCATAAAGCCAACCACACGGTCAAGAAAACGACGTGCTTGTTGTGCATTGACGCGATTTAAATCTAAGCGTGTTGGCTGCTTAAAAGCTTCTTGAATGGCGTTTTTGGTAATTTCGTTAAAGACCACACGATGGTAACGGCTATCATCGCCACCGATGACTTCTCTTAAATGCCAAGCAATCGCTTCCCCTTCTCTATCCAAATCCGTTGCGAGATAGATTGCATCAGCATCTTTGGCGAGTTTTTTCAGTTCGGCAACGACATTTTCTTTACCGGGTAACACTTCATAGTGTGCAACCCAATCATGTTCTGGGTCGACACCCATACGATTAATCAGTGCTGATTGTGCTTTCTCAGCCTTTTGTTCATCGGTGAGTTTAACGCGGGTAACAGGCTTCTTTTCAGTTGCCTTACTTCCCCCACCAGTCGGTAAATCACGAACGTGACCTACTGATGATTTCACGATAAATTGTGAACCTAAATATTTATTAATGGTTTTCGCTTTTGCAGGCGACTCCACAATCACTAAGGCACGTTTAGTTGCAGCAGAGGTTGAAGCTGCTGTGCTTTTTGCAGCAGAGCGTGGAGTATTCGCCATAATGAACCGTTTTTCCTGTGGTAAATCAAATAATTAGCGCTGGGCTAATTCATATAAATAAGCTTTCATAGCTTCGAGTTGTGTAGCTCTAAGATCAACTTCTTCATCCCAGTACATGCCGACACAGTTCGCCTGCATATCAATAGCATAAACTCCTTTTAATGCAATAGCTAAGTCATTAAATTTCTGCTCACCTTGCACGACTTGGAGTTTCCCATCGACCACTCTTGCCCGCATAAGTGGCAATCGAGCATCTGGGATCAGTACACTATAATAAGTCACCATACTGGCACGATGTTCTGTCGCCATTGGTATCTTGGTCCACTCTGGCGCAACGATGACGCGCGGATGCAATCCCATTTTTCGCGCTTGGTCACGCATTATACCGAGTGCTTTTTCTCGAGGGCTAACACGCAAACCAAAAATCGAGCCAAGTACAAACAGTACAATCGCTACCGTGATCCAAATTCCAACATTACTCATTAAAGTCGCTCAAAACGTCCTTTTATTAGCGTTACATAAGTTTGAGTTAAAAGGCAAGTTTTCCTTACAGTATGTGTTCAGGATGCCTATTTCAATCAATAATGCGGTGGTTTATCACTCATTGGATCAAAAGTTGCAATGCCCTCTGACAAATCCGATGCTTCTATGCGACGATACAAGAACTGCATTTGTTTTTTTAAATCTGCAATTTCTTGTGTCTGAATCACCAATTGTTGGTTCAGTTGTTCAACTAAATCGTCTAAAAATGCAATTCGGACTTGCAAATCTTCAATGGGTGCGGACAATGACGCTTGATCATCAAAATTTTGTTGTTTAGTCATTTCAGACCTCATCTGAGCTTTTAGGAAACATTATGGCCTATATTACTTTAAGGGATGTCCACCTCGCATTTGGTGGGCCTGCCCTACTCGATGGCGCACACTTTAACCTAGAACGTGGCGAGCGAGTCTGTTTAATCGGTCGTAATGGTGAAGGTAAGTCTACTTTACTTAAACTGATTGAGGGAAGCTTATTGCCCGATAGCGGCGAAGTTTCGATTCAAAATGGTTTAACTGTTTCGATGTTAGCCCAAGATGTACCTATGGATTCAGGCAAGGTCGCTGACATTGTAGCTGACGGTGCAGGCGAAGCAGCAGCGGTACTCAAAGCCTACCATGAAGCCAGCGATAGCTGTGTACTGGGTGATATGGATGCCTGCGATCGGATGGGCATGTTACAGCATAAGCTTGATCAGTTAGATGGTTGGGCACTAGAAAATAAAGTGAACTCTATTCTGAGTAAAATGGGCCTCGACCCCCATGCTGATTTGGCTGATTTATCGGGTGGCCGTAAGCGTCGTGTGTTATTGGCGCGTGCGCTGTTGACCCAACCTGACGTACTGTTACTCGACGAACCAACCAACCATTTAGATGTTGAAAGTATTGAATGGTTAGAGAAATTTTTGCTTGACCAAAATAATCTAACGTTACTGTTCATTTCGCATGACCGTTCATTTGTAGACAGCATTGCGACCCGTATTGTTGAGCTTGACCGTGGTGTTTTACGTAGCTACGAAGGTAACTACTCTCGCTACTTAGAGCTTAAAGCACAGCAAATGGAAGCAGAGGAAAAACAAAATGCTTTATTTGACAAAAAGTTAGCTGAAGAAGAAACCTGGATTCGCCAAGGCATTAAAGCACGTCGTACCCGCAATGAAGGTCGTGTTCGCGCGTTGAAAGATTTACGTGAACAATCTAAAGCGCGTCGCTCGCAACAAGGCAAAGTCAGCATGGCAACTCAGGATGCAAACCGCTCTGGCAAGTTGGTATTTGATATTGAACATCTGAGTGTTACTTTTGGCAACAATGCACCGATTATTAAAGACTTCTCAGCACTGGTCTTACGTGGTGATCGTATTGGTCTCGTCGGTGACAATGGTGTCGGTAAAACCACACTCATCAAAGCGATTTTAGGTGCCATTGAGCATGGTGGTTCAGTTAAAACGGGTACACAGCTTGAAGTTGCTTATTTTGACCAATTACGTAATGCCTTAGATCTTGAAAAGTCAGTCATGGCAAACGTTTCAGAAGGCTCTGACTTTGTCGATGTGAATGGCAATCGTCGCCATATCTATAGCTATTTACAAGACTTTTTATTCTCTCCAGAACGTGCCCGCACACCTGTAAAAGCACTTTCTGGCGGCGAGCGTAACCGTATCTTGTTGGCAAAATTATTGCTAAAACCATCGAATTTAATTGTGATGGATGAACCAACCAATGACTTGGATATGGTCACGCTTGAACTGCTTGAAGAAATGCTTTCTGATTATAAAGGTACATTATTATTGATCTCGCATGACCGTGCCTTTATGGACAATGTCGTGACATCAACTTGGGTATTTGATGGTAAAGGAAATATTGATGAGTACATTGGCGGGTATCAAGACTATTTAGAACAACGCCCTGATCAAACTGTGGTTGATCAGAAAAGCGATGTAAAAAAAGCACAAGCTAAGGCTGAAGCCGCAACTGCACCGAAGAAAGTCAAACTCAGTTATAAAGATCAACGTGAGTTAGAGCAGCTTCCAGCAGAAATGGAAAAGCTAGAAGCGGAACAAACGGAACTTTCAGAAAAGTTGGCTGATGGATCATGGTTTCTTAGCGATGCCAATGCAGCTACATTGGCAAGTCAACGTCTCGCAGAAATTGAAGAATTACTGCTCGAAAAGTTAGAACGTTGGGATATCTTAGAAAATATGTCGAAAGGCAATTAAGCTAAGTTCACTGAGCATCTATTCTTTATAGAGTAGATGCTCACTCAATTTAATTAAACGCAATTCCTTTGGCTATAAACTCACTTGCAAGCGATTGGTAAATTCTAAAATTTTCATCATCAAAACATACAAAAATAACTTCTTGAACAAAATCTGCTTTATCCAATTCATCACTTATGATTTCCAATGCAATTTGCGCTGCGAGTTGTTTCGGAAAACGATAAATACCTGTTGAAATATTTGGAAATGCTAGCGTTTTTAGTTGTAAACCTTCTGCTAACTTAAAACTATTTCTATACGCATTTTTTAATAATACAGTTTCATTATTTTGCCCATCAACCCACGTTGGACCAACAGTGTGAATGACATGTTTAGCTGGCAAATTTCCTGCGGTCGTAATAACAGCTTCGCCAACATTACAACCACCTTGCTTCGCACGAATCTTTTGACATTCTGCTAAAATTTCAGCACCACCTTTTCGATGAATTGCGCCGTCAACACCGCCGCCACCTAAGAGAGAGGTATTTGCTGCATTGACAATTGCATCAACGCTCATTTGAGTAATATCACCTTGTTCAATTGTTATTTTTTTCAAAATTTTTCCTTTCCGATTTACTTTCAAATATACACTCTACAATAGAATAGATTGATTCTGCAGTTACATTCGTGAATTAAAAACCCACTTCATGTTACACTTTTCAAAAATTCAACTTAATTCACATATCAAAGTTCTATGAGCCAACAACAGTCTTATATTCCTGGCGAATTTCGATGGGAATTTTTATTACCAAAATATTGGAAGAATTGGATTGGCATTTTCTTTCTCGTGTTATTGGCAATCCTTCCTTGGGCAATACAATGGCGCTTGGCACATGGCTTGGCGCATATATGTTGGTCTTTACTCCGATCACGTCGTAAAACCACGCTAAGGAATTTGGAAGTATGTTTCCCTGAATGGTCGTCAGCGGAAGTTGAAACCAATGCAAAAAAAGTCTTCATTGACATGATGCTTGGCATGTTTGAAACCCTGAATGCGTGGTATAGCCCCAAATGGTTTAAGAACCGTCACCATATTGAAGGTCTGGAACACATTCAAAATGCCCAAGCACAAGGTCATGGCGTACTATTGCTAGGAACGCACAGTACCCTACTCGATGCAGGAGGCTATCTCTGTTCTCAATACTTTGAACCAGATGTGGTTTATCGCCCACAAGATAATCCGATGCTGGATATGTTTATTTATCGCTGTCGAGCCACGATTTATAATCATCAAATTGATCACGATGATATGCGTGGACTCATTCGCAGACTCAAAAATGGCGGTGCGATTTGGTATAGCCCAGACCAAGATTTTGGTTTAAAACAAGGGGTAATGGCTCCTTTCTTTGGCGTACCCGCAGCAACCGTCACTGCCCATCGTCGTTTATTAAAAATTTCTAACGCTGTGGCAATCCCGCTTTATTTTTATCGCTACGGTGATATACGCAACCCAAAATATAAAGTGTTGATTGAACCTATTGTGGAAAATATGCCAAGCGAAGATGAAGTTGTTGATGCGATTCGCGTCAATAAAATTATTGAAGCACAACTCAGAATCGCGCCAACACAATGGATGTGGTTCCATCGTCGTTTTAAAACACGTGCTGAAGGGTATGAGCAGATTTATTAAAAATTAAAACCCGAGTTCTGCATCCTGCAAAACTCGGGCAAATGAGGTTGTGCTTTCGCTCTGTTTTTTATTATCTTGCTTCCATCGCATGCATCATATCCATGATGACTTTTTCCATCTCAGCGTTGCTATCCTTAAGCGGAAATCCATTCCTGCGTCCTTGTGCTGATGTAT
Source organism: Acinetobacter sp. 3657 (assembly GCF_031456775.1). Classification (NCBI taxonomy): domain Bacteria; kingdom Pseudomonadati; phylum Pseudomonadota; class Gammaproteobacteria; order Moraxellales; family Moraxellaceae; genus Acinetobacter; species Acinetobacter sp. 3657. The sequence goes on along the minus strand of NZ_JAVDVH010000006.1, from coordinate 150,938 downwards.
TTAGAATAAACCTTTTAAACTTGTAGGACTATTCGCTACAGACCTAAATCATTGTACGATATTGCTTACACCGTTCATTGTTTATCTGGCGTCGCCATCATCGCCTTATGTGGTTGGGCAAGCTCATCTACCACCGCCTTTTCTTCTCGCTCCGCCTTTTCTATTCCCTCTTGAATTGCTTGCTGTGCTTCTTCTTCATCGGCTTGCGTTTGCTCCAACTCTTGCTGCTGTTGCTCAAAAATCCGCCCCGTCTGCAATACAACATACACAGGAAAGTGATCTGAACCAATATAAGGTAATCGCTTCATATCGACCAAACCAAAATCAGCACTATGGAAAATATGATCCAAAGACCACCGTAATAATGAATAATCAGCATGGAAAGTATTCATAAAGTAGCGACCTACTCGTGGATCGAGTAAACCACTGATACGCTGAAACAAGCGAGTTGTTCTTGACCAAGCCACGTCATTTAAATCCCCCATCACAATACAGCTTTGATCTAAGTCTTTAATTCGATCACCTACAATTAAAAGCTCAGCATCTCTCAAGGTCGAATCTTTGGCTTCAGTAGGGCTTGGTGGTTTAGGATGTAAACAATATAGTTGAACCTGAACCCCTGAACGTAACTGTAAAGTTGCATGAATCGATGGAATTTCATCACTTAAAATAAATTTAACTTCAGTGTTATTTAACGGCAAACGGCTATATAGATGCATGCCATAAAGATTATCCAACGGCACTGCTACTCGATAGGGATAATCTTCCTCTATCGGCTTTAATGCATCTTGCCAAGCAATATCTGACTCAAGTGTTAACACAACATCAGGTTTTAAACTTTCAATCTGTTGCAGTAATAAGTGATATTTATCATTGGGTGTTAAGACATTGGCAACAAGTAAAGAGATTTGTTGTTCAGGATTTAATTGATCCTGACCCACCTGTTGAACTTGTTTCTTCCATATCGGGGTATAAGGCAACACCATTTTTAATTGATAGGCGACTGCTGCGATCACACCTAAAAGTAATATTTCTCTTTGTAAAGTCCACTCAGCGGGTATAAAAAGTAAAGCAACTAAAGTCGCTATTCCAAACGCTAAGATCTGTAATCGAGGAAAGTCTGCTCCCCTAAACCACCATTCATCACGGGGAATCAAGGACCATACACTTAACCAAATAACCAATACTGCGCAAATCTCAATCCATATCATGTTCATTTTACTCTTGGAGATTTCGTGGATTTTCAATAAAGTTACGGCTTTATCAATTTTTCATCTAACACAAACAAATAATTCCACACAATAAATCAACTGTTTTATTCATGTAACACTTGCAGTTGCGTTCACTTTTGATACACTCAAGCCCCTTAAAAGTTTTTACATACCGAGGCAAATGACATGAAAGTAGGTCTGGTCGGTTGGCGTGGGATGGTTGGTTCTGTCCTGATGCAACGTATGGTTGAAGAGAATGATTTTGCTCACATTGAGCCATTCTACTTCTCTACCAGTAATGCAGGTGGCGAAGCTCCTTCATTTGGTGGTAAGACTGCCCCAGCACTTATGGATGCAACAGACATTAGCAGTCTGAAGCAAATGGATGTCATTTTAACCTGTCAAGGTGGTGACTACACCTCTGAAGTTTTTCCAAAACTGAAAGCAGAAGGTTGGAACGGTTACTGGATTGATGCAGCATCAACCCTGCGTATGGCTGATGATGCCATTATTGTACTTGATCCTGTCAATTTAAATGTGATCAAAGATGGTTTAGTCAATGGCACTAAAACCTTCGTTGGTGGTAACTGTACTGTTTCTTTAATGTTGATGGGCTTAGGTTCACTGTTCCAAAATAATTTGGTGGAATGGGCAACCTCGATGACGTATCAAGCAGCATCTGGTGCTGGTGCACAAAATATGCGTGAACTGATCACGGGTATGGGTTATTTGTATAACAACACCAAAACATTATTAGATGATCCAAAATCTGCGATTCTAGATATTGACCGTCAAATCGCTGACTTACAACGTGGCGACGATTTCCCTAAAGCAAACTTTGGCGTGCCATTGGCGGGTTCATTGATTCCATATATCGACAAACAACTCGAAAGTGGTCAATCAAAAGAAGAGTGGAAAGGTCAAGTCGAAACCAACAAGATTTTGGGTAATCAGCAAATCGTGCCAATTGATGGTCACTGTGTTCGTATCGGTGCAATGCGTTGCCATTCTCAAGCCATCACATTGAAACTCAAAAAAGATGTGCCACTTGATGAAATCGAAGAGATGATTCGCAACTCAAGCCAATGGGCGAAAGTTGTTCCGAATACTCGTGAAGCGTCGATGACTGATCTTACTCCTGTAGCGGTAACGGGTACTTTAACCGTTCCTGTTGGCCGTCTACGTAAACTCAATATGGGTAAAGAGTATTTAGGCGCATTTACAGTAGGCGATCAACTCCTTTGGGGTGCGGCAGAGCCATTGCGTCGTATGCTACGTATTTTAGTTGAATACAAGAACGCCTAAGCAAAATAACACCAAAAACCAAAAGCCGATCACACTTGATCGGCTTTTTATTATTATTAAATATGAACAATTTACAATTCATTTACATCACGATAATGTATACTCAGACCTTGTTGATCTTTCACCATGGCTGAAATATCAGCAGGCTTTATGACCTAACTAAAACATCACTTTTCATGGATCGAGATGACTGTTAATAACAAATTAAAAATTGCCATTTTAGCCATTTTATCTTCGCAACAACTTTATGCGATTACCTTTGACCCACTGCAAATCAAGTCTGCACCGGGTGAGTTACTTTATGCAGAAATGAGCTTCCATCAAGCAGATCGAAATTCTAAATTTGACGTAAGTCTAGCCACACCAGAGGATTTACGCATGATGGGAGCTATGCATCAACCTCCGTCACAACTCAATTTTTTTACACGTCACAATAATCGAGGTGAAGGAGTCATTGTCATTACTTCATCACGCCCGATGATTGATCCTGAACTGAATATTATCCTTAAAATTAAAGAAGGCGAATCTGCACACTTAAAGCATATTCGACAACCGATACGTAAAAATATAATAACTGCATCAGAGACCAAAACCAGTAGTGAGAAATCACTGACACCCAAGTTTATTGTCAGTGAAAAAGATATTGCCTTAAATCTACCTGAAAGCACACGCTATATCGCAAGCACCCAACCTGATTTAAAACATGAAAAACTGCTGAATGTGCCCTTTGCACTTCCGCCGGTATTGAATATTTCTGAGACCCGCATTGTTGCAACCACCAATACCGCAGTGCAGCCAATCGAACAAACTACGAATACTCAAGTGGCCTCCGTTGCTTCCACAGCCCAAGACCAACAAGCAACAGCCGTGAAGCATGACAGCACAACATTCGCATCAGAAAATCAAACAGTAAGTACTCCAGCGCAAATAAACCCTATAATCTCTGAGAGCGAGCTGAAGGGCACGGAGATTGAAAATGCGCAACAAAACAGTAAAACTCAACACCAAGCTAAAAATACCACTCCACCAGCAAAGAAAAAAACCGCAGCAGACCATTCAACACTCGTAAATAACCAAAAGCATGTAGTTCAACGCAATGAATCATTGTGGAGTATTGCTCAGCGGATTTCTGCTGAAACCCAACAACCCCTCCCACAAGTAATGAAACAGATTAAAGCACAAAATGAACATGCCTTTATCGGAGGAAGTGCCAGCCGACTTAGACAAGGCTCACATTTAAACTTCGATCTTAATTCAATCCCTGCTCGCAAAAATCAAAATGCCAATCAAGTTGCAGCAAAAACTTTAGCTGCACCTGCCGAAAAAGCCAAATATCGCTTACAACAAGCAGAAATGTCTTTGGTCGCTGAAAGCAATCAAGATTCGAGCATAGGAAGTGCCAAAAAAGACACATTACAACAGAAAACCAGCGCTGACTTATCATTAAAAGTTATGACAGCACGGGAAAAAACCGTTACATTACAAAGAAACGTAACACAGTTGGAATTGGCCTTACGCCAGAAGGATCAACGGATTCAGCTTTTAAATGCTCGACTTGCTGAGCTGCAAGATCAACTGAAAGCGCAGCAGGAAACTAAAAAACCAACACGCTGAGTTATGGAAGAAGATTCTCAAAGATTTGGATAAAAGCGGTTCTATTTTTTAAAGGGGTATGGATCATGTCAACGATAATAATTGTATTGCTCGTCATCGTATTGGTCATTGCGATCGTTTTAAAGAAACGTGAGAACACTCAAAATCATGCGGCATCCAAGAAAAGTACCAGCAAGACAGCAAAGAAAGCGGCGACGCGCACTGCACTCGCACGTGAAGAACGAGAGTCTGCCCCTCCAGCAACGACTGCAATTTCAGAAAGCTTGCGTCAAAAACTTACGCAACAAATTCAAAGCGGTAACTATCAATCTGCCGAAGCACAAATCAATCAAGCTTTAAAGCAAGACAACTCCCAACATGAGCTTTATCTATTTTTACTTGATATCCATTTAGCACAAAAGGATGACTTTGCGATTGATCAATTGATCAAGCATGTACACGCACTAAAGCTTGAGGATATTGCACAAGCCGCTGAAGCAAAAAATCAAGAACGCATCAGAAATACGCAATCATTTGATAGTATCGATTTCAAATCGCATTCAACACCATCAGTTATTGAAACGGCAGAAATACCAAATAAAACGGCCGACTTTGATGCATTAGTCCAAACATCGGCCAAACCAACTTTTGAGGATATACAATCTGAATACACTGCTCCTGCTGAGCAAGAGAAACCTGCTGAAGCAGCGGCACAGGTTCAAGCTTTAGATTTCGACTTTTCATTTGAACAGAAAGAAACCGTCAAACCGACGACTGAGCTACAACAGCAACCTGCTTTAGACTTTTCATCCGACTCAGCACCTGCGACTGAAGCATTATCGGGCAATGACGCAAAGCCTGACTTAGATTTTAATTTCTCTAATTTAGATGCAACATCTAGCCAAAGTGAAATCAAGAATGACAATATCACCGAAACGCCTGGCTTAGATTTCAATATTGATCAACCACAACATCATAGTGAAAAACAAGCAGCGACTGAAAAAACCGAGTTTTCTTTTGACCTTACACAACCAACCACAGCTACTGAACCAAGCCTAGAAGTCGCTGAGCCGATTCCACAAACACCAGCTGTAGAACTCAACGATCCTTTAGCTCAATCATTCCCAGATTTACAACAGTTAGATGAAGCTCAACTTAACTTAGATCTAGCTGAACAATATATTGAGCTTGGTGCTTATGCATCTGCCCGTGAACTATTACAAAACCATCAGCTTCAACTCAACCAAGAACAACAACAACGTTCAGAAAAATTACTCAATAAAATAGCGTCTTGAAGCGTATCGGTCTAATATAAGCAGTCTCTATGACTGCTTTTTTTATGATGAAAAACTTTTTATTATGCAAAAGATCGCTTTAATTTATATGGGTGGAACTTTTGGCTGTGTGGGTGAACCACTGATGCCAATGCCAGAGCAAAATTTTTTACCAGCACTCAAAAAAGTGATTCCACCTCACTTAGATGTAGAGTGTTTTGCCGCACCCAGTATTCAAGATAGTAGCGCATGTACAGCGACTGATTGGTTGCAGTTAGTACAACAAATTCAACAGTTACAACTCAAAAATTATCAGCATTTCGTGATTATTCATGGCACTGATACTTTAAGCTATGCGGCAGCAACGCTTGCACGCTTTTTGGGGCATTCTTGCCACGCGATTATTACGGGCAGCCAATACCCCTTACTCAATATTGAAGGCAATGATACCAGAGAGTTTACAGATGCATTGAGCAACTTATCTCTTGCACTTGAGCAAGTCATACAACGGCCTGCTGGGGTTTATCTGGCATTCCATCAGCAAGTTTTCCACGCACAAACGACATTAAAGGTTCACACTACTGAACTTGATGCTTTTGCAGGTAAAGATGCAAATGAAACCTGTAAAACGACGGCTGATTATTTTATTGTTCAAAATGAACATATTGAACAAGCCGCACAACTCAGTATGCTCAATCTTATGCTACAACCGATTGGCAAAGAGCAACTGTTATCGCAGTTAAATAATATCTTGGCTGCACCACCAAATTTCCTCGTGTTACAAGGATTCGGCACTGGCAATATCGCAGTGAATGATGAGATTTTAGCGTTATTTGATGCTCTGTATCACAAGCAATGTCTTTCAATTATTAGCACTCAAGTGACCTTTGGACAGCTTGATCAGCGCTATGCGGTGAGCGCTTGGATTAAATCAGCTAAAGTTTTGATCAATGATTGTCACTGCCATGCTGATTTATATGCAAAAGTGCTGCAAATGTATTTAAAATACCCGACCCATGATCAATGGTTTGAGCATTGGCAGCAACACTAATCTTGAGGTTAAGACATGCAACGTTATGCAATCGGTATTGAATTTTGCGGTACTCAATACCGTGGTTGGCAAACCCAACAAGCGGGCATTGCAAGTGTTCAAGAAACCATTGAAAAAGTCCTCAGCAAAGTCGCCAACGAAACCATTATTTTACATGGTGCAGGACGTACCGATGCAGGCGTACATGCCACCAATATGGTGGCACACTTTGATACTGAAGCCATCCGCCCTGAACGTGGTTGGATCATGGGTGCAAATAGTCAACTTCCTAAAGATATTTCGATTCAATGGATCAAATGTATGGATGAAAATTTCCATGCACGTTTTAAAGCAATTGCGCGACGTTATCGCTATGTTGTTTATAACGCTCCAATGCGACCTGCGCTACTACACAAACAAGTCACTCATCTCTATCAAAACTTAGATGTAAAAAAAATGATCGCTGCCGCAGCAAAGTTTGAAGGCACTCATAATTTTGAATCTTTCCGCGCCGCTGCATGTCAGTCCAATCAACCCGTGCGTCATGTCAAACATTGTCGTCTGTTTGAACATGGTCGCTATCTCGTCCTCGATATTCAAGCCGATGGTTTTTTACATCATATGGTCCGAAATATTATGGGATGTTTGCTTGAAATCGGACAAGGGCTCTATGAGATTGAACATATTGACACCATGTTTGCGGCTGAAGATCGCAAGGCGGCTGGTGTAACAGCACCAGCGGATGGGCTTTATTTTATTCAGGCGTATTATCCAGAACACTTTGACTTACCACAGCCGCCACTGGGACCGCAGTGGTTAAACTTGGCTGAATAAAAAAGCCTTATCTTTTTGATAAGGCTTCGTTGAATCAGTTTAAATCACTGGCGCTGTTTACGTTTACGATATTCCACTGGGGTTTCGTTGGTCCAACGTTTAAATGCACGATAGAAAGTACTTGGTTCAGAGAAACCTGTTAAATACACAATACGCTCAACACTTTCAGTGGTATTTGCGAGTAATTTTTTCGCTAGACGACAGCGATAATCTGAAAGAATTTGCTGAAAACTGGTATTTGCTTCACTGAGCTGTGTTCTTAGACGGCGCGGTGTAATATTGAGTTGCGCTGCAACAGTTTCCAATGTGGTCTCACCGCTTTCCAAGGTCGAACCAATCGCACGACGAACTTCACCAACGAGATCATAGCGTGCAAGCTCTTGTAATTTTTCAATGGCAAGCTGTTCATGCAATTGTAGTAGCTCTGGTTCAGCTTGCCACAAAGGATAATCTAACACCGCAGCATCAAAATAAAGTCGGGTCTCTTTTTGTCCTAAGCTAACGGGGCAGCCAAATACTCTAAAATATTCGTCATCCTCAGCCCCTTCACTGAAATTAAAATCAATATAAATTGGCTGAAATTGACCTTCAGTAATAAACTTAAAGAAACGTAAAATACCAGAAAATACACATTCAGAAAAATGACGATTAACAAATTGGTCAGGCCATAATTGTTCACCGTTACTTAAATAACAGCGCCCATCTTCAACAATAAGTTTCGCATCAAAAGCATCACTAATCAGACGTTGGTAAGCCAGTGCTCGCTTTAAGCCCTCACCAAAGGTTTCACTACTGATAAATAAATGCTCAATCACTTGACCACGATATAGCGGTAAATATTCCCCTAAATGCAGCCCGATATCTTGATCATTACTCACATCCCGAGCAGCAATCCAAAATGCATGCTGTGCACTTAATGGCGTTCTCGCATTGGTATCAACTTGATTGAGTGCAACCCCTGCCTTTGTTAAAATCTCTTCGGTTGGTAATCCTGCTTTACGAATTGCCTGATAACCAAAGCGCAATACAACCGATGCATCTGTTAACTGACCCACGCAGTGCCCTTCCCTGTAGATACTTTATTGTGACAATGAACAATAAATTTAGATTAACGTTGATTGACCAAACTGACAACACTATTCTGCTTCTTTTGTTAAAAAAAATTTATAAATTGTCTGACAGTTCTTTTGATTAATATCTGACAGCCTTGCTTAGCTTATATCTTGTAAATTTTAAATAAATTGACTATAATTTGCGCCTTTCCAATTTGATCTCAGGTAGGCTATGGCCAATAAAGAGGAACTCATTGAGTTCGAAGGCGTTGTCACCGAAACGCTTCCTAATACGATGTTCCGTGTACGTTTAGAAAACGGTCACGAAGTTATTGCTCACATTTCTGGTAAAATGCGTAAACACTATATCCGTATTTTGACAGGTGACAGTGTAAAAGTTGAAATGACACCTTATGATTTGACAAAGGGTCGTATCACTTATCGTGCGCGCTAAGAATTAGTGAATGCAAAAAAGCCACATCTCGTGGCTTTTTTTACAAGCGATAAGCGAATGCGCTATTTAACGGTCTAGCAATCACTTAAATGTTTAAGGTATCCTCAGCGATATGTCAGTATTGCTGTAATATAATATCGTCTCCAGAACGGATAGATTTAAATACGTCTCTCCCGCTCGCTGCTCAAAAATATAAAAATTATTTATTCCAAAAATAAGGAAATAGTCACAATGCATTATAAATTTTTTATTATTTTCTTCGCATTACTATTACAAGGTTGCGCAACACCGGGATGGCAATCTGTTCAACTGCAAGATTACTTACAGCCTTATATTGGGCAGTCAGCCGATGACATTCAAAACAAGCTCAATTTGAACGATTTAGGCTTTCAAACGTTAAAACAACCTAAAAAAACTGATCGTTCTTTGATTTTCACCGTACTGCGTCCAATCAACATTCCAGTGCCGATGCCACAATCATTTGGTGAATCTGGTTCAGGCATGGGGAGTTCTGCACGTATAGGTGCGGTTCAAACGGGCCAACAATCCTACGATGTGAATTTTTATTGCCATATTATTTTTGAGTTAGATCAGCAACAGATTGCGCGTTCAATTCGCTATGAAGGTAAAGCGTGCTAAATCAATATACCAAATAAAAAACGCAGCCTTTTTAGCTGCGTTTTTTCAATATAGAATCTAGCTCAGTGCTGAAACAACCGCCTCACCCATCGCATCTGTACCCACTTTGGTCATACCTTCAGACATAATATCCGCGGTACGTAAACCTTGATCCAATACTTGACCAACAGCATCTTCAATCGCTTTGGCTGCTGCTTCTTCACGGAAGGTATAGCGCAACATCATTGCAACCGAAAGCACAGTGGCAAGTGGATTTGCGACATTTTGACCTGCGATATCTGGTGCAGAACCATGACATGGTTCGTACATGCCTTTGCCCTTTTCATCCAATGATGCTGAAGGCAACATACCGATTGAGCCCGTCAACATTGCTGCTTCATCCGACAAAATATCGCCAAATAAATTGCCTGTTACAATCACATCAAACTGTTTAGGTGCACGAACCAATTGCATCGCAGCATTATCGACATACATGTGCGATAACTGAATATTTGAATATTGCGCTTGCTGTAAATCGGTTACTGTTTGCTTCCACAACTCAGTCACTTCAAGCACATTGGCTTTATCGACTGAACACACTTTACCACCACGTAAGCCAGCCAGCTCAAACGCGACTTTAGCAATACGCTTGATTTCGCTTTCGGAATAAACGTCAGTGTTATAGCCTTGTTTTTCACCGTTTTCGAGTTCACGGATACCACGAGGCTGACCGAAATAAATACCACCTGTCAGCTCACGCACAATCAGAATATCTAAACCTGCAACAATTTCTGGTTTTAAGCTTGAAGCGTCAGCCAATTGTGGATACAAAATCGCTGGACGCAAATTGGCAAATAAATTCAGCTCACTGCGGATTTTGAGTAAACCACGTTCAGGACGAATCGAACGTTCGATGCTGTCCCATTTAGGACCACCTACAGCACCTAATAAAATTGCATCTGCTTTTTTGGCTTGTTCACTGGTCACAGCTGGATAGGGTTCGCCATGTGCATCAATTGCTGAACCACCGAGCAAACCATGTTCCCATGTCAAACCTAGATTAAATTTATGATTGACCTTGGTTAAAACTTTTTCAGCAGCGCCCACGATTTCAGGGCCAATACCATCACCCGCTAAAATTAAAATATGTTTAGACATCTATTTTTCCAGTTTGATATAAGCAGTTTACACTGCAAGCCAATTAAACTCTTCTTTCAACAAACTCGCCTAAGCCTTTACGGACATCATAAGATCGGCAAAAACGGCGAATCGTGCGTTGTTCCTGCTGCAAATCAACACATAGCGGGTCAGGTGCAGAGACATTTAATAAACTCCCCGAACCAGATGGCCTATCTCTATACATTTTAAAGGTATAGTTTAAATAAGGCTTGAATTCATGAATGACATGAAAAGTCTCCGCACGATCTAAAGAGATTGGATAAAAGCGAATCACGACTTCATATTCTTTGGCAGGAACACTCAGATAGACTTGTTGTTTTCGACTAAAAACCGAACCTTGTAGTCTCACAATGCCTCGCTCCATCGCCTCTCGACTGATGCGATGCGAGGTCGCATTAATCACCTCAGTATCATCGATACGTGCAAATTCACAATTTTCTACGCCTGAACAATATAAAGTTGCGTTATTCGCTCTCTGCTCTAAAGTATTTTGAGCAATACGAACTTGATCAACCACATTTTGTGTATTCTGACAGGCAGTTAAAGTCGTACCAACACATAAACACAGCAAAATATTGCGTGCTAATATCCTTCTCATTGTTCGGGCCCAGTCCTCATGTCATATCAACATGCAAGCAAATTAATCTTTGTTTGCATGTTAACAAGAGTTGTATCGCTATGCCATGATTATGTTCAAATTGTATTCAAACAATTAGGCTTTGATTTCATCAAATACCCAAGGACGCACTTGTTTGGCTTTCGCTTCAAAATCTCGAATCTCATCAGCCACTTGTAAAGTTAAACCAATGTCATCTAAACCATTCAGCAAACAATGTTTGCGGAATGGATCAACTTCAAAATTGAAGGCTTCACCTGTTGGCGTACGTACTTGTTGTGCTTCCAAATCAATGGTCAATTGATAACCTTCTTCAGCACATTCTTTAAATAACTGATCTACAATCTCTTCAGACAAGATCACAGGCAACATGCCATTTTTAAAACAGTTATTAAAGAAAATATCTGCGAAGCTTGGCGCAATCACGGTACGAAAACCATATTCATTTAATGCCCAAGGTGCATGTTCGCGGCTTGAACCACAACCGAAGTTAGTACGTGCCAATAAAATCGTTGAACCTTGATAACGAGGCTGATTCAAGACAAAATCAGGGTTTTTAGGACGTTTACTAATGTCCTGACCTAAATAACCTTCATCTAAATAACGTAATTCATCAAATAAATTATCGCCGAAGCCAGTGCGCTTGATTGATTTTAAAAACTGTTTCGGAATAATTAAATCAGTATCCACATTGGCACGATCTAAAGGTGCAACAATACCTTGTTCTACAGTATATTTTTCCATGATTTTGCTCCCTTAGAATGAACGAACATCAACGAAATGACCTGCAATCGCTGCCGCAGCCGCCATCGCTGGACTGACTAAATGGGTACGCCCACCATTGCCCTGACGACCTTCAAAGTTACGATTTGAGGTTGATGCACAATGCTCACCTGGTTGTAACTTATCCGCATTCATTGCCAAACACATTGAGCAACCCGGTTCACGCCATTCAAAACCTGCTTCCAAGAAAATTTGATCCAAACCTTCTTGCTCTGCCTGCTGTTTAACCAAACCAGAACCCGGAACAATCATCGCTTGTTTGATACTTGAAGCGACTTTACGACCTTTCACGACTTCGGCAGCGGCACGAATATCTTCAATACGAGAGTTAGTACATGAACCAATAAAGACGCGATCCAATTGGATATCAGCCAAAGCCTGACCCGCGTTTAAGCCCATATATTGATAAGCACGTGTCCAATCATTACGTTGTACATCATCTTTGGCTTGTTCTAAAGTCGGTACTGCTTGCGTAACTGGAATCACCATTTCTGGAGAGGTTCCCCAAGACACTTGTGGCTCGATCTCTGCGCCATTCAATACAACGACAGCATCAAACTCAGCGTCTTCATCAGAATGTAAAGTGTTCCAATATTCTACCGCTTGTTCCCACTGTTCGCCTTTAGGTGCATAGTTCCGATCTTTTACGTAGGCAATAGTCTTGTCATCCACTGCAACCATACCAACACGGGCACCCGCTTCGATTGCCATATTGCACACTGTCATACGACCTTCAATCGACATATCACGGAACACTTGTCCGCCAAACTCGATTGCATAACCTGTACCACCAGCCGTACCAATCTTGCCGATGATGGCCAAAACCACATCTTTCGATGTCACGCCTTTGCCCAATACACCATCCACACGGACTAACATATTTTTAGATTTTTTCTGTACTAAACATTGTGTTGCCAATACATGTTCAACTTCTGATGTCCCAATCCCATGTGCCAAACAACCAAAAGCACCATGCGTTGCCGTATGCGAGTCACCACAAACCACGGTCATACCCGGTAAAGTTAAACCTTGCTCTGGGCCTACAACATGCGCAATCCCTTGGCGAATGTCATTAATCCCAAATTCAACGATATTAAATGTTTTACAGTTATCGTCTAAGGTTTGCACTTGGATACGAGAGGTTTCGTCCTCAATTCCTGCAATCCCTTGTTCACGCTCTTTTTTAGAGGTTGGAACATTGTGGTCAGGTGTTGCGACATTGGCACTTAAACGCCATGGTTGACGACCAGCAAGCTGTAAACCCTCAAAGGCTTGAGGACTGGTGACTTCATGCAATAAGTGGCGGTCAATATAAATCAAACACGAACCATCATCGCGTTGCGTTACTAAATGGTCATCCCATAATTTGTCATACAATGTCTTGCCTGCCATGTCATCGCTCTCCATCGTGCTTGTCATAGGACTGGGTAATTTAATCTTAAGCTGATTATAACAATGGTTTTACATAAATCTAATTTATCATTTTTATAAATTAACAAACTTTTTGGAATGACTTAGGATTTCCTTGATAAAATTTAATGTACTTTAAATACATCAACCATGAGATAAGACGACAATACCTATCTAATAACTCATAAAAAAATATAGTTAACCAAAAAATAACTAATTTTGTATAATTCCTCAGAAATTTATAAAGCAACTCACGCCTTTCGGATACAAAATCAATGCAAAAACTTATATTCCCATCTATTTTTATATTCGTCTCTCTCTTCACTGGATGTGCAAGCACCCCAACTCAGAAACTTAATGTAAATACTGTAAAAGCATCAAATCCAACATCCTTGATTATCTCCAAAAGAGAAAAACCATCTTTCTTAGCAACTACGGCATTAAATGTACAGTTTGCTCTTCTTGGACTGGCTGCTCAGATATCTAGTGGCAACAAGATCATCAACGAAAATCAGGTAGAAGATCCTGCGATCTATATAGCGAATGAACTAGCGAAAACACTAGAGAGCCAACTAGGGATAACGCATATCACAACAAGCACATCTACGACCGCAACGAATAATATTAAAACACTTGCTGAACAGCACAAAGAGGCAGATATTCTACTCGATGTTCAAACAACATACTGGCAGTCTATTTACTACACTTCAGATTGGAATAACTATCGAGTTGTATACGCTGCAAAACTAAGATTGATTGATACTAAGAATAAAAAAGTCATTGCTGAAAGCATTTGTTCAAAAAAACAAGACGACAAAAAAAATTCACCATCTTATGACCAATTAATTGCAAATAATGCTGCTGTGTTAAAGGCTGCTCTTAAATCACATGCGGATGAATGTATCAGTGAATTTAAAACAAATGCTTTAGGCTCAATCTAAAATTTCATAAGCTCATCCATAAAAGTAGTCATTCAATTAAAAAACCTTCGACATGCTCAGCGTAATGTCCCCTGAGCATGTCGAAGGGAAGCGATCACATATATTCAATTTGGAGAGTGAGCCTATGCGCAAAAAATGGGATAAAAAGTCGTGTAGTTTTTGAAACTTGTCCAAGTAAAGCGACGCTTTAATTTATGAGTAAGTATATTAAAGTATCCAACTAGAATAAGAATGGGTGTTCAAGTTGTTGTTGATTTTACAGCACCAGTAAAAGATACATTCACAAATCCAATCACCATAAATCAAAATTTCTTTTTTACTTTACAAACAATAATGATTATCATTTAAATAATTAAGTTTTACGATGGTGCTTACAATGGCGAATATTCAACAATTCGTGATAAACAATCAACGGACGCTCAAAAAGACCTTGAGTTACTACATCTTACATATTAGTGTTGCTATGCTAGTCGCCTATGCGATTACAGGAAACTTACTCGTGTCCGCAACCTTGAGCTTACTTGAACCAACCGTACAGGCATTTGCTTTTTTCTTCCATGAAAAAGTTTGGAGTCGTTTTGGTTAAATGACATAAAGTAAATCAAGCTCTTGGTTAAATTTTTAAAATGTTCTTGGATACATCCCTATGAACCTTGCTGCATTTGAAGCATTTGTAAAAGTGATGGAAACAGGTTCTATTTCTATCGCGGCAGAACAATTATTTATAACTCAACCTGCGGTCACCAAACGGATTCATAGCTTAGAACAGTACTTTGATGTCAAGCTATTTGAATCCGCAGGACGGGGAATACAACCTACCTATGCTGCACACTCACTGTTGCCTAAAGTAAGAGGTTGGCTCAACGAACTTGGCGAGATTCATCATACTTTAAGCCATGAGCAAGCGCAGGTACAAGGTCGCTTAAAAATCGGAACCAGCCATCACATTGGATTGCATCATTTGGCAGAACCACTCAAAAACTTTGTGCAGCATTTTCCCAAAGTCACTTTAGATGTTCATTTCGTCGATTCTGAACAAGCGCATGAGCACGTACTCGCTGGCGAATTAGAACTTGCATTTTTGACCTTGCCACCTGTTGGGGATGATCGTCTGCGTTATGTGACGATTTGGAATGATCCTTTGGTTTTTGTCGCGTCGCCCTTTCATCCTTTAGCACAACAACAAAACCTGAAGCTCGAAGACCTGATTGCCTACCCAAGCTTACTTCCAGCAGCACACACTTATACCAGTCAAATCACTCTGGCTGAATTTGAGAAAAAAGGCTTAAAGCCTAAGATCAGCATGAGCAATAACCCGTTAGAATCCATCAGAATGTTGGTTTCGATTGGCTTAGGTTGGTCAGTGTTACCAAAGACATTACTCAATCATGATTTACAACAATTAGATTTGAATCTAGATATGCAGCGCAAATTGGGCATGGTGTGGCACCCTGCCCGCATTCAGTCTAAAGCTGCTGAAGAGTTAATTAGGATGATGACCTAAATCGACCAGTCTTGGATTTCCCATGCTTGCTCTTGAGCGAGTGTTTCTAAACGGTCATCAGGGTTCACCGCAATGGCATGGGTTGCATACTCTAATAAGAAACGGTCATTAATCGAATCCGAATAAGCCCAAGACTCCTCTACTTCACGACCTGCTAACCATTGATCCAAGCGCACCAACTTACCTTTTTGATAGCATGGCACGCCCGTTACTTTACCTGTGTATTTGTCTGCAATCACTTCAGCATTGGTGGCAATAATTTCGGTAATGCCAAATTCACGGAAAATCGGTGCAGTAATAAAATCACTGGTCGCAGTAATCCCAACAATCGCATGCCCCAACGCTTGATGTCGTTGAATTGCCTCAAAACCTTTAGGGCGCATTTGTGGACGAATCACTTTTTGCATAAATAACTGATGAAGTTCCGTTAAATACTCATTGTCATGTTTGGTCAAAAACTCAAAAACAAATTCATTATAAGCAATCGGATCAAGTTGCCCTGCTTTATAGTCTTCATAAAACTTGTCATTCATTTGACGATGATGAACTGGATCGACCAAAGCTTCATTGACCAAAAATTCACCCCACGAATGGTCAGAATCGGTATTTAACAGGGTGTGATCTAAATCAAACAAAGCCAATTTCATATAAATGCTCATTTAAATGCAAATTAAAGAAAAAAAACGTAAATCTATTTCCGTAAGTCACTAAAAATTCGTTAAGATCATAGCAATTTTAAACATTTTACTTTGATCTTTTTCGAGTTGGACGTGCAAGCGTGACTGTCCCCGATATCAAAGTCAACGATATAGACAAAATTTAGGTAGCCAAATGATCGACTCAGAAGGTTTCCGACCCAACGTCGGGATCATTTTGGCAAACGATGACGGACACGTCTTATGGGCAAAACGCATTGGTCACAATGCTTGGCAATTTCCACAAGGAGGTATCCAGTTTGGAGAAACCCCTGAGCAGGCACTTTACCGTGAACTGAGAGAAGAAGTCGGTTTATTGCCCGAACACGTCCAAATTATAGCGCAAACTAAAGGTTGGCTGCGTTATCGTTTGCCACATCGGTACATTCGGTCAGATTCAGATCCGATATGTATTGGACAAAAGCAAAAGTGGTTTTTACTGAAATTAACGGCTTCGCCCCATCATATTCAGTTAAACCTATCAGACCCACCCGAGTTCGATGAATGGCAATGGGTGAGTTACTGGTATCCATTGGGTCAAGTGGTCAACTTCAAACGTGATGTTTACCGTAAAGCCATGATGGAATTGTGCATACAATTACCTCAGCGTTAATTGTTATAGAATCATCATTTTAAGCAATGATTTTCAACAAGAGAGCTGTTATAAATAGGCATATAACGATTTATAAATTGGAGTAAACATCCATGTCAAACATGCAACTCGACACCCTCAGACGCATTGTGCAAGAAATCAATGCGTCCGTCAGTTTGCATGACTCTTTGGACATTATGGTCAATCATGTGGCTGAAGCGATGCACGTGGATGTATGCTCTATATATCTCTTAGATGAGCGTAATCGCCGTTATGTGTTGATGGCCTCAAAAGGTTTAAACCCTGAATCCGTTGGACAAGTCTCTTTAAGTGTCGGTACTGGTTTGGTCGGTTTAGTCGGTCAACGTGAAGAAATTGTCAACTTAGACAATGCACCAAAACACGAACGCTTTGCTTATTTGCCGGAAACAGGTGAAGAACTATTTAACTCATTCCTTGGCGTACCCGTGATGTATCGCCGTAAGGTCATGGGTGTTTTGGTGGTTCAAAATAAGGAATCACAAGACTTTAGTGAAGCGGCTGAATCTTTTCTGGTCACGCTATGTGCACAACTATCTGGTGTGATCGCGCATGCCCATGCCGTAGGGAATATTGACGTTTTCCGCAAACCCAATGGCGGCTCTACCTATAAAACCTTTCAGGGTGTGTCTGGTGCGGGTGGCATCGCCTTAGGCCGTGCGATTGTACTCTACCCCCCTGCTGATTTAGCCGTGATTCCAGATCGCGAAGCTGAAGACATTAGCGATGAATTAGCATTACTCGATCAAGCGATTGCTTCAGTTCGTATAGAAATTCAGTCCTTAGATGAAAAAATGCAAGATTCCCTCATGTCGGAAGAGCGTGCTTTATTTAGCGTGTTCTTACGGATGTTGGATGAAAATGCACTGCCAAGTGAAATTAAAGACCATATTCGCTCAGGAAGTTGGGCACAAGGTGCGGTGCGGAAGGTGATTGATAAACACATCGCCCTCTTTGCACAAATGGAAGATGACTACCTACGAGAACGAGTTTCCGACCTTAAAGACTTAGGTCGTCGAATTCTCGCTTGCTTGCAGGAAAATGATACCAGTCATCGTGAGCTTAGCCCTGATAGCATCCTCATCGGTGAAGAAATCAGTACTGCTGCGCTCGTTGAACTTCCTGTTGATAATATTGCAGCGATTGTGACCTCTGAAGGTGCAGCCAATTCACATATGGTGATTGTGGCACGTGCACTCGGGATTCCAACAGTTGTGGGCGTAACCGAGTTACCGATTACCACGCTTGACGACATTGAGATGATTGTCGATGCCTATCAAGGACGGATCTTCGTCAATCCACCACGTCGATTACGCCAACGTTATAAAGAAGTCCAAAAAGAAGAAGAACAAATTGCCAAAGATTTAAAGCAGTATGAGACCAAAGATGCGATCACACCCGATGGCGTCGCGATCCCCTTGTTCGTCAATACCGGTTTAATGATTGATGTGGTGCGTGGGGTGCAACGCGGTGCCAAAGGTGTCGGGCTATATCGTAGTGAAATTCCATTTATGCTGCGTGAACGCTTCCCTGGTGAAGAAGAACAACGTGCGATTTACCGCCAACAACTCAGTCATTTCGCCAATAAACCTGTGACTATGCGAACACTGGATATTGGTGCGGATAAAGATCTGCCGTATTTTAGTATTGAAGAAGAGAACTCTGCATTGGGCTGGCGTGGCTTGCGCTTTACGCTGGATCATCCTGAGATTTTTTCTGCACAAATCCGTGCGATGCTAAAAGCCAGTATTGGTTTAAACAACCTTCATATCTTACTGCCAATGGTGACCAGTGTCAGTGAAGTGGAAGAAGTGCTGTACTTATTTGAGCGTGACTGGATTGCAGTTCAAGAAGAAGAGCAAGTCAAAATCACCAAACCCAAACTCGGCATTATGGTTGAAGTGCCAAGCGTGCTGTTTCAAATTGATGAATTTTCGGAACTGGTTGATTTCTTTTCCGTTGGTTCAAATGATTTAACGCAATATTTATTGGCTGTCGATCGTAATAACCCGCATGTGGCCAATGTCTACTCACATCTGCATCCCTCGGTTTTACGCGCACTGCGACAACTGGTACAAGATTGCCATAAGTATCAAAAACCGATCAGTATTTGTGGGGAAATGGCAGGTGATCCCTTGTCCGCAATTCTGTTGATGGCAATGGGCTTCGACACCCTTTCTATGAGCTCAAGTAATATTTTAAGGGTACGAAAGGCGATTTGTCATATTCCAATGAGTGATGCAAAACGGCTATTAGATGAAGTTTTGCGTATGAATAATCCATTGCTGATTAAGAGCTGGTTAGAGCATTATTTTAGAACACATGGTTTAGCGGATATGGTTAAATCAAATCGTTTGGTGAACGCCTAGAACAGAGAAATCTAGCGTATCAACACTAATAAAAAAGGTTGATCCTCTTCTGAGTGTCACCCTTTCTTGCCACATCTTATTATTTTAAATAAATCTGTTGCTTGCCGCTTCCCAATTTAACACGAGGGAATTTTCGGTCGTAGTCAATCACAATCGCATCTTTGCCTGTCAAATTCTGAGTAGCCGACTCCCATGTTACGTAATAAGTAATCTCAGCGTCCTCGCGGACCGTCGGTTGAATCAGCTTTTTATGATCTGCTGGCACTGTAAAATTCACAGTAAACGGAACTTGAGAAACCTGCACTTGCTTTTGTTGAATTAAGGTCGCAGGCGCATCGGCCAAACCTGTTTCCAAAGCATATAAACTGACTGTACCCTGCTGTTCCGGCACGCTATAGATATTATTTCCAACAAATTCGACCGCTACTGTATTTGATTGAGTAGTTTTCAAGCCACTATGGGGAGCAACTGAGCTACAACCAGCCAGAAGAGTCACTGACAAACCTAAGCCATAAGCAATTTTTTTCATTTTTCTATCCCAAAACAGTTAGACTCAAAAATACCATGAAATAAAATCAATTCATTTTCACTTACATATTTCTAGCATTTAAGCTTAGAAATCCCATATTAATTGAAGTTGCAAAATCACCTTATTTACACAACACCAACATATATTTGCGCTACAACGTCTAAATATATTCATGCTGTCTTCATGCAAGTAGTTTTTCATTTTGACCGCTACCATCCCAGAAAAATATAGAATAAACATCTATTTTTTAAATATTTTTTAACTTTATTAACAATTCATATATCAACATGAATTAAGTTAAAGTTTAAGATTTAAACAGCTTCAATCGAATAAAGCATTTAAGACATCAACTTTAATCCATTGGAAAAAAGAGTTTTATCCACCTAGAGTAAAAAGTACAAAGGCTACACCTAATCATGGTAATTATTATTTAGGCATCTATCACGATACCCAATCAAGCCATGATTAGGCTGTAACGGTCCAACTTTCATAACGGTCTAATAGTCAGGCTGATTTCATGCAGATCACCCTGATGGAGAAGAAACATGAGCCAAGATGACAAAAAATGTCCTTATAGCCAACTTACAACAGACTTTGGTGCGCCCGTCGTTGACAACCAAAATAGTTTAACTGCGGGCGCGCGAGGACCACTCCTTGCCCAAGATTTGTGGCTAAATGAAAAACTTGCCAACTTTGTGCGTGAAGTGATTCCTGAGCGTCGTATGCATGCCAAAGGTTCAGGTGCATTTGGTACATTTACAGTCACCCACGATATTACCCAATACACTCGCGCTAAAATTTTTAGTGAAATCGGTAAAAAAACTGAAATGTTCGCCCGTTTTACCACCGTTGCTGGTGAGCGCGGTGCCGCTGATGCGGAACGTGATATTCGCGGTTTTGCCCTTAAGTTTTATACTGAAGAAGGCAACTGGGATATGGTCGGAAATAACACGCCTGTGTTCTTTTTACGTGACCCACGTAAATTTCCAGATTTAAACAAAGCAGTGAAACGCGACCCTAAAACCAATCTGCGTAGCGCAACCAATAACTGGGATTTTTGGACTTTACTGCCAGAAGCACTGCATCAAGTGACCATTGTAATGTCAGACCGAGGCATTCCTGCCAGCTATCGTCATATGCATGGCTTTAGTAGCCACACCTATAGTTTTATTAACGCAGCCAATGAGCGCTACTGGGTAAAATTCCACTTTAGAACACAACAAGGCATTAAAAACCTCACTGATGCAGAAGCAGGTGAATTGGTTGGTCAAGATCGTGAAAGCCATCAACGTGATTTATTTGACGCAATTGAACGTGGCGACTATCCAAAATGGACGTTGTGTGTACAAATCATGCCTGAACAAGATGCTGAAAAAGTTCCCTACCATCCATTTGATTTAACCAAAGTTTGGCCTCATGGTGACTACCCACTCATCGAAGTTGGGGAGTTTGAGCTAAATCGTAATTCAGAAAACTTTTTCTTGGATGTTGAACAATCCGCCTTTGCACCGAGCAACCTCGTTCCTGGCATTAGCGTTTCACCAGACAAAATGCTGCAAGCACGTCTATTCAACTATGCTGATGCCCAACGTTATCGTTTAGGTGTGAATTATCAACAAATTCCAGTCAACGCGGCGCGCTGCCCTGTTCACAGTAATCACCGTGATGGTCAAGGGCGTACCGATGCCAACTACGGTGCTTTACCACACTACGAACCAAATAGTTTCGGTCAATGGCAAGAGCAAGCGCAGTACAAAGAGCCACCATTGAAAATCAATGGCGATGCTGATTTCTGGGATTTCCGTGAAGACGATAATGACTACTTTAGCCAACCCCGTGCCCTGTTCGAACTGATGAAACCTGAGCAACAACAGGCATTGTTTGACAATACAGCAGGCGCGATGGGTGATGCACTAGACTTTATTAAATATCGCCATATTCGTAACTGCTATGCGTGTCATCCCGCTTATGGTGAAGGTGTTGCACAAGCATTAGGTTTAACGGTGGCCGATGCTCAAGCCGCACGTGCAACCGATCCAGCGAGACATTTACCAAGCTTTCTTTAACTTTTGAAGTACAAAAAAGCCATCCTCGGATGGCTTTTTTACCCAAACAATTTAAAGCTACAAACTCAAATGCAAAATTGGGAAAGGTTTGCCCAATCCGTCCAGTGGGGAACGAGAAATGACTTTAAAGCCTAAACATTCATAGAAACCAACTGCCTGTGGATTTTGTTCATTGACATCTACGTTAGTCGCACCAAGCTGTTCAACAGCATAAAATAACAACTGCTTGCCAATGCCTTGACCTCGTGCTGCATTTCGAATAAACAACATCTCAATCTTTTTCTCTGCCACACCAACAAAGCCCAAAATCGCACCTGTATCACTTTTCATACACTTTAAAGTAACTGCTGGAAAAGCCTGTTCTATAATGATTGGCTTAAAAAAGGCAATATCATCTTCACTAATAAAATCATGTGTTGCTCGAACAGAATCCTCCCAAACGGCTAGTAGTTCTGCATAGTTTTCAGGATGTACAGCGTCTAGGAGCATAGTTTTCTCATATTTAAAAATAACAAATCAAGATTTAGCTTAAATGTTAAGCGCGTATGAAATGCCCTTCACGAATACAATAAAAAGGACTAATCAATCTTGAAGATGATTTCATTGCATGCATCAATTCATGTTCTGGCGTATCACGGTCTTCATCCGTCAACTGAAAAGTTCGATAATGAATCGCCAAAGAACGGTGGGCATGGAGATCTAAATGAGCGTGGAATGCATCCTGTGGATTCATATGCACATAATGCATCAATTTACGCGGTTCATATGCACCAATAGGCAATAATGCAACCCTTGCATCACCATAACGTTCATGAATTTGTTTGAAGTGTCCCCCATAGCCCGAGTCACCCGCAAAGAAACAATGCCCCGTTTTAGCTAAAAGTGAAAAGCCACCCCATAACGCCCGATTTTGATCTCTAAATCCTCGTCCAGAAGCATGCTGCGCAGGGGTATAAGCGATCTTTAATTCATCATGAAACGGTATCTCCTGCCACCAATCCATTTCAATGACATGAAAGTGCTTCGGCATGTAATAGCCATTGCCCAAACCTGTATAAATTGGCATTTCAAACTTCTGATGTAACCAATCCAGAGTTGCTAAGTCCATGTGATCATAATGATTATGACTCAGCAAAACCCCATGAATAGTTGGCAAATGCTCTAAAGCTATGCCTGCGGTACACACACGCTGCGGCCCTCGCCCTTGTCTTGGGCTGGCATATTCACACCAAACTGGATCAGTCAAAAAATTATAAGGGCCGATTTGAATCAAAACAGTAGCATGACCAATAAACCACATTTGCCAATCATTGAGATCTGCATGCGGACGGTTTTGCGGCAATTCCAACATCTGATTACGCAGATTCAATTCTTGCGCAGGATCAACACGCCATGTAAAAGACTTACGCGTCGCAAGCCATTTAAATAAAGCTTTACGACCCAACGATGTTAAAGGTCTTTCTAGATTATAAAAACGATCAATACCAGAATGCTCAGAAGCCTCGTGTGGAAATGGAGGTTTCTCCCAAGTGTGGCTCAAGCAAGATTGTGTCGGCAATTGATAGGTTAATGTCGGCTTATCTTTCATGTACGTCTTCTTTGGTGGAATCCAATCGCATGAGGCATCAGCGAATATGTATTAAATGATAAGAAGTCTTTCAATCTAAATTTTATCAAATCAATAGATTGTATAATTTTTAAAGGATTTTATTTCATCCAAATTATCGACTTCAATCCTCACATAAGGTTCTTAGTTATGCTGATTTTCTCTAGTCGAGTCAATATAATTTTATTGCTGATCCTCATTGTTTACTTAATTTATGTAAGCTGACGTAATCCATTTTTTCTAAAACCTAAAATGAATAAAAAAAAACAGCCGATTAATACGACTGTTTTCTGCTTTATTTTATTAGAACTGTTTCATCATTATTTAGCCTCTTTATATTTCTCCCATAGGGAGCATGAGGAACGATTGAAGTTCCGCAAGGGGATTGAAGAAAGAGATCTATTTTTATACGTTACTAAAAAATGCAGCGAACTGTTGATAACTTGGTCGTTGGCTGACATTTTCTAAATAACGTTCTATTGCAGGATGAGGTTCTATTTCATTCATTTTTAACTGCCAAAATAACATCGCGGCAACCATCACATCCGCCGCAGTAAATTGGGCCCCACATAAATATGGATCCGCTTCACTTAAGCCCTGCACAAAAGCAGTATAAACATCTTGATCGTCACCATATCCAACAAACATCTTCTGTTCTGGTTTTATAGTTATACCGAGCATTTTATTGGTCGATGCAGCATCCCACGGTCCAGAAATAAACATCAGCCAACGATAGTAAATACCGCGCTGAGGATCATCCAATGCAGGTGCTAAACCTTTTTCTATAAACTTATCTGCCAAATAAGCACAAATAGCGCCTAACTCATAAATGACAACCCCATCATCAACCAAAACAGGAACCTTGCCAAAGGGATTAATTTTTAAATATTCAGGCGTTTTCATTTCGGTTTCAAAGGCAACTTCAATGCGTTCACATTCAATGCCAAGTTCGATCAGTAGCCAATCGACCACCACACCACGAGATTGAGAATTGGTATAAAGTTTAAGTGTCATTTTCATTTTTCCTTGTTTGTTGGTCTTATTTAAATGTAATGGTTTTGATTGTCAGTTTTTGTCAGTAGTCGAATGGCAGACTTCTTGTAGCCACCATCGTTGGAAAAGTTGTTGTTTAATGTGCGGATATAATTCTTGGCTTAAACTCAGTTGTAGTATTCGATCAATTCTGAAATGTCTAAATCCGTTACGCAACTCACACCAAGCCGCTAACACAATACGATCATTAAAATACCCGAGCGCAAATGGCCACAGCACTCTTGAACTCACTCGCTGCTGCTCATCTACATAATCGACCAAGATTTTGACTTGTTGACGAATAGCGACTCGAACTTGTTCAACCAATCGCTCATCGACAGGTAGCCATGTTTGGATTGACCTTAATGTCGTCTGCTGCAATAAATGCTGGCAATGTTCAGGTAATACTGCATTTAACTTAGCTAACACCGAAGTTGATGCAGCTTTTAAGGCTTGATCTGGAATGTCATTCAACCAATTTAAAGCCAAGAAAATCGCTTCTATTTCAGTTTCATTTAAGGTCATCGGCGGGAGTAAGAAATTTTCTTTAAGTTGAAAACCTAAACCAGCGGCAGCCTCTATATTGACCCCTTGTGCTCGTAAACTCTCAATGTCACGATAAATACTACGTTGGCTGATCTGCAAACGCTCAGCCAATACCTGTGCAGTCACAGGAAAGCGATATTCTCTTAACAGTTGTAAAAGGTTGAGTAAACGAATTGAACGACTCATGGTTTTCCTATTTTTATTATGGCTGATGGGAAAGCGTACTTCCCCATCTTTTTATCATTTTCAAATGGCTTAACTTTCTGTTAAAGCATTCACCTGCAAGATACGCTGTAAGTAACCCTGTAATTCCTGAACATTATGAGCAATCGCTAAAGGTTGATAACGTTGTAAAGTTTCAATGCTATGCACACCATAACTCACACCGATACGATGCATATTCAGATTTTGTGCCATCTCAAGATCATAACTGGTATCTCCCACCATAATCGCACGTGCCGCATCCACCTGCATTTCGGCAAGAATTTCTTGCAACATCAACGGGTCCGGCTTGGACTTGGTTTCACTGGCAGCACGGGTAATATCAAAAATATCATGGCTACTGGTTTGACTGAGTACACGATCTAAACCTTTCCGACTTTTTCCTGTGGCAACCGCAAGTTTCAAACCTTGCTGCTTTAAATCCATGAGTAATTCAGCAACGCCACTAAACCAAGCATCACCTTTAGAGTTAGCAACATAATGATCTGCATAGCATTGCAAAATATCTTGCTGTAAATGTGGCACTTGAGGAAATAAGATTTGCATCACTTCAGGCAAGCCTAAACCAATAATACTTTTCGCAGCTTCATCCGTTAACGGTTGCTCGAATCGTTGTGCTGCATGTTGCAAGCTTGCCACAATCTGCCCAACTGAATCGAATAAAGTGCCATCCCAATCAAAAATCACCAGCTCAATGCTGTGACTGATTGCTATTTTATCAATTTGGCTCAAGGCTTTTTTCTCAACTCGTCTATCACCTGTTGCATATCCTCAGGCATCGGCGCTTCAATCACGGGATAGTTTGGTATTTCCAAACGCATCGCATGTAAACACAAGCGTCTTGCTTCTGGACCCGCATAAGGTGTGTTGTGTCCATATTTATCATCGCCAATCAGCGGATGACCAATACTTAAACCGTGCACACGAATTTGATGGGTACGACCCGATAACGGTGAGGCATTGATCAAGGTAGCTGTTTTAAAGCGCTCTACCACCTTCCATTCGGTTTTACTCGGTTTTCCCTCTTTGGTGACTCGAACCCGACGCTCACCGTTAGAAAGTTCATAGCGAAGTAAAGGTGCATCAATCATTTGTTGATCCAAACTGACTTGCCCTTTTACAATCGCAGTATATGTTTTCTGTATTTTGTGCTCGCGTAGTAAATCCTGTAGCAGTTTTAAGGTACTCCGCTTTTTACTGATCATCACCAAACCAGAGGTATCACGGTCAATACGGTGAATCAACTCTAAATATTTTTTCCCCGTCGCGGCACGTAAAGCCTCAATTAAGCCATACGCAACACCACTACCACCATGTACTGCGATACCGGATGGCTTATTCACCACCAACAGACCTTCATCTTCATACACGACACGACTGAGTAAGCTTTGCGCCACACCATCACTCACAGGTACATCGCTTTCATCTTTTTGTTCATAGCGAATTGGTGCGACACGAATTTGATCCCCAATCGCCAAACGCGTCTCTGCTTTCACGCGTTTTTTGTTGATACGAACTTGCCCTTCGCGAATTAAACGATAAATTCGACTTTTTGGCACACCTTTCAATCGGGTAAATAAAAAGTTATCAATTCGCTGCCCTAATTGATGCTCATCCACTTCAAACCAAGTGACACTTTGCCATTGCTGTGTAGAATTCATACGCTCGATTAATCCAAGATTTACTAAATATGATTAAAAAATGATCATTTAGCTAAGTTATTTCACAAGAAACCTAAACTTAGCCCATAGGCAGATGCCGCAAGGTTTGGTATATTCATCACACGGATACCCTCGTAAGTGAGCGTCAAATCAAAAATTTTATTTAGTTAAAATTTCAAATAGATGAGAAACTCACCAATAGCTCGAATAGGTCCTAAAGAATTATGCCGACGCCGAAGGCTTATTATATCGGCAAAATGACAAACTGTTGCGTTTAATTGTGCATCTGCACATACAGTTTGTTCATAAAAAATATGTCGCCAGCAAATTTGTTGGTTATTAAACGTAAACTGATCCACATCAGACAATTTGCTCCCTGATGTCGCATTCAGGCTAAAGCGTTGATGCATTGGAACTGCCAAGCACAGATACGATGATCATTCCGTATCGAGACTTCCAGATGGATCGACTTCAATGCTTAAGACAATGAAAGTCACCATCCAATGCACCGCTCACCCGCCAGTGAAGCGTACAGGACACTTTGATTACATCGGGTCTAGTGGTATTTCACAGATGCATGACATGGATGAAATACCAATAGCTCCAAGATTGAAGCAGAATTGCTTACATCGAAAGAATCGTATCAAAGCCCGAAACTGGATATTACAGTCAGTGGTTTCAGAGCATCATATATAAAGTTGCTTCTGAGTCTTGATCGCGCCAACTTGATGTTTGTTCAAAAGTATTGAGCTCGTTGTTTGTGTGCATCACTATTAGGTGTCACACCCATGAAACGTATGTTGATTAATGCAACCCACGCCGAAGAAGTTCGCGTTGCACTTATCACTGATAATCGTCTTTACGATTTCGATTTAGAAAATCGTACTCGTGAACAGAAAAAATCAAATATCTATAAAGGTCATGTCACTCGTGTTGAACCGTCTTTAGAAGCGGTTTTCGTCGAGTACGGCGCACAGCGTCAAGGCTTTTTATCAATGCGAGAAATTGCAAACTCGTATTTCAAAGCTGACCCTCGCCAAACCTCAAATATCCGTGAACTCATCACCGAAGGGACTGAGTTACTGGTTCAAGTTGAAAAAGAAGAACGTGGCAACAAAGGTGCTGCACTTTCGACCTTCATCTCACTTGCTGGTCGCTATTTAGTATTAATGCCAAACAACCCGAAAGGTGGTGGTATTAGCCGTCAGATTTCAGGTTCAGTGCGTGAAGAACTGAAAGAAATTTTAGCGTCACTAAACCTTCCTCGCGGCATGAGCGTGATTGTACGTACTGCCGGTATCGGTCGTACGCAAGAAGAACTGCAACTCGACTTACAACATTTGCTTGACCTTTGGGCTCAAATTCAAAGCACCTCAAGCACTGGCCCATCGCCAATGTTGGTACATCAAGAAGCGGGTGTGGTCACACGTGCAATCCGTGACTACTTACGTGATGATGTTTCAGAAATCTTAATTGATAGCGAACAGGCGTATAACGAAGCCTATAACTTCGTAAAAGCAGTCATGCCACGCCAACTCGACAAATTGAAAACCTATACCTTGAATGAGCCTTTATTCGCTCACTTTGGTATCGAAAGCCAAATCCAAACTGCCTATGAACGTGAAGTAAAGCTTCCTTCTGGTGGTTCAATCGTAATCGACCAAACAGAAGCGCTTGTTTCGATTGATATCAACTCTGCAAAATCAACACGCGGACATGATGTTGAAGAAACTGCTTTAAATACCAATTTAGAAGCTGCAGAAGAAATCGCTCGTCAATTGCGTTTACGTGATATTGGTGGATTGGTGGTGATCGACTTTATCGACATGACCAAAGACCGCAACCAACGTATGGTTGAAGCTAAACTCCGTGAAGCAACGCAAAGTGATCGCGCACGTATTCAGTTCGGTCAGTTATCACGTTTCGGTTTGATGGAAATGAGCCGCCAACGCTTACGTCCGTCTTTAGAAGAAGCAACAGGTTATGTCTGCCCTCGCTGTCATGGCACAGGTATGGTTCGTGACTTACGTTCTCTTTCACTTTCGATCATGCGTAAAGTTGAAGAAATTGCATTACGTGAACGTCAAGGTGAAGTTCAAGTTGAAGTGCCTGTTGAAATCGCAGCATTCCTATTGAATGAAAAGCGTCATAGTCTTGTTTATCTTGAACAAACCTCAAATGTGCGGGTTACGATCCTTCCTCACCCACACTTAGAAACACCGCATTATCAAATCCAGTTCAATCCAGAAGGTTTTGCACCTTCAAGCTATGAACGTACAGAAGCAACTCGCTCAAGTGAAAAAGAACTGGGCTATGAATCTTCTGAATGGCATATAGAGGATGCTGAGCATCAACATGCTGCACCTGTCAAAAACCAGACAGCGGCACCACAGAAAAAAGCTGGCCAAACGCAAGCTGCTCAACAACCATCACAAACTCAAGCAAAACCACAGACTTCAACGAGTCCATGTGCATGGTTAGAGAACTTATTTGTTCAAAAACAAGCACAAACCACTGATCAGTCTCGTTCTGCACAAAATGCTGCGGCAAGCATTGAACAAATGGTGAACAATGGTGCGATTAGTCGTGGCCAATTTGGTCAAGTTGCGATCCCAACACCTGTTGCATCAGAAGTGGTAACAGCACCTGTAAGCAACAATGCTTATATGTCACAACCGCCTGTGAAACAAGAAGCACGCGAATCTTTTGATAAAGACGAAAAACCACATCGTCCACATGCATCTCAAAACCAATCGCAAAATCAGAAGAAGCGTAAACACAAAGAGCAACGCGAACAACACGTGCATGTTCATGCACATGAACCACAAGCGTCTGCTCCTGTGCATGAAGAAGTCGTACAGCTCTCTCGTCAAGAACAGCGTCACGAACAACGTGAGATGAAGCGCCAGCAGAAACGTCAGCAACCACAAGAGCCTCAAAACCAACAACAGCAGAATGATGCTGCTCATGGAAATGATGCTACACCGTTGCCACGTCGTGAACGCAATCAACAACGACCAAATCGACCAAATCGTCACCGTGATCAAAGCGTTTTAAATGAAGCACCTGCTGCTCCAGCAGCAGAGAATCCACAACAAGTTAAAGTTGCTGTGATTGATGCGCCACGTACTGAACCAATGAACACAGCATTGATTGTGAACATTGATCAAGGTCAAAGTGAAATTGTTGCACTTAATCCACAACAGAAAGTTGCTCCTGCAGTAAAAGCAGAGCCAGCTCAACCTGTGGTAGAAACTGCGAAGACAGCACCTGTGTCAGAACAACCAGTGGTTGTAGAAACACCAGTCGCTGAAGTCGCACAAGCACCAGCAAAACGTGCAGCGAATGATCCACGTTCGCGCCATCGTCAGCAGCGTAAAGCTCAAACGAACCAAAAAGCGGTGCCGAAAATTGCCCCATCGCAAATTCCAAGCTTGGGACAATACACACTTAGCAGCTTGATTCGTCATGTCTATGGTGAAGATTGCACCATTTTAATTGAGCAATTTGGTTTAATTACGACGTTCAATCGTGCTTTACAAAAGTTCGCTGAACAATATGCAAGCAGCCTCGTGGTTGAAACAACCGAAACTGAGGAGAAACGCCCAGTTACTCGTGACGTTGAACTTCCGAGCCAAAAACCAACCGAAGAAGCAGAACCGGCACCAGTGTTAGCACTCACGCCACCTGAAGCATCTTCTATTCGTGTTGCAAATGACCCTCGTGAGCGTCGTCGTTTAGCTAAACTTGCTGCTGAACAAGCCAAAGAAGCGCATTTAAGCTCAACTGCGGCTCCAGCTCCAGTAGAAGCAGTGCCTGTACCTGTAGAAAACACTGACGTTAAAGAAGAAGTGAAGGAAACAGAAGTCACTGCTGCTGTCGCTGAGGAAACCGTTGCGGTAACGCCTGAGCAACAACCGCTAGAACTGGCAACAACCGAAGTTTCTGAAGTTGAAGCAACTCCTGCTAAAACGGTTGAAAAACCACAACCTGCTGCGAAATCAAAAGCAGTTGCTGTAGAGAAAACAGTAGAACCAGCACAAGCGACTGAAACTGAGGAGCCAACTTCTGATCCTGAAACACCAGAATCAGAAGAAGAGGCTGCGGCTAGAATCGAGAAAGAAAAATCTAACCGCCCTCGTCGCCCACGTGGACGTCCACCGAAAAAGAGTGTTCCTAGCAATGAGTAATTTGCTAAATCGCACTCAATAATCAAGAGCCTAGTCATTTCGGTGACTAGGCTTTTTTGTTATTTTGTCAAATTAGGTTGATTGCTCTAGGAACTTGCGATTAAAAACAACATCGCTAACAATGATGTTAATGGTTATGTTCTCACAGATAGCCACCTTTGGATTGATCGAAAAATAAATAGGATTGATATGAGCCAAACTACGCAGACCGATATTATTACTCTTGGTGATGTCGCAACTCGACTTCCAAACTTTCTCACCAAAGTACCTCATATTCTGAATGGTCTTAAACAAGCATATTTGCGAACGCCAACTTCTCCAGCTGGCTTAGGGGTCGCTTTTGAAAAAGCAGTAAAGCGCAACCCGCAAGGTATCGCGTTATTATTTGAAGATCAAAGCTACAGCTACCAAGCACTGAATGAATGGGCCAACCAAATTGCGCATTACTATTTATCGCTTGGTGCAAAAAAAGGTGATGTCATCGCGGTGATGGTGGAAAACCGTCCTGAATTGATTGCTACGATCGTTGCTTTAGCAAAAATTGGAGTGACTATTGCACTGGTCAACACCTCTCAAATTGGTAAAGTGCTGGCGCATAGCATCAACTTAGTCAACCCAATCGCTGTGATTGCAGGTGAAGAAGTTCGTGCTGCAATTGATGAAGCTCGTCAAGACCTCAAGGTTGCTCAAGATCGATTTCATTGGTTTGCGGATCAAGAAACGCTTAAAGATGCTGGAACAGCACCTAAAGGCTATGCCAACCTCGCTCAAGAAATTGATCAATTTCCAAAGTTCAATCCTTCAACCACACGTACCGTAATGGGTAAAGATGGTTTATTTTATATTTACACCTCAGGTACAACCGGCTTGCCTAAAGCTGTAATCTTTACCCATAGCCGCTGGACGCTAGCTTACGGTACTTACGGTCATATCCTCAATCTAGGTAAAGATGACGTGATGTACGTGACATTGCCCCTTTATCATGCCACTGGTGTCGTGGTTTGTTGGTGTGGTGTTATTGCAGGTGGCGCAACATTAGCGGTACGCCGTAAATACTCAACCAGTGCATTCTGGAAAGACGTACAAAAATTCAATGCATCAGCGATTGGTTATGTTGGTGAATTATGCCGATATCTCATGGATGCTCCTGTCACAGAGCTTGATCGTAACCATCGTGTCACCAAAATGATTGGTAACGGTATGCGTCCAAACATTTGGAGCAAATTCAAAGAGCGCTTCGGTGTTGAAGAAGTCCTTGAGCTGTATGCATCAAGTGAAGGTAACGTTGGCTTTAGCAACATTTTCAACTTTGACAATACCGTTGGCTTCTCTCCTACGCCTTATGCCATTGTTGAGTTTGACAAAGAAAAGAATGAACTTGTTCGTGACCAAAAAGGCTACTGCAAGAAAGTGAAGACAGGTGAAGTTGGTTTACTCGTTGGTAAAATTACCAGCCGTTCTCCATTTGATGGCTACACTGATCCAGAAAAGAACAAATCTGTGATCTTGAAAGATGTCTTCGTCAAAGGCGATTCATACTTCAATACTGGCGATTTAGTTCGTGATATTGGCTTCCGTCATGCGCAGTTTGTAGACCGTTTAGGAGATACCTTCCGTTGGAAAGGCGAAAATGTGTCTACAACTGAAGTTGAAAACATGGTTTGCGAATATGATAAAATTGTCGAAGCAGTAGTGTATGGAGTAGAAATCCCAAATACCAATGGTCGTGCAGGTATGGCAGCCATCACACTTGTAGATGGTGAAAAGCTAAATGAATCCGACCTCACCGATATGGTCGATGTATTCAAGAAATGCTTACCTGCATATGCAATCCCAGTATTTCTACGTGTACAGGCTAAAGTTGAAACCACAGGTACTTTTAAATATCAAAAGAATAAGCTGAAAGATGATGGCTTTAATCCAAGTAAAACCGATGAGCGTTTATTGGTTTTACTACCAGGCGCAACGCGCTATTGTGATGTAAATGCTGAAATCTTTGACAATATTCAAAGTTATCAATACCGTTTCTAGTTCGTTTTTTAGCTAAACAAGAGGAAATCGTGCTTTTTATAAACAATCATGCGACTGTTTTTAAATTTCCTCTTGTGTTAGCTGAATAAGTTGCTAGAATACGCAGCATCAAAACGATACAGTGTTTAGAAGTTTTACTTCTCTCTGAGTCAGTTCGAGTATGAATGTAAGAGAAATCTACTTGCGAAGCGTTGCTTCTCATCTCTTGCGCTCGGGTAAAACGTTGTTTTACTTATCCTCGCTCAGGGTCGTTAGCTCAGCTGGTAGAGCAGCGGACTTTTAATCCGTTGGTCCCGCGTTCGAATCGCGGACGACCCACCACTTATTTGTTTTGATTTCCTGAAAAGGATTTACTTTGTAAGACTACGCGCTTCGCTTGTCTTGCAAAAATTTTAGAGTGTTACTCTAAAATTCTTTCAGGGTCGTTAGCTCAGCTGGTAGAGCAGCGGACTTTTAATCCGTTGGTCCCGCGTTCGAATCGCGGACGACCCACCAAATTCTAAAGAACCTCATCATTTTTGATGAGGTTTTTTTTATTGGCTATCATATAAATTGTATATGTCTAAACGATGACAAAATATATTGAATGACTTCAAGTACTTTTACTCAAAGTCACCCTCTCCTTATAAAAACTTTTCTAATACCGAATTCAAGAAGACATGCCCTTGTTCAGTACAAGCAATTTTATTGAGATCTGCAACCAATAACTTCTTGTCACGAAGTTGATTTAAGGTTTCGCTCAAATCATTCAAATCCAGTCCAGTCCGTTGCGCATACAACTCAGCATTTACACCTTCATTTAAACGCAAGGCATTCATCATAAACTCAAATGGCAACTCATCTGCTTCGATTCGTTTCATTTGTACGTGATCGGCAGGAACCTTGGCTAAATAATCTTTAGGCAAACGTGTTTTTTGGAAACGATAAACACCATCAGGATAAGTGACTTTGCCATGTGCCCCTGCTCCAATCGCTAAATAGTCCCCAAATTGCCAATAATTCAAGTTATGCGTCGATGGCAATTCTTTACGCCATGCGGAAACCTCATAATTGAGATAACCATTGGTTTTTAAATACGCCTCGCCTTGCTCTTGGATATATTCCAAAACATCATCTTTTGGTAATACTGGCTGAGTCCTGAAAAAAACCGTATTCGGTTCAATGGTCAGTTGATACCAACTAATATGTGTCGCTCCGTGCTCAACCGCAAGCCTAAGATCCATTAAAGCCTGTTCTTGCGTCTGTTGTGGCAAACCGTGCATCAAATCCACGTTGACCCGTTCAAAACCCGCTTGTCGGGCTTGCTGAATCGCATCAAGCGCATTGTTGGCGGAATGAATCCGTCCTAAGCGTTGTAAATGTTCGGTATCAAAACTCTGCACGCCAATCGACAAGCGATTAATGCCCGCAGCCAAATAATCTGCAAAGGGATCATGTTCTACGGTGCCGGGATTGGCTTCTAAGGTAATTTCGCATCCTGCTTCAAAATTTAGACGCGCTTTGAGCTGATCAAAGAGCCATGTATAACCTTGGGCAGAAATGAGAGATGGTGTACCTCCCCCAATAAATACACTATGAATTGAACGTCCTTGCGCCATTTTCACTTGCGTCTCAAAATCGGCCACCAATGCAGCCAAGTATTGCTGCTCTAAATCCATGGACAATTGCCCATCAGGTACCGCATGCGAATTAAAGTCACAATAAGGACATTTACGCACGCACCAAGGCATATGGATATACAGTGAAAGTGGAATATTTGCTGGGTTTAAATGACTCAAAGTACAGGCTCAATAACAGAACCTCATTATTTTAACACGACTACCTTAGACGCTGTTGTGACTTCAAACACGCCAACTGACTTACCATCATGTTTGTATTCAGTTAGACTGTCAGCATAAATAACAATTAGACCAATCATATGATGAAAATTTCTAGCCAATTGCTCCTTTTTCTCCCCCTCGCCCTAGGTGTCGGTGTGGCAATGGCCTTTCAAACTGCGATTAATGCTCAACTGAGAGAATATTTACATTCTCCACTGCAAGCTGCATTTCTATCATTTTTAGTCGGTACAGTGATCTTGGGATTTTTAGTCTATTTTCAAAGTACAGCAAAACCTGATTTAAGTGAACTTTCACATATTCCTTGGTTTTTATGGGTCGGAGGCTTCCTTGGGGTTTATGCGATCAGTATGAGCATTTATACTGCTCCCAAACTCGGATTTCTCACCTTTTCAGGTCTGGTCATCTTCGGACAAATGGTTATTTCAATGTTATTAGACCATTTTGGTTGGTTAGGTACAGATAAAACGCCGATCAATTGGCAACGTCTCCTTGGCAGTATCGTGATTTTTATTGGTGTTTTACTCACGTTACAGCGCTAGGGCCTATTGATATTTCACAGATGCTTGCGACAGAGGAGATTTTTTAGATGGTACAAGGCATGTTTAACGAAATTTAGTCATTCTAAATGAGAT
Organism: Acinetobacter sp. 3657; assembly: GCF_031456775.1. Taxonomy (NCBI): domain Bacteria; kingdom Pseudomonadati; phylum Pseudomonadota; class Gammaproteobacteria; order Moraxellales; family Moraxellaceae; genus Acinetobacter; species Acinetobacter sp. 3657. Next base: position 115,083 of record NZ_JAVDVH010000006.1, on the reverse strand, counting down.
AAACATAACGTAGTAACGGCAAAAAATCTCCCTGTCCCGAAGGGTTATGGCTAAAACCTCTCTAAACTTCGTTATGAAACTTGACAAGGGAGCCGCCATTGCCTACGTTTCATGCCTCGTTTATGTCGTTTTAGCCAATAACGCAATGCATGGCTGAAATACCAATAAGCCCTTATTCCTTAAGAGTATTTTTAGTGTCCCACATCACCAGCGCACGGTTTGAACTTAAACATCTGTTTCATTTAATGTTACCCATCTTAATGACACAGTTTGCTCAGGCAGGCTTTGGCCTCATTGATACCATTATGGCGGGGCATTTATCTGCCGCTGACCTTGCCGCCATTGCAGTGGGTGTCGGTTTGTGGATGCCCGTTATGCTGCTATTTGCAGGTATCATGATTGCAACGACTCCGCTTGTCGCAGAAGCAAGAGGTGCTAAAACGCCTGAAAAGATCCCGACCATTGCCCGTCAGTCGTTATGGGTTGCCGCTATTTTGGGTACAATTGCCCTGTTAATTATGCAAACGCTGCCGTGGTTATTACCAGTATTTGGGGTACCTGAAAGCTTAATACCGAAAGCCAGTTTATTTTTACATGCGATTGGTTTTGGTATGCCTGCGGTGATGATGTATGCCGCGCTACGGAGTTATTCAGAAGCATTGGGTCATCCCCGCCCTGTCACGGTGATCAGCTTAGTTGCACTGGTGGCGCTGATTCCATTGAATCTAATCTTTATGTACGGCTTGGGTCCAATTCCAGCGTTAGGTAGTGCTGGCTGCGGCTTTGCTACTGCGATTTTACAGTGGTTGATGCTGATCAGTTTAGCCCTTTATATTTCCAAAGCCAAAGCCTACCAACACGTTCCAATCTTTACAAAATGGGAAAAAATTGATCCAGCATGGACAAAACGGATTTTAGTCTTAGGCTTACCGATTGGTTTGGCTATTTTCTTTGAAGTCAGTATTTTTAGTACAGGCGCACTGGTATTAAGTCCCTTAGGGGAAAATGCGATTGCAGCGCATCAGATTGCAATCTCAGTCACCTCAGTCCTATTTATGATTCCATTGTCCTTGGCGATCGCATTAACCATTCGCGTCGGGATGTATTATGGTGAGAAAAATTGGCAAGCCATGCGCCAAGTTCAAAAAATTGGACTGATGAGTGCGACCTTTTTTGCAGCATGTACTATGATCCTGATCGCGATTGCACGACCGTATATCGTAGCAGTCTATACCACTGATTTAGATGTGTTTCCTGTCGCGATGTATTTACTTTGGTTTGCAATGGCTTATCAGTTGATGGATGCATGGCAAGTCAGTGCAGCAGGTTGTTTACGTGGTATGCAAGACACGCAAGCACCGATGTGGATTACCTTAATGGCGTACTGGGTGATTGCGTTCCCTATCGGCTTATATTTGGCTCGTTATACCGCTTGGGGCGTGGCAGGGGTTTGGCTAGGACTGATTATTGGCTTAAGTATTGCCTGTGTATTCTTGATTGGACGTTTATATTTAAATAATAAACGACTGACGGAAACAGTAAGCGTCAACCTATAGGCGACTACTTACATCACTTAACATTTTGTTATAGGCAATTTAAGTTTTGTCGCCTATGATCAAAGGATCACTTTAAAACTGGATCGTATGAGGTCAAGTAATATGGCAAAACATGCAAGCTCTCCCAGTAAACGTTTTTTCAAACTGGCTGGCATGACCGCAAGTATTGCCAGCAAAAGTGTTGCCAATTCGATTCGGAATCTCACCGCAGATGAAGAACAAAAAAATGCTGCTCGCAGTCAATTTTTCCAAGAAGTCGGTCTACAAATTGCCGATACACTTGGAGAAATGAAAGGCGCGGTCATGAAAGTTGGACAAATCGCTTCGCAATATAAAGATATTTTTCCACCTGAAGTGGCTAAGGCAATCGCAAAACTACAACGTCAAGCTCCTGCCATGCCCTTTGCTGCGATACAACAACAAGTCGAAAAAGAACTCGGAAAACCTCTAAAAGATATCTTTAGCTCTTTTGAGTCAGAACCATTTGCAGCAGCCTCAATCGGTCAAGTGCATCGAGCAGTGCTGCCAAATGGGCAAGCTGTTGTGGTCAAAGTGCAATATCCTGGTGTCGACCAAGCCTGCGAAAGTGATTTAAAACAAGTCCGTTTAGCCTTACGCCTGATGGGTGTTTTAAAAATAGATAAAAAGCTGCAAGATCAATTGTTTCAAGAAATCCAAGACAGCCTCTCTGCTGAACTGAATTATGAAATTGAAGCACAAAATCTAGAGGTGTTTCGAACTTTCCATGAAAGTCTGGATGATCAAGTCATCATTCCAAGCGTTTTTAAAGAATATTCTTCTCGCCGAGTGCTGACCTTAAGTTTAGAACAAGGTGAATCCATTGAAACTGCAAGCACTTGGTCGGTTGACACACGCAATCAAATCGGTCGTCGCTTAATTCGTGCTTTAGGACAAGAAATGTTTTTCTTAAAACGTTTCCATTGTGATCCTCATCCGGGGAACTTTGCCTTTCGTGAAGATGGAACTGTCATCATTTACGATTATGGCAGTGTTAAAACCCTATCTCCTGAGATCATTCAGCATTTTAAAGCATTGGTAAACGCCGCCCGCAACGAAGATATTGACCAAGTCGAAGATTTGTTGGTTGAATTAAACTCGATTGCTGAAAAGCAAAAATTCCCAAGTGAGCTATATGTACAATGGATCGAAATTCTATTACGTCCATTAAGCACACATTATGATTTTGCAGAAAATTCATCTCACCATGATGGTATGCGTCTGGTGAAAAAGTCATTGAAATATTGGGATGTATTTAAGCCCTCTCCAGATACTTTAATGGTCAATCGAACCATTTCAGGACACTACTGGAACTTAATTCACCTTAAAGTGCATGACAACCTGAATGATCTGTTTGAAGAGTTAGTACCAAGTTAATAAACATAGTTTTTTTCGAAGCATGAATAAAGGACTTTTTACGTTTCGCTCCAATTGAAACTATAACTTGAAATAGATTAGATTGACTCCATATATTGTTATGTTATAACATTTCTATAAACAATAGGAGTATTTCAAATGCGTAAAGATATTCATCCTGCTTATCAACAAGTGCTTTTTCATGACACCAATGCCGATGCCTACTTTTTGATTGGTAGCACACTTCAAACGAAACAAACTAAAGAATATCAAGGTCAAGTTTACCCATATGTAACCTTAGATATTTCAAGTGCATCGCATCCGTTCTATACAGGTGAAGTACGTCAAGCAAGCAATGAAGGTCGTGTTGCAAGCTTTAACAAACGCTTTGCACGTTTTAATCGTAAGTCTTAATCTAATTTTAAGGTTAAACGATTAAAGTAAAAGAATTCGAAGTCTAAGGCTATTATCTCCTCCGCTTAGACTTCTTTTTTTATGTCTAAATTTTATCTCTGACATCTATTGGTTAAACGTCGAGTGACGCTTGCCCAATAAAACCGAACTCAATCGGTGTTTTGACATAGAACAAAGCGACGTGTTTATCACTGAGATAATTTAATAGTTCAGTTGCCTGTTCAGCCGTGACTGCAAATTGAATCTGTACAGGCTGATCTGCTAACTCAAAAAATCCAGCTGAATGAAGCTGCCCACGATGGTCTAAACCTTGACTGGCATTTATCACCGTTGCACCACGTAGATTCATCTGTTTTGCGATCGCCAACAACCATTCTACAATTGATTGACCTGCATATTGTCGATTCTGAGCAGTATAAAAAGTAATTAAAAATCCATTCATTTCATCACTCCAAAACTAAGCCGTACTTAGCCATTGATGTAAACTCATGCCCAAAATCGTAAACAACAATGAACCCAAAACATGAATTAGAATCGTAAGTGCCGCATATTCCAATTTGCCACTTTGCAACAAAGCAATGATCTCAGCTGAAAATGTCGAGAAGGTGGTAAGTGCGCCGCAGAATCCTGTAATCACAAACAGTTTATAGTTGGGACTCAAAGAGCTTTGAGAAAAATATGAAATCGCAAAGCCAATAATAAAGCCACCAACAAAATTAACGGTGACCGTACCCAAAGGAATATTGGGAAAGATGGGATTGAGTTTTAAACCAATAAACCAACGCAACCATGCACCGAGCACAGAACCCATTGCAATTGAAATTAAGGAATAATACATCATGACTCCAAAATTAAACTTGGAGAAGAAAAAGTATTCTGCATGGATTGATCAATATTCTTCTGGAAGCTTTTCATCGGCGAACTCTTCAATTAAAACAGAGCACGCACACAGCTACGTCCCCTGTTTAGGGTCACGTAGGCATCATTAGCCACAACGGCGGTTTGTTACAGGAGGAATACCATCTCCTTTATTTTTCTAAAATAACATAATTTTTAGACAACTCAACCGATCTTTTTGAGTTGCAATGAAACTGTGCATAAGCATTCAGTTATCCACAGTTTCCTCATGTTATGATGCTCGCATTCATTTTATACACATGGAATTTTAAAATGGCTCAAACATTATTAGCGCAATTAAAAGCAGGTTCTGCCAAGTTTGCAGATGTGTTGGCATTTATTGAAGCACGCTATCAACACACTCCAACTGCTTTTCAAAATGGCGTACAATTTAATGCTGCAACGGAAAATCAAGGCAGTGCCAAAGTTTTTTCTTTTGCTAAAATTGAAGGCTTAAATGCTGAAGAAACCTTAAGTTTATTTGCTGAGCATTACGCTTCTGTGCTTGCGACACCAGAAGGAACGGATCACCAAAACATTCGTCAATTTATGCAAAATGGTTGGGATGGTGTGAAATTTGAGGGTGAGGCGCTAACTGCCCGTTGATATTGAAAAGACAGGAAGGTTTCCCTTCCTGCTTGCTATCCTATACCGATCATGCATTTGCCATTAAAGCGGTCAAAAGCCCCATTGCTAGCACATAAAACGTGATCGGGAATGCCAGAAACCAAAACTTCGCCCATCCGTTAGTATTAAACACTGAGGTTGCAGCTCGATAGCTCACCCAACATGACCAAAATATAAAGGGAATGACCACCAAGTTCAAAATTGATGAGTTTTGATACGCATCAAGATAACTGCTATACATCAATGTCTGTAATATTGTGACAATAATAACAGGCAAAGCTGTGACCAAAGATTGTAAAGCCCAAATATGTCGGGCCAGTTGTGGGTCTGCGTCTTTGGCGCCTGAAAACTGTAAACGCTTTTTATACCACCAACCGTGTATCAACCAAACAATTACAGCAGAGATCGTTCCCAGCCCTAAAACGAGTAACCAATAACTCCACCAAGCATCTGTAATATCAAGCATTAACGATGTACGATTTCCAAATTCTGCTTGAAGCAACTTTTGATCGACTCGATCCATGACAGAAAACACACCTATTAAATAGGCAGCGATCATAATACTGCGATGATGATAGCTTGCCGGCAGAGAAAAAAACGTCTTGGGTTGGAAGAACAGCATCCATAAGTTTTTGGGCGAAAATGGTAAAATTTCTTTTTGCTCTTGTTTCTCTAAAGATAATTCAGTATTCATAAATACTCTTAATAAATTGATTTAAAATATTTTATGTTCTAATAATAGCCAATGCCGCGCAGAAAAAGAAGTTTCATTTTATCACTTGATAAAATAATGCACGCCTTTACCGACCGCACATCTCATCGTGAAATACTTTTCAATTTCGACTGAATGATTCTTGAAGGTGTGAAATTTAGAAATGTAATATTCAGCGAAATAACAAATGTTTGAATAAAAAATACCTGAGGGAAATCATGACGATTAACCAAGCTGATCTATTAAAAAAACTACGACTAATTACATTAGAAGCGCAAGGTCTGAATCACAAAAAACCTTTTGGCTCAGGAAAATTGGCTGTTCTTGCGACCTTACAGCAGCTTGGCTATGTGCAGATTGATACTTTATCGGTGGTTTCTCGGGCACATCATCATACTTTTTGGACACGAATTCCAGATTATCAGCCACAACTGCTTGAGCAATTAGTCGCAGAACGTCAAATATTTGAATACTGGTTTCATGCTGCGTCGTATTTGCCCATGCAAGATTTTCGCTATGCTTTACCGCAAATGCTAAGCATTAAAAATGGTGAATCTCGTTATTTTAAAGCGGATCCTCAAGTCATGCACAATGTGTACGACAAAATCCGTATTGAGGGACCGCAAAAAGCCAGAGATTTTGAAAGCTTAAGTAAAAGTAATAGCAGTTGGTGGAATTGGAAACCAACGAAAATCGCGCTTGAGCAGCTTTTTATGCAAGGGGATCTCATGATTTGTGCCAGAAATGGCATAGAAAAAGTTTATGATCTGAGTGAAAAGGTGCTACCCAGTACGATCAATACAACACCACCAACAGCATTAGAATACGCTGAATATCTGGTCAAGACTTATCTTAGAGCGTATGGCTTTACCACCATCAAGCAAATAACACATTTAAAAAAGGGACAAATATTACGTCAAAATGTTGAAAAAATTCTAAGTCAAATGCTTGAGGATAAAATCATCCAAAAGTTCGAAGTAGATGAAATACAAACGATCTATGTGCGCACTGATTTACTTGAAAAAACCTATAACACGGATCATAGTAACCTTTGCTTACTCTCACCTTTTGACAACTCAATCATTCATCGTGAACGCGTAAAAACCTGCTTTGACTTTGATTTTCGTCTTGAATGTTACACGCCGCAAGCAAAAAGAAGATATGGATATTTTTGTTTGCCTATTTTATTTAGTGATGTTTTTATTGGTCGGGTGGATTGTAAAGCTCACCGTAAAAGCGCTCAGTTTGAGTTAATTCATCTGCATATTGAAAATACAGAAATTGATATCGCATTGTGGCTAACACCATTTCTAAAAACACTACATCGTTTTGTACTTTTTAATCACTGCCAATCAATTTATATATCACGTATTAGCCCAATTGAATTATCAAGTACGATTCATGAGTTTATTAAAAATGGCTGGGATAACATTCAGTTTGAAAATGAAACCTTAACAACAAAATAAGAAATAGGAGGCGTCTCCTCCTATTCTATCTACTCTGTTATGGTCGTTTGAGTTCTCGCAATTCAGTGGTCAAACTATAAAAATCACCACCCATTTTCCCGACACTGTCGAGTTGCTGTTGATCAATCATTTTGCCATCCCATAAGCGATCATCCACATATATGGATTTCACATCAAGCAAGGCGACTGTTCCACCCGATGGCAACGTACTCAATTGAATCACTTCTCTTAGATGACACTCATATCGAATCATAGAATCTTTGACCGACAAAGGCGGCATTTGATGGCTTGGACAGGACTCAATCTCAGCAAAATCAAATTCACTTTGTTCCGGTGGAAGTGAAGCACAGGTCAAATTCATCTTTTCAAGTAACTGAGCATTGACGATATGTACCACACACGCTTTGGTGTCGATTAAATTTCTCAAGGTATCTTTATCATTGCCAGTTCTTGGATTTACTTGCGAATACCAAAGAATAGGAGGATTGCAACTTGCTACATTAAAGAAAGAATAGGGTGCTATATTGGCAACCCCATCAGCAGATACAGTGCTTATCCACGCAATCGGTCGAGGGGTAATTCCGCCCACCAATAATCTATAGATTTCATTTGCCTCTAATTTCGATGTCTCAAAAATCATAATCAGATACTTCGTTTAAGGACGTTCAGCATATTGTGGTAAATCATCGGCTATGCAGTCCCACTCGGCTTTGGATGCAGTGAAGATGTGCATACTCGGTTTTTGCTGTAAAGGCGTATCTAAGGTACCGATTCTTAGGCGGTAAAGCTCTGGCTGTGCATCACGCGAACTAATCAATGGCGAACCACATTCTCCACAAAACCAACGGTAAACACCTGCTGTTGCAAACTTTTTAATTAAATTCTCGCCTTGTATAATTTTAAAATCTGCACTGTTAATCGGTGCATTGGTCGCAAAAGCGGTTCCATTGGCTTTACGGCAACGTTGACAATGACATTGGATGATCTCGCCAATTTCACCGTGAATCTCATAATGAATCCCATCACATAAACAACGACCATGATATACAGGTGTAGTCTGAGACATTTCTTATTCCTTAAATGAATTTTCACGTAAAAATATAGGCGAGATCAGCACACCATGCAAATCGTGAATAGCATTTAGATGAGACTTTTCAATTTACTCAAACTATTCTTCTCGAAATAAAGCGCCAGCTAAACCTTTTGATCCAATACTGCCCGTGCGCGTGCATGATCAATATCCTTTTCCCAATGTGCGATTGCGACTGTAGCCACACAGTTCCCGATCAGATTGGTACAAGCACGTACAATCCCGATGAACCAATCCACGGATAATAACAACACTAAACCTATGGTTGGAAGACTCGGAATGACCGACAAAGTGGCTGCCAGAATAACCAATGCAGAGCCAGGAATACCATGTGCACCTTTTGAGGTCACCAATGACACCAGTAAAATTGCCAGAAGATCGTGCATGGATAGATCAATATTGCAGGCCTGAGCGATAAAAATCACACCCAGTGTTAAATAAATAGAAAATCCGTCTAAATTAAACGAGTAACCCGTTGGAATGACCAAGCCAACTGTGGAATCCTTGATTCCTAGATTTCTCAGTTTTTTCATGATCTGTGGCAGAACAGAATCAGAAGATGCGGTACCCAATACGATGGATAACTCTTCTTTAAAATAATTCAGGAATTTAAAAATATTTAACCCTGCCAACTTAAGAATCCCACCTAAGATAATTAGCACAAATAAAATACAAGTCACATAAAACAACAACACCAGATAACCGAGTTGAAGCAGTGAATCGACACCAAACTTTGCGGTGGTATATGCCACTGAACCCAACACCCCAATTGGTGCTAGCCGTATGATCAAGCCCATCATTTTAAAGAATACTTCAGAAAATGCTTCAAGTGCCTGACAGACCAAATCACCCAAATGTTTTGGGATCAACAAGAGTGCAATACCAAACAAAATCGCAATCAGTAAAACTTGTAAAATGTCACCACTGGCAAATGCATCAACAAAGGTTTTTGGAATAATGTGTAGAAGAAAATCAGATCCTGTACCCATCGTATGTGCTCGTTCGGTATAAACACTGAGATCCTTTCCGTCGAGTTTACTGATATCGATATTCATCCCGACACCAGGTTTAAATACATAAGCAATGACGATGCCCAACACCAGCGCAATACTGGTCACAATCTCAAAATATAAAATCGTTTTTGCACCGACCTTTCCCATTTTCTTGATGTCATTGGCACCATATAGACCGAGCACCACCACACAGAAAACAATCGGTGCGATCAACATTTTGATTAGAGAAATAAAGCCATCGCCTAAAGGCTTCAATGCTAAAGAGAAATCGTGAAAGCTGATACCAACAATAATCCCAAGAATTAATGCCAGAACCACCTGAAGAAATAAACTGGATTTAAGCTTTTGCCACATCGTAAATTCATCAACCAAAATGATAAATCTCAACAGTGCAAAAAACCCGCCAACACCCGAAAATAAAGAATATTTAGAACATGAAAAATACACAAAATTTAAGCAATGCTTTGCAAAACATCATCTTAAATGGGTCTGCTCACAAGATGATGCACACCTTCGCCCGCGGCACGCCCAGTTGCAAAACACGCCGTCAGTAAATAGCCACCTGTTGGTGCATCCCAATCCAGCATTTCACCACAGCAGAACACATACGGATTTGATTGCAATTGTAGTTGTGGCGACAGCACCGCTTGTTTGACTCCACCTGCACAGCTAATCGCCTCCTCTATTGGACGGAATCCATCAAGAGTAATGCTGAGATGTTTAATCTGCTGTGCCATCTGTGTTGCATCTGACCATAGGCTTTTTTCAACCACTTCACGAAGGAGATTGATTTTGACTTGATCCAAACCTGCTTTACGCCAAATATTGGTGAGTGACTGTTTTTTATTTGCTTGTAGTTTCTTTTCTAATTGTTCAAGACTTACATCGGGCAGCAAATCGAAATAAAGTGCTAATTCTTGATTCTGAGAAATTTTTCTCCTTAAATCACGACCCAGTTTATAAATCACACCACTTTCAAAACCATAGTGCGTGATTACGATATCACCGTGTGTCTTCTTCGCTGACTCTACCCACGCATCCACGCGCTTAAGTGGCTGCCCAAAACAATCCTGCATAAATGGCGACCATGCTTTTAATACACCAGCATTGCTGGCTTGGAAAGGCTCTATCTCATCATTCGACAACCATTGCTGCCATAGACCATCGCTACCCAGTTGCGACCATGACACCGCTCCACAGGCCAATACAATCGCATCATAAGCTGCTGTAAAACGTTGACTTTGATTTTCGATGGTCAATTGATTATTGGATAAACCAACACAACGATGTCGATAGTGAAATTTGACGCCATCCACCATCAATCGTTTTAACCAAGCCCGAAGCAAGGGTGCTGCTTTCATTTCTACAGGAAACACCCGACCTGAACTACCGATATAGGATTCAATACCCAAGCCTTGCATCCAGTCTTGAATCCACTTTGCATCCCATTGTTTGACCCAAGGCGCTAACCATTCGGCATGATCATAACGCTGTAAAAAGTGCGTCATCGGCTCAGCATGTGAGATGTTCAAGCCCGTTTTGCCGGCCATGAGAAACTTTCGCGCAGCAGAAGGTTTTTGTTCAAATACTTCGATTTCATAACCATATTGACTGAGAACTTCAGCCGCCATTAAGCCTGCTGGTCCTGCGCCAATAATTGCAACCCGCTTAGGCATCACGTTTCTCTTGCGCGTTTTGTCCTTGTAAAGGTGCAAAATCATCAAAGCGAGTGGTATAAGCTTCAGGTTTAGTGATAATCAATTGCTGGCAAAGCTCACCACGTTCTAAATATTTGATTTCAAAATGTGTTCGCGCAGAATCCGCTGCAATTTTTTGTTTCTGATATGGTAGCTTCCACACGTCAATTAACTGCTGCTCTGCTTCATCAATATATTCAGGAATATTACTCGCCAAGGTAATTGAGCCATTTGGCTGAAGACGTGACAGTAAAAACTCAAAGAACGGCATATTCAACCAACGCTGTGCTGGGTTATGCGGTTCTGGGTTTGGATAAAGAATGAAAAATTGTTCCACCTGAGCAGGAAACAAAGCATGTACCACCCAAGGCAATGCATCAGCATGAATAGGATGTAAGTGGTCACGAGGCTCAAGCTGATGCTGTTTTTGCATGGCCACAAATTTTTCTTTGGTCCGTTCAATCGCATACAATGCTGTTTGTGGATTTTGGGCAGTAAATAACAGCGCATGTTTGCCTTTTCCCGCACCTATTTCGACACAGATCGGGGTGTTTGGAATTGTGATAAAATCACGTGGTGCTTGCATGCGTTGTGCTTGAAATTGACGAATCGACATAATCCCATCAAACTATCTATAAATCGGCATAAGTCTATCAACTGACTTTACTTTTGCCTAATCTATTTGTTTCACCTCTTAGGAATTTTCTATGTCTACACCTCGTACCTTTCCCTGCCCGCGTTGTGGAGAAGCTAGCACTTGGGAAGGCAATGCATTCCGTCCTTTCTGCTCTGAACGCTGTAAAATGATTGATTTAGGTGCTTGGGCAAGCGATGAATATAAAATCCCAACCCAAGAGTCGCCTCAAGCTGATGTAAAACGTGGTGAAGATGAGTATGAAGATTAATCTTCGCCTCGCTCGCTAAAGCCAAATTCGATTCAGCGCATCAAGCCAGTTACGCCAGCACAGTTTTTCAATCAATTCACTTGAATAATGACGCTGCTGCATTCGCTCAATCAGCTTGGAGATACCTGTGACATCTTCAAGTTCTGTACTGATCAATGCGCCATCGAAGTCTGAACCAAAACCAATATACTCTTCACCAAGCCGATCCATCATATAGTCCAGATGATCTAAAATCACATCAATCGGTGTATCGGCGTTACGCTGCCCATCCGCACGTAAAAATGCTACATCAAAATTGACGCCCACCATTCCTTGACTATCACGGATGGCTTTCAATTGTGCATCGGTCAAATTTCGTGCCTGCGGACATAAAGCATGGGCGTTGGAATGCGTTGCTACTATCGGCTGCTGTAAAATATCGACGCTATCCCAAAAGGCACGTTCATTCATGTGAGACACATCCACAACGACTTTTCGATCAGCACAACGCTGTAGAAAAGCTTTGCCCTCCACCGTAAGTCCTGCGCCCGTGTCAGGTGAATGTGGGAACTTTGCATTCAAGCCATGACCAAACCGACTCGGTCTATTCCACAGTGGCCCAATGCTGCGTAGCCCTGCCTGATAAAACACATCAAGCAAATCTGGATTGTGCTGTAAAGATTCCGCACCTTCCATATGCAGTACCATCGCTAACTTTTGCTGCGCACGACAACGCTGAATCCCCTCAACCGATGTACAAATTTGAATGTCATGAGAGCGTTGCACTAACTGTTGAGCTAAGTTCAGTTGTTCTAAACAAATCTGCTCAATCTGCTGCTGGCTAAAATCAGTCGCATGTGGGTCAAATAATTTATTCGGATGATGTTGTTTTACATAGGCGTATGGCGGTAGGAAAATTGCAAACATACCGCCAACAAAACCTGCTTGTTGACAACGTTTTAAATCAAGATGTCCTGCTAACCGCTGATGAATAAAAGCATGCACGGGATCAGGGTCATCACTGAGCCATAGCCGTGTCAGCGCATCATTATGACCATCAAAAATGGGCATGTTGCCGTGATTTATGCTGATCGCTGCCATCACAATGATTCATCTAGAATATTTTGAACAGGAATAAGCTGTCGAGCTATAAATCGTTTGGAGTTTTTACTGTTGCGAAATAGCATTCCTTCTAGCGATGAATCTTGATGACTTTCCAAACGTGCTTGTTCAAGCAACGGATGATAGGCAGATTTACCACAGACGGGATCTGCATTGGCAGCATCCCCCGTCAACATATAGGCCTGACAGCGACATCCACCAAAATCGCGCGCTTTATCTGGGCAACTTCGGCAACTTTCAGGCATCCAAGCATCACCCCGAAAATGATTAAAACCAGTCGATTCATACCAAATTTCGGACAGGCTGTGCTCACGAACATTGGGGAACGCAATCGGCAGTTGTCGCGCTGCATGACACGGAAGCGCAACGCCATCAGGTGCAACGGTAAAGAAAATTTTCCCCCAGCCATTCATACAGGCTTTGGGACGCTCTTCATAATAATCGGGCACCACAAAAATCAACTTACACGGATGATTTTGCTGGCGTAATTTTTCACGATATTGATTGGTGATTCGTTCTGCACGAATCAGTTGTTCTTGAGTCGGTAATAAACCTTGTCGATTTAAGAATGCCCAGCCATAAAACTGACAAATCGCTAACTCAACAGTATCGGCATTAAGCTCAAGACAAAGTTCGATAATCTGTTCAATTTGATCAATATTATGCCGATGGATCACAAAATTCAGGACCATCGGATAATCATACTGCTTGATCAGTCGGCACATCTGATACTTCTGATCAAAAGCATGTTTGGAACCTGCCAAGGCATCATTGACCACCGCATCACTGGCTTGAAAGCTGACTTGAATATGATCAAGACCTGCCTGTTTCAGACCCGCAATTCGTTGTTCAGTCAGCCCCATACCAGAGGTAATCAGGTTGGTATAAAAGCCTTGTTGATGTGCGTGTGCAACCAATTGTTCCAAATCCTGACGCACCAACGGCTCGCCACCAGAAAATCCCAGTTGTACCGCGCCCATCTGACGTGCTTGATCAAACACGTCGAACCACTCTTGTGTGGTCAGTTCATGCTTATGCTGTGCATAATCCAAAGGGTTTGAACAATATGGGCATTGCAACGGACAACGATAGGTCAGCTCCGCTAACAACCATAAAGGCAAACCGACACCTTCGGTCATCGTAAATCAATCCAATGTTGCTGCTGAGCAACTAACATATAATCAACCACATCTTGCTCAATATCAGCTACATCACCAAACTGTTGTTTTAATTCGGCAATAATCGCAGAGACATTGTTCTGCCCATCAATATACTGACCAATTGCCCCTGCACTTTCATTCAGTTTGATCATGCCTTCTGGATACAAAATCACAAAACCATTTTGAGCAGGTTCAAACTGAAAACGATAACCTTGTCGCCAAGTAGGGATCAGCTTTAAATCCAATGCTGCTTTATTCACGAAATAACCCCTTATGCCATACGCGTTCTGTGGTCACAGGATGATACGGCGCTTGATGGTGAACATGAGCCAGTGTCAACGCATCTAAAATGCTCCATAAAATATCCAGTTTAAACTGTAATATTTCTAACATGCGTTGTTGTTGTTCATATGTGGTAAATGAATCCAGCGTAATACTCATCCCATGCTCAACATCTCGACGCGCCTGACTTAAACGAGAACGAAAGTATTCATATCCTTGATCATCAATCCACGGGTAATGCTGTGGCCACGAATCAAGACGAGACTGATGAATTTGTGGTGCAAACAATTCGGTTAGAGAACTACTGGCAGCTTCACGCCATGTGGCACGGCGCGCGAAATTGACATAAGCATCAACGGCAAAACGCACACCCGGCAAAACCAATTCTTCTGAAATCACTTGCTCACGACTCAGACCAACGGCTTCCGCCAAACGTAACCATGCTTCACGACCGCCACCATCAGGATATTCACCATCCTGATCAAGCATGCGTTGAATCCACTCCTGACGAACGCGCTGATCAGGGCAATTTGCCATAATGGCGGCATCTTTGAGTGGGATATTGATTTGATAATAATAGCGGTTTGCCACCCATGCCTGAATTTGTTGCTGGGTTGCTTTGCCCTCATACATCATCACATGAAAAGGATGATAAATATGGTAATACTGCCCCTTATCCAGAATGGCTTGTCTAAATTGTTCTGTACTGAATGCTTCAGGTGTTTGTGTCATATATTCACCTTAGAGTTCAATCTGCATGCCGTCATAGGCAACCTCTACCCCATGCGCTTTCAGTTCAGCACATTGAGCAGAGTCTTCATTTAAAATTGGATTGGTATTATTAATATGGATCAGCACTTTTTTAGGTCGCTCAAGCTGATTCAAATAAGACAACGAACCACCTTCACCACTGATATAGAGATGTCCCATTTCACGACCCGTTTTAACACCAACACCTGTTTGCTGCATTTCATCATCGGTCCAGAGTGTGCCGTCAATCATGACGCAGTCTGAATCACGCATAATCTGCATAATCGACTCATCAATTTTTCCAAGCCCTGGTGCATAAAACAATTGCTTTTGCGTTTTATGGTCTTTAATGATCAAGGCAATATTATCGCCTTCATGCGGATCATGGCGATGAGGTGAGTATGGCGGCGCGGCACTTTGGATAATGAAAGGCAAAAACTCGAGCTGCTCAAAACCATCAATTTTAAAGGCCTGTTTCGGATCAATCTGGTGATATTGCAGTCCACCATTCCAGTGTTTCAGCATATTAAAAACAGGAAAACCACTGCTCAAATCTTGGTAGACCATCTCGGTACACCAAACATCCATTGGGCAACCTTCACGTAAGGTGAGTAAGCCTGTGGTGTGGTCGAGTTGGCTATCCATTAAAATGACGCTGCGAATCCCTGTATCGCGTAACTGACGCGCGGGCTGTGCAGCTTTGAAATCAAACAATTGCTGGCGGATATCGGGCGATGCATTCAGCAAAATCCAATCTGTGCCATTTTCAGAAATCGCAATCGAAGACTGAGTACGCGCTTTGGCGGAAATCGTACCTGTACGAACGCCATGACAGTTGGGACAATTACAATTCCACTGAGGGAAGCCGCCTCCAGCTGCCGAACCTAAAACATAAATATGCATAAAATTAATATCTTATTAGAAAAAGATAAGCCCTAGAACATGACTAGGGCTTATGAAATATTCGAATGAAGGTGATTAACGCGCTTCGAAATACATAGTCACTTCGAAACCGATACGTAAATCAGTAAAAGCTGGTTTAGTCCATTGCATGAAATCGTCTCCAATGAGATTCATCTTGTGAAATTAAACACTTGATTCAATTTAAATGAAGTATTCAAAAAATCATTCTAAATAAAAATAGCCGCTTTGTAGACAAGCTTGTACGAAGATATTGTTCGATAATTGTGATTTTTGTTCAAATTTTAGTATTCATCACAGCGCAATCCACCACGCATTCAGCTCATATCAAAGAATAAATAGAAAAATCAAAAAGATAAATTAAAAGAAATTAAGCAATAAAAACTTACACTTTTAAAATATGTGAATTACATCACAGTAATTTACTTTTTCATGATGCTGTGCAAATCTTAATCCAATGTTGCATAGATAAACAAATAGGGTTTAAGCCCAAAAACGTGTACATCATGCTGATCCAATCGCATTGTTTGATATCGGCCCAGTAGTTTATAAAAAATATTAAAATTTAACAGGATGTGTAAATGAATAATAATATCCCCTATCAGCTTAAAGTTTTGGCAACACAAATTGATCCCCACTTAGATCAAGATTGGCAGCGCTCATTACAAGCTTTATTTTCCGACATTTCTCCGCAAGATCGTGAGAACATTTGCCAACACATCCTGCAACACAAGAAAATCCACTGGAATAGAAAAGACAATACCTTCTCATCACTGACAAAGCCTGACCTCAATGTGCTGAGCGAAAAAATTCACTATCCGTATATTAAAATGTTGCTCAACAAGATCATTGATTCTTTAGAAAGACTCCGACAGTACCATGATATTTACGAAATCTCAGACTATCTTGAGAATATCCTAAGTCAGATCAATAACATCGACACGGAAGATGATTTTGATTTGCAAGCACAGAAAAATCAGATTCTAAAGGAGTTTATCTATGTCGCTGCACAAATGATCCTCGCCAAAGAACATATCGCGCTTCCAAACAACCATCGAGGTATTAATAACGATATTATCAAGACATTTATTACAGAGGTGTTTTTAAAACAACAGCTTTTAAAATACACGTTTAATATTATTCGCTCACATCAATTAAGAGAAGAAAAAAACCATCTCCTTAAATACGTCCTGTATAAGCAACAAAAAACCAAACAACTGGATATCGTCAAAACCTCTAAATATATATTCGCACTTGCACCAAGCACCGAAGGTATTGTAAATACCTTTTCGATTCGACGATTTTTACAAGAAGAGCAATTTGAAGCCTGTGAAAATATCTATGTGAATGCCGCAATCCTGCTTCTCGATCAAATCGACGATAGCTCACAGCAACAGCAGTTCCTCTGGCAGATCAACCATATCATTACCATCGATAAACAAGTCAATCACTATGTGTCCGATATTGTTCGTAATATCGAACTGTATACAGACAAAGTGCTGCTGCCCTTTTTGATGGAACCACTCAACCCAAAAGGTATTTTTATTGAAAAACTGGTAGAACAACGGTTGATCGATTTTGAGCAAAAATTATGTCGTAATATTCTTGAGCCGATTGCAGATGCGCTAAAGCACGCTGTTCATCACACAGACGAATGTCATTATTTATATATCAGTATGAAACAAACGCTGGATGAGATTATCCGCCATTTTATTGCGTTCCAATCACAACCTTCGATCATCTGCAATAAACACGTCCACCTTTTTGTCGCTCGACTCAAATCTTATGCAACGCTGCTGCACAAACGACATGCCGATATTTTCACGGTATTTTCTTACGATGAATGGAAAAAGCATCATGCAGAGGCACTCGAACCGACCAATATGCTCAAAGATATTAGTACGCACTCTTTACAAGAATACAAGGATGCTTTTTCAGAACTAAAAGAAAACCAACGTCAGTTAAAGCAAAGTGTTAGCTTCTTAAACAAGCTATTCAACAAACCACAAAAAATAAAGGACAATATCCTCAAGCTCAAAGAAAAAACGTCTCAAATTAAGAAAAATGCACATCAGGAAATCATTCGTATGCAACGACGCTTTCCGTCTTTAATTGTTTATCTAGAGTTTGAATCACTGATCTCTGTGAATCATAAAGAGCGACACTATGCCTTTCCAACAGGCGATAATGGCATTACCCGTTTACCTATTCTGATCCAAATTCCAGAAGACAAAGCCTCTTTTGATTTGCAAAGTATTTGTAATAGTTTGAATTTTGATATGAGCCTAGCCAATCAGAAATGGCTTGAAACGATTTGATTTGCTCACCGAAATGATGGAAATATGCTTCTGTATAGCTGCTATACAGAAGCATATTTCAACGGCTTAACCCGCTTTACTGGCAACAAATGGATTAAATTGTTTTTCGTAGCCAATGGTGCTGATCGGACCATGACCTGAAATAAACTGAGTTTCATCAGGCAAACTAAAGCACTCACGTTGAATTGAATCCAACAATTGCTGATGATTGCCTTTTGGAAAGTCGGTACGTCCAATTGAACCTTTAAACAGAACATCACCTGTCCAAAGTAAACCATGCTGTGCATTGTAGAACATCACATGACCCGGCGTATGACCCGGTGCAAAACGAACTTCAAATTCATCCTCACCCAGTTTTAGTACCTCTCCACCCTCTAACCATTGATCGACTTTGACAGGTTGCGGAATGGGAAAGCCATAACGAGCCGAAACTTCCTGAATCATATCCAACCAAAACTGATCTTCTTTATGCGGACCGATCACAGGAATTTTCCATGTTTCAGCAAGCTCCCCGACTGCACCCGCATGATCTAAATGTCCATGGGTTAACCACAAAGCTTTCACCTTTAAGCCTAAATCCTCAACTTCTTTTTTGAGAACGGCAGCATCCCCACCTGCGTCGATCAAAACCGCTTCTTTGCTCTCACTATCCCAAAGGATAGAACAATTTTGAGCAAATGCAGTAACAGGGACGATTTTGACTTGCAGCATAACAACCTCTGGCAGAGTAAAGCATCGACTTAACGATGGGCTAAGGTATGGGTGAGTGCGTCAAGATTAGCCTGAACCAGACTGGCAAGCAAATCTATATGTGCCTGATCAGTATTGAGTGCCGCAATATAAGCATATTCTCCGCCTCCAGCATGCTGGAAAATTTCTTTGTTTTGCATTGCAAGCTCTTCCAGCGTTTCTAAACAGTCCGCTGAAAAGGCAGGACTCAAGACCTGAACTGATTTAACTTTTTGCTCACCCCACTGCTCAAGCAGCGTGTCGGTATAGGGTTTGACCCATTCTTGTTTACCGAAACGTGACTGAAAGCTAATCGCCCATTCATCCTCATTTAAATGCAAGGCTTCAGCTACTAAACGTGCTGTGACTCGGCAACGATCTGCATAAGGATCACCTTTGTCAGCATACGGTTGCGGAATGCCATGAAAAGACATGAGTAATTTCTCAGGCTTACCATGTTGAAGCTGGTAGTTCGTCACACTGTCTGCCAATGCTTGAATAAATAAAGGGTGCTGATAATAATCTTTAATAAGGGTGATGCCCGGTAAATGACGTTGCTTAGGTATCCATTTAGCAAACGCATCAAACAACGGCGCGGTTGATGTGGCTGAGTATTGCGGAAACAAAGGCAATAAAATTACATGCTCCTGCGGATCTTGTTCAAGTTGTGCTAGAACGTTATAAATACTTGGCTGACCATAGGTCATGGCAGGAACAACATTCAGATCAAAATGATGATTTTCATCTTCTAAACGTTGTTTAATCAATTGTGCTTGTTCAAGCACAATTTCTCGCATCGGGGAATCTTTTGACCAAACCGATGCATAAGCTTCGGCCACACGCTTAGGACGAAAAGTCAGCACAAATAATCGTAGAATAATCCACCAAAGTGCTTTAGGAATCTCAATCACACGCGTATCAGATAAAAACTGCTTTAAGAAACGACGTACTGCTGGCGCAGTAGGTTCATCTGGCGTACCTAAATTTGCCAGAACCACAGTCACTTTAGGTTTTGGTGTCGCTGACATAGATCGCATCCGCTTTTCATTGAGTTTATTCAATTACTTTAGCAGTTTTCGCGCCTTTTTATAAATTGGATTAATGCATTGTCTTAAACTGAAAAACCCGATTACTATCCAATACATTACTTTCTAAAAGTTTTTGCCCTTTTGTGGTCAATTGCCAAAGCATACGCTGGCGATCATCTCGCCCTGTCGGAATAATCCATTCATTTTGGCGCATTTGTAACTTGATCTCGTGCAACGCTCGAATATTCAGTTGAGCGCGTGACACCGCATGCGCTCTTGGCATTTCTTTTCGTGCATCATCCAAGCCTGTTTCATTTAAATACTCGTTCATGCGTTTCGAAAAATATTCTTCTGGCGTTGGGATTACAAACGCAGTTCCCAGCACATTTAACAACTGCGCCCATGTCATTTTTCGGTGTGGTCTCACTTCTTTGAAGTTACCATCTTGATAAGCATGCATCCGATACTCAAATGCATATAATTCATACATCGAAACTTTCGGTACACTGGTCAGTGGATCTGCTTCTCGACTACCAAGCTCTGTTTCAAGTTGTTTGACTTTAGCGCGTAAAGTATCAATTTCATCACGTAACACTTGGGTATTTTGAGGACGAACCCAGCCAACCACAGGATAACGCTCTAACATTTGCGGCATAGCCGAACGTACTGCAAGTTCCAAATCTCTTAAAGTACGATAACAAAACACTTGATCAACTTCGTGTTGCAGCTGCTTTCTAAACTCTTTAAATTTTTCTTTTAATTCAGCTTTATGATCATGCAATTGCGCCTCCCTAAATTCAGGCTCTTCATGCATAAATACAACAATCGGTTTTTGTTTGGTCATGGCATAAATATATTCCAGATGCATATAGCCCACACCTGAAACTGACTGCTCACCGTACTGACTTCCCAATAAAATCACCACATAATCACAGTCATCAATCTGACGACGAGCAATCGAGGTACTAAGCGGTGTTCGCTGTTCTAACCCCCATGAGAAAAAACCCATACCAACCAAAGTCTGGGCTAAAACCGCTCGTTCTGGCTGCATTTCATGACCAGATGTCGAAATAAAGACTTGATAACGAGTATCTTGCATAGGCTAAGCCCCAATTCACTTATCAATAATATCAAGTTCTAATCTTGATTTTTGTTAAAAGATAACCCCGATAAAATATAAAATATGGTTCGATTTGGCACTTTCATGTGCTCACAACATCCAAATTTTGAATCGTCCATGTTATTTGTTTTGGTATAAGACGCTGTAGTACGGGTTCTAATACGACAGCATTGTTACCACTGACAAAACATTCAATACGTGCAAAACTATGACGCATTTTGTCAGATAATAACCTATTTTTTATCAAAATATATGCAGTTTGTCTCGCAACTGCTTGCCCTGAATCAATTAATTTTAACTTTTCATCAAAAACCTGACGAATCGCCTCTTTTAAAAATGGATAATGAGTACAACCCAACACCAAAAAATCAGCATCTTGATCAATCACAGGTTGCAAAACTTGCTGTAGTACTGACAAGCATGCTTCGCTCAATTGCTGCCCAGCCTCAACAAAAGGCACGAGTTCTAAACTGGTCACGGTTAACACTTTCACGCCTGCGGGTTCAGCAAAATGAGACATCACATCTTTAATCAGTTGTCCACGAAACGTAGCAGGTGTCGCCAACACAGCAACCACCTTGGTCTGCGTTTGGATCACCGCAGGTTTCAATGCAGGAACCAAACCGATTATCGGGAAGCGCTCGCCATAATGATCACGCAAATAATCTAAACTAAATGCTGAAGCCGTATTACAGGCCACCACTGCAACCTTACAACCTTGGCGGTATAACCACTCGATCGCTTGCGCTGTGAGTTGACGAATCTCCTGATCTGAACGAGCGCCATAAGGCACATGCTTGGTATCAGCATAATAAAGGATCCGTTCATTTGGTAAATGCTGAGCAATCTCTTGCGCAATCGACAGTCCACCGACCCCTGAATCAAAAATCCCAATCGGTGCATCTGAGCATGCATGAGGCATAGGGTCTAATAAAAGCGGCATCGCTTGAACGGCAGTCATACAAATCATTGGTACTTGTTTATTCGCTCTTTTAAGCTTAAACCTCAGGTGCTTAAATGCAAGACCAAATCACCACTTTTTAATGTTAAAACTGCCTCACCTTGCGCATTTTCAGACAAGTTACCGTAGTTAATCAGATGATAAAAACTCTGCCGCTGAATCAAGGCATTCATCCCAAAGCGCACGTGTACATAAGGGCGTAGCTCTCCCTCATATTCACGCATAAAAATAGGATGTTGTTGATCCACAATCACCACATCTTGGTTGGTCGTTGTGAGCTGCAAATACGTCTTGCCTTCGATCTCAATCTGATCGGCCTGATTAATCAATAAAGGCTCATCTTCAACCTCGATTTCAATCTGTTCTGCGGGTGTTTTGAGATAAAATTTTCCATCTTCTTTCCACAACACTTTACTAAACAGATCAAGTAATGCTTGTCGCTTGATCAATTGACCTTCGTGCCACCATTCACCATTGGCTTTTATCTTCAAATCCATTTTGCCACAATGCTTTGGATGCCATTGGTCTAAAGGTGGAATTGACCTTTTGTGACTTTGCTGTACATCTTTTAAGTATTGTGCAATGTTCATTAAGTTTTTATCATCAGGAAACACGATTTTTCCTGTATTCTGTGAAGAATCATTTTCATTTATCATAGTTTATGCCTTGCTGACGAGAAAATATGACCGCTCAGCCAATTGGCGAGATCAAGGTTTAAAACTATACTATCCCAAACGTTTGCAAGCACAATAGATTCTTTTTGTGTTTGGCAATTCAGAACACTCATGGCAGCACCGAATCACAATATTACGGTTGCCACCCCTAAAAATATGAGGAGTCCTACATGGAACACATCGAACGTGAAGCGATGGAGTTTGACGTAGTGATCGTAGGTGCAGGGCCTGCGGGTTTATCTGCTGCGATTAAAATTCGTCAATTAGCGATTGAAAACAACCTACCTGACCTTTCTGTTTGTGTTGTTGAAAAAGGCTCTGAAGTAGGTGCGCATATCCTTTCTGGTGCTGTACTTGAACCACGTGCCATGAATGAATTGTTCCCAAATTGGAAAGAAGAAGGCGCGCCGCTGAACGTTCCAGTGACTGGCGACGAAACTTATTTCTTATTGTCTGATACTAAATCACAAAAGATGCCGTATTGGATGGTTCCTAAATCAATGCATAACGAAGGGAACTATGTTATTTCTCTCGGCAATGTGGTGCGTTGGTTAGGTCAAAAAGCTGAAGAATTAGAAGTATCAATCTTCCCTGGTTTTGCTGCATCTGAAATCCTTTACCACGAAGATGGTACGGTAAAAGGCATTCAAACTGGTGATATGGGCATTGGCAAAAATGGTGAGCCAACGCATAACTTCACACCAGGCTATGAATTACATGCCAAATACACTTTGTTTGCTGAAGGTTGCCGCGGTCATCTAGGCAAACGCCTGATTGCAGGTTTTGCACTGGATCGTGATGTTGACCCACAGCATTATGGCATCGGGATCAAAGAACTTTGGGAAATCGATCCAGCTAAACATAAAGAAGGTTTAGTGATGCACGGTGCTGGCTGGCCATTGTCTGAAACTGGCTCTGCTGGCGGTTGGTGGTTATATCACGCTGAAAACAACCAAGTGACCTTGGGTATGATTGTCGATCTTTCTTATGAAAATCCACACATGTATCCGTTTATGGAAATGCAGCGTTGGAAAACTCATCCAGTCATCAAACAGTACTTAGAGGGCGGTAAACGTATTTCTTACGGCGCACGTGCTGTAGTCAAAGGCGGCTTTAACTCTCTACCTAAATTGACTTTCCCTGGCGGCTGCTTGATTGGTGATGATGCTGGTTTCTTGAATTTCTCGAAAATCAAGGGCTCACACACTGCCATGAAGTCAGGTATGTTGTGTGGTGAGGCAGTATTTGAAGCGATTGCTGCGGGTGTTGCTAAAGGTGGTGATCTTGCGATTGCACGTGTAACTGAAGGCGACGATCACTTTGCCAAAGAACTCACCGCTTATACTGAAAAATATGACAATTCTTGGTTAAAAGAAGAGTTATATAAAGCGCGTAACTTCGGTCCTGCGATGCATAAGTTTGGGACATGGGTGGGTGGTGCATTTAACTTTATCGACCAAAATATCTTTAAAGTGCCATTTACCTTGCATGACTTAAAACAAGATTATGCAACACTAAAAACAGTAGATGCTACAACGTTCAAACCGAACTATCCAAAACCAGATGGCAAGCTTACTTTTGACCGTTTATCATCTGTATTTGTATCGAATACAGTACATGAAGAAAACCAACCTGCTCACTTAAAGTTGACCAATCCTGAAACACCAATTCAGGTTAACTTGCCGAAGTGGGATGAGCCTGCACAGCGTTACTGCCCTGCTGGTGTGTATGAAGTCATGGAAAATGATGATGGTTCTAAGCGTTTCCAAATTAACGCTGCGAACTGTGTTCACTGTAAGACGTGTGATATCAAAGACCCATCACAGAACATTACTTGGGTAACACCTGAGGGTGGCGGTGGTCCAAACTATCCGAATATGTAAGTACAATAAAAGCCTCAATACGTTGAGGCTTTTTATTGTCTAATCATTTTTCACTTCATCAACTTTTTTAAATTCTTTAGTAAGTAGGCTTAATATTTTCATTTGCTTTCCAAAACGACGACATGAACGGCACATCATTACATGGAACTGCAAAGCACTTTGCTCTTTAAATACCAATTGCCTATCCTGCTGTTCAGAAAGTAATTGCGTCGCTTGTCGACAAGTCAACATGAGCAATCCTCCTTGAGTAACCATTTATTTTCCAAACACTCACGTAACCTTGCTCGACTACGGTACATCAAAACATTAAGATGAGAAGTACTGAGTCCTAGCTTTGCGCATATTTCATCAGAACTCAGTTCAATCATCTCTCTCAACATAAATACTTGCGCATACTTCGCAGGCAAATGATTTAAACAGGCATCAAGAACAACCCAAAAATCATGCTGCTCCATCATTTCCTCAGGACTTTGCCATGCTTGAGGTCTTTCGGATTTGTGCCAGTGCCCAGCAGCGTCAAATAATGCATCGACACTTAGCTCACTTTCATCATCATTGAATAACTCACTCATTGTAACGAGGCGAGTCTTTTGCCGAATTAAATCAACAATCTTATTTTTTAAAATCGCAAATACCCAAGTTTTAAAAGCAGCACGGCCAGAAAAAGATGCAACATGCTGCAAGGCGCTCAGCAAAGCTTCTTGAACCACATCCTCAGCTTGATGAAATGATGCGAGTTGTAAAACTGCAAATTTCATCATTTGCTGTCTAAGATCAGTTAAATATTCTGTATTTTTTAATTGCTGATTCAGATCAACATTTTCAACTGAGGCTAGAGACATTTCAATCCTCGGTTATCGAGTTTTTGGGCATATCAATCAACTCCAACTGAGTTAATAAATCGGATAAAGTATTAACTTGTAAAAGAATTTCATGTGATGACAAATCAGGGAGTGTTGCACTTATAAGCTCGCAAAGCTCAAGCTCAGATAAAGGCTGTTGATGTAGTTTTTCAATTAAAAAAGCAAATAATGGTGAAAGCGCTTCGACACAAACCTGATCATTTTGATTTCGCCATACCATGATTGCACTTGGATCTTGCTCAAGATCAGTTTGATTGAGTGCCCATCGATAAACTGGATATTGATATACTAAAACCCAAACTTGAGTTTTAAATTGCCATACAGGTGCTTGAACACATTGCTTCTCTGAGATGTCTAAAGTATCTAAATAAAGCTCTAGCCATTCATATTGTAGTAATTCAGCGAGCCAAGGATAATTCTGTAAAACTGGATGCTGCTGTTCGCTTAAATACTCTCTAAATTGTAGTGAAATCTCATTATAGAAAGGTGATTGATTTATAGATTTTTGAAAAAATTCGTCTAAAAGACATTGCCACGTTTCTTTTGGCAATATTGATCGCGCAACCGGATAAACTAAGTCGACAAAAGAACTTACATTATTAAATAATAATTCTCGATAGACACGCATACGCTCAGTTTCAAAAGATTGAGGTATCGGTTGTTTGGGATCGCGTATCCAATTACAAAATGCGTGTTGGGTCTCTTGGAAAGACTGGAGTTTCTTATTCATCTTATATCCTCATGATCCTGTTCAGCATGATGTTTTAGACAATGACGACGTAAGTAAAAATTGTTTTTGTATGCTTTGAATCATGGCAAGCTCATCTTGTAATTCTTGCCATGTCGGAATATTAAAATCACGTTCTAATAATGTCGGTTTCACACCGTATTGTTGATAAGTAAATGCCAATAGCTTCCAAACGGGATCACCAATCTCTGCCCCATGTGTATCAATTAATAAGTCATCACTCACTTGCTCATGACCAGCAATATGCAAATAACGGATGCGATCTCGGGGCATCTTTTTGATAAATTCATAAGGATTGCTCTGATGATTAATGCTGTTAACGTAGACATTGTTTACATCTAAAAGTAATTCACAATCTGACTGTTTAATGACTTCAGCAACAAACTCTGCTTCACTCATTTCAGCATGCGGCATGAGATAAGTTGAGACATTTTCAAGCACTAACTTTTGCCCAAGGATATCTTGAACACGAAGAATACGTGCTGATACATAGCGTACTGCGTCTTCAGTCATCGGGATCGGTAATAAATCATATAAATAACCCCCATCATTGGTATAGCTTAAGTGCTCTGAATAAGTAGTTACCTGATAGCGTTTTAAAAATGTTTTTATCTGTTGAATAAATTCGATATTGAGTGGATGTGGGCCGCCAATCGATAAAGACAGACCATGACAAATCAAGGGTGCTTTTTCTGTACATTGTTGGAGTAGCTTTGCATGTCGACCGCCAAAGTTCATCCAGTTCTCAGGTGCGACTTCTATAAAATCAGGATATTGATTCGCCTGTAAAAAGGTATCAACAAAATCACGCCTTAAACCTAAACCCACACCCGTTAAAGCCACCATGGAATATTCCTTATTGAATGATGCAAATCAAGATTAAATCGATTTGCATCACTCGTTAGCTTGTTGATTCTTGAGCAAACTATTTGGCAGCACCGCATTTGCCATCAGATGCTTTTTTATCAGCACCACATTTAGCATCTGTTGCCTTATGTTTTGCTCCACACTTTGCTTCAGCGGTTTTTTTATCAGCGCCGCATTTTGCCTCAGTCGTTTTATGTTGTTTTTTTGCCTTATCAGCGCCACATTTTGCTTCACCACATTTTGCATCGGCTACTTTAGTCACATGCGTTTCAGTGGTAGTCGATGCTGCTGAAACATTCGCTGTTGCGCCAACCATCGAAAGTGCGACCAATGCAGCAACTGAAGTCATTGAGTTTAATTTATTCATTTTGAAGTTCCTTTTTGAGTCAATTTTTTAAGTTTGTACTACGGTACATATCATTAGACGAGCGACCAATCCATTTATTACAGTTAAAACTAAAAAAATTATTGTAATAAATTAACTCTTCAACCGACTAACAATCATTGAATGCTATTTGGTGTGAAATTCTCATGAAGTACTTAATTAACTCAGTATTGCACTGGTATCAACAAAGCCTACAATATTTTAGACACCTTGATGGAATTGCTGCACTCGCGCTAAGAATCTATCTCGTTCCTATTTTCTGGATGGCTGGGCAAAATAAGCTCATGCATTTTAATGATACTGTAGCGTGGTTCGGCAATCCTGACTGGGGATTGGATTTGCCCTTTCCTACCCTAATGGCAGGACTTGCAACTTCGGCTGAACTTGGTGGCGCAGTATTATTAGCACTTGGGCTTTTTACTCGTTTAGTGAGTATTCCACTGATCATCACCATGATCGTTGCGATATTAACGGTACATCTTCCCAATGGCTGGCAAGCCATTGCAGATGCAAATGCTCCTTTTGCAAATGCACAAGTCATCGCATCTTCAGAAAAATTAGAAAAAGCACGTGAGATTTTACAAAACTATGGAAATTATGATTGGCTGACGTCGAGCGGTTCATTCGTAATCTTAAATAATGGAATCGAATTTGCTGCAACTTATTTGATTATGTTGTTGGCTTTGATTATTCTTGGCGGAGGTCGGTATTTTAGTTCCGATTATTGGCTATCTCGATATATGAATAAATTTAGAAAGTAAGAGAATGACACAAAAGGATTGTATGGCTTGGTTATGCCAAGCCATACTGATCAATCAACCTTTCTGCACCAAATAACGATATTCAGTGTTGCTATGCTCATCTAGACTTTCTTCTTTGAGCAATAACTCATGTCCCAAATGCATACAAAACTTAGGGATATCCCATGATGTGGAAGGGTCCGTTGCAAACACTTCAACGATGTCGCCTGACTTTGCTCTACGGATCGCCTGATGTAACATCATCACTGGCTCGGGGCAACGTAACCCTCTCGTATTGAGTTGAACAGTAGCTAGGTTTGATTGTTCAGACATCATAAAACTCAAATATTCGAATTTTCATATTTTAACATAAAGGGACGATTTAGAAATCATCTACAAGTTTTGAAAAAACTGTACGTTTCTTGCATCGTTTTATTGATGCATATCTGCTTTTTCTTCGGTATGATGAAAATCATCTAATTGATATAGAGAGTCTTTAGGAAAGATCATGATCGAGGAATCCAGTCCGTCGTGGGGTATGCGCGGCCTAAGAAAATGGTTAGGTACTGCACCAGAAACCCGCGATGAATTACTCAAGTTAGTCCAAGACTCACGTCGCTTTTTAGAGCCAGATACTGTTGCTATGCTTGAGGGTGTTCTTGATCTGCCAGCAACAAAGATTCGAGAAGTCATGACCCCACGTACAGCGATGATTAGCTTACAAGAGGATGACCAATTACTTGATATCTTAGATGTCCTGATTGATTCAGCACATTCGCGTTTTCCTGTATTTTCAGCAGATCAAACTGACAATGTTGTCGGTGTTCTACTCGCAAAAGACCTTTTACCTTTTTTAACTGATCGCAATGTTAAAGTGGATATTCGCGCCTTAATGCGCCAGCCAGTCTTTGTTCCTGAAAGTGCGCGTACCGACCAAGTGTTGCGTATGCTCAAAAACACACAAACTCATATTGCAATTGTGATTGATGAGTATGGTTCAACGTCTGGTTTAGTGACGCTTGAAGATATTCTTGAAGAAATTGTTGGTGAAATCGAAGACGAGCATGATATTGCAGATGAAGAAGCTTTATATATCGTGCCAGACAATGACCCAACCACAGCCAATACATGGATCGTTCAGGCGCTTACACCAATTGAACATTTCAACACAATTTTAAATGCTGATTTTTCTGATGATGAAGTTGAAACTATGGGCGGCCTGCTGCTACAAGAAATCGGTTTAGTCAGTGATTTACAAGGTCAAACCATTGAGCTTGACGACTGGCAATTTACCATTATTGAAGCAGATGCACGCACTATTCATCTGATTCGAGCTGTCCGTTCATGAGAACATATTTTGAAAAGCTGTTAAATCCTTCTCAACCGCAAAAACAGCTCCCCTTTATCGTTCCACTATTGATTGCACTCATTTCGGGTGCAATCTTTAGTTTGGCTCTTGCACCTTATTATTTTTGGTGGTTGGCAATTTTGTCACCCGCATTGCTATATGCGGTGTTACGTCAACGTAGTCCTAAACAAGCTTTCGTTTTAGGCTGGGCCTATGGATTCGGTTTATGGTTTGTTGGGGCATTTTGGCTCTACACTTCGATTCACGTCTATGGCGATACCAGTGCGATTCTAAGTGTGCTGATGATCGTCGTTATGGCGTTGTTGATGGGATTATTTACCGCCCTACAGACATGGCTATATCGTCTTTTTTTCCCAGAAACACCCCTGACTTTTGCGCCAATTTGGGTTTTGTTTGAATGGGCAAAAACGTGGATATTTACTGGTTTTCCATGGTTATTTGCAGGCTATGCCTTTACTGAACGACTCTTAGATGGCTATGCACCATTGTTTGGTGTTTATGCTGTTTCATTCGTGGTGATTGTACTTGCCTGTGCCTTGGTCGAGATTTTAAGTCGACGTTGGTTTTGGGTGATTCCATCGGCATTATTGGTTTTAGGTGCATGGGCTGTCGGATATATTCAATTCGTACAACCTAAAGCCGCTAAACCGCTCAGTGTTTCATTGCTTCAAGGTAATATTCCACAAGATCTTAAATGGTTAACTGAATACCAGATCAAGACCCTCGAAATTTATGCAACGCTAACGCGTAAAGAATGGGGTCGTGACCTGATTGTTTGGCCTGAGTCTTCAATTCCGCTATTTCAGACAGATATTCCTGAATTCTTAGCGGCAATGGATACCCAAGCCCAAGCATCAGGTAGTGCATGGGTCACAGGGATTCCATATTGGGATATACCTAAATCACAGCAAGTTGGTGAACCTCAGTACTACAACAGCATTATGGCATCTGGTAGCGACTCTTCTGGTTTATATAAGAAACAACGTTTAGTTCCATTTGGTGAATATATTCCTTTATCAGGACTGCTGAAATGGGTACTACCCGCCATGCAAAATGATGTCAGTATGGCTGGTTTTTCTCGGGGTGAAGCGAATCAAAAACCCTTAACGGTGAAAGGACATGCTTTAGCTGCGGCGATTTGCTACGAAGTCGCCTATCCCAACCTGACTCGCCGCAATGCATTGAATAGTGACTTTTTAATTACCGTTTCTAATGATGCGTGGTTTACCGGTACAGCAGGACCTTGGCAACATTTGCAAATGGTACAAATGCGCGCCAAAGAAAATGGTCGTTGGTTTATCCGTGCCACCAATACAGGTGTTACTGCGTTTATTGACCATCATGGTCATATTGTGAAGCAAGCGCCAGTCGATCAAGAGTTTGTGCTACGTGGCGATTTACCCGCCATGCAAGGGCAAACGCTATATAGTCGTTTAAGTGATTACCCGATCCTGATCTTTTCAGTTCTTTTACTGATAATGGGTTGGTTCTATCGTCCTCGCAAGGTCGATGTTTCGTTTAAGTCACGGCGATAAAATAAAAAGAGCGTTTTAAAATAAAACGCTCTTTTTTTTGAATCAATAAAAATCAAAATACCAGTGATAATTGCACACTTAAATACGCGACTAAACTGGATAGAAATAACATCGGAATATAACGATAGGCTTTAAACAAAAGCTGCTCATAATTAGAAAGGAATGCTTTATTATCCCAAACACTGGTTTTCAAAGCACTTAAAAAGCAAAGTACAAACCAAGCACTCAACATACTTAGTGCAAAAAAGCCAATCATGATTTGGCTACTGCCTTCTGTTGTTTGCCATAGATTTAATGCAGCTTGACTAATCGGCAACAAGCTTAAAATGAGCAACACAGATTTAAGCATGGCCCAATGAAACTGATTCAGTTCATCCAACACAAAAAAAGCTTTCATCTGCGACCTCCCCATATATCATATTTATGATTTAGATTTATTATGCAAAGCTTTGAACTAAAGGAAAAGACTATTTTTACGCATAATTTCTTTTTCTTGTAACGATTAAATATGGGAATAGTTCTTATTATAACTATCAAATAATCAGTATTTTATTATATTTTTACATTTCAAATATTTAGATTATATTTTAGAATCAAGAAACATTATCACTTCACTCTTGATTTATTTAGTGATTGAATGAAGTGATATCTTGAGTTAAAAATTATGGCTGATAATAAATATCTGCGTCATTACCTTCACCACCTTCTTTACCATCCGCACCAAACGAATATAAATCAAATGAACGACCTTCACGGCCAGGCATCACATATTGCAAATCATTTTCCCAACTATCTTTCGGATAACCACCTTTAACATAACCACCCGGTAACCAGTTTTTTGCAGATGCTGGTTGATTGACCAGTGCATCTAAACCACCATCCTGCATTGATGGGTAACGACCATTATCTAATTTATATTGATCTAATGCGCCAGCCACACCTTTTAAAGTAATACTGGTGGTATCGACTTTGGCTTTTTCACCACGCCCCATCACATTGGGTACGATCAGTGCCGCTAAAACACCTAAAATTACAATCACCACCATTACTTCAATGAGGGTGAAGCCTGAGACCCGAGAAAACCGAGCAACGCTCGGTCGGGTCGCAAGACGATAAGCTGTGCTTCGAGTAGCAGAATTAAGTTTCTGCTCAGCGTTACACGATGCCGCAAGACGAGAAGCTGTGCTGCGAGTATCAGGATTCAAACTATTTTCAACATTGTGTTTATTCATTAAATTATTCATTTTCATCTCAAACATCAAATTTCCTAGATCATATTATTCATATTAATAATTGGCAACATAACCGCAATGACAATCACCAAGACAATCGCCGCCATAAAAACCAGCATCAAAGGTTCAAGCAACGCCAACATCGTTGATATAAATGTGGTGACCTCGCGATCCTGCATCGTAGATGCACGGTCTAACATGCGATCCAATTCACCTGATGCTTCACCACTTCGGATCATTTGTACCATCATTGGTGGAAAATAACCGCATCGCTCTAACTGCGTTGCCAAATTACCACCTTCTGTTACACGTTCCATTGCGACTTGAATCGCATCACGTACCACCCAGTTATTGCTCACTTCTGCACCAATGCGAAGTGCTTCTACCAAAGGTACGCCTGATCGAGTCAGAATGGACAAAGTGCTGGCAAATCGTGCCGCATTTATACCACGTGAAAGTTTACCGAATAATGGCAATCTGAGCGTTAATCGGTCAAATGCATAGTGCCCTGCGGTGGTTCGTAAAAAGCGTGTGAATAATACAATGACAATAAAAGCCAACAGCAATATCCCAATCCATGTTTGCTTGATGAATGCACTGGCTTTCATCAACAACACCGTAATCCATGGCAATGCTTCTTTACTCTGCTCAAAAGTCTTCACAATTTCAGGAACCACATAGGTCATCAGCCCCATAACGATCGCAAATGACATCAGCATCAGAATAATCGGATAGATCATCGCGCCCTGAATTTTCTTTTGCATGGCAAAACGATTTTCAGTGTAATCAGAAAGCTGATCTAAAATCAGATCTAAATGCCCTGAGCGCTCACCTGCTGCTACAGTTGCGATATAAAGTTCGGGGAATCGTCCTGATTGTTGCATCGCTTGTGCCAGCGAATGACCTTCCATGACTTTTGAGCGCACGGATGACAGTAAGTTTTGCACATGCGATTTTTCGCTTTGTTTACTGACCGCACGTAATCCTTCTTCAAGTGGAATACCTGCAGCAACCAACACCGAAAGCTGACGGGTCATTAAGGCTAAATCATAAGCACTAAAGCCTTTTTTAAACCATGCGTGCTGTTGCTGTTTATCTTTTTGTTCAACGGTTTCAACCGCAATCGGCGTCCATGCTTTATCTCGTAACTGTTGACGAATTTGACGTGCGGAATCTCCCTCAAGCACACCTTTGTGTTGCTTTCCAGAAGCATCAATAGCAGTAAATTGATAAGCTGGCATGGTTCTGTTCTAATTGTCCAAAATGTTGTTGTTAAGCTGCGTCCTTGTAAGGGATGAGAAGCCAAAGTATCGTAATTCATCTTAGGTCGATTGACCTTATGCATAGCACTGTAGCACAGGGCTGATCGATATTTCATTCATGTCTTGCTTTATCAGCTAAAATGATCCAAACAAGGTATGAGATCGTACCATTTAACACATGAATAAAGCCGATATGCCTACTGAAAATTCTAACGCTATTCTTTACCGTATTCGAGTCGCTATACCTGTATTTGTATATGACATCTTTGACTACACAGTCAGTGCCGAGCAATATGCACAGGCACAGGTAGGCGCACGCGTTGCAATTTCTTTTGGTCGACAAAACCTTGTTGGCATTATTACTGAAAAAGTTGATCCTAACGAGCCATTTACAGGACAATTCAAGCTTAAAGCCATCACTGAACTCCTTGATCAGCAGGCCATTATAGATCAGCAAGTTTTAACTTTGGTGACATGGTCAGCGCAATATTATCAATTCCCCATTGGCGAAGTCATGCAAAGTGCTTTGCCCACATTATTGAGACAAGGACGTGCTTTAGATATTCTATTTCATCAGTGGAGTATCGTGCCGCACGACCACCCTGATGCTTTATTAAAACGCTCTCAAAAACAATATGATGCTTACCAAGTATTAAAACTACATCCGCAAGGCACCACTGAAAATATTTTGAATTTAAGCGGTGTAGAATCAGCAACACTGAAAGCATTAGAAAAAAAGGGGCTGATTGAGTGTCGTCTTGAGCCGCATGATTTCACCCCAATACCGGTACAATTGGCACAAGTACCTCTCCCCCCGAATGAAGATCAGAAAAAAGCCATTCAACAGATACTGAAAGCACAACAGCATTACCAAGCCTTTTTACTCGATGGCTTAACTGGTAGCGGTAAAACCGAAGTGTATTTGCAGGTGATGTATGAGGTATTAAAACAAGGCAAACAAGTATTGGTACTGGTGCCTGAGATTGGTTTGACTCCGCAAACGGTTGCTCGCTTTAAATCACGCTTTCATTGTGATGTGGCATTGATGCACTCTGGTTTAAATGATTCGAAACGCTTGCAAGCATGGCAACATGCACAAGCAGGCAAAGCCTCAATCATCATCGGCACTCGCTCAGCGATTTATACACCACTTCCTCATCTCGGCTTAATCATCTTAGATGAAGAGCATGATCTCTCATACAAACAGCAAGAAGGCTTTCGCTATCATGCCCGCGATGTCGCCTTATATCGAGGGCATTTGCAAGGCTGCCCTGTGATTCTAGGTTCTGCCACACCAAGTATTGATAGTTATCATCTGGTGGAATCTGGAAAACTGCATCTGCTTGAACTCAATCAACGTGCTGGTGTCGCTGTACTCCCGAAAATGCATGTGATTGATTTAAAAATTGCCAAGAAAAAACATGGCATCAGCCAAAACTTAATAGAACAGATCAAACTGACTTTAGAACGTAAAGAACAAGTGCTGATCTTTCTTAACCGTCGAGGTTATGCGCCGATTCTGATGTGTGAAAGTTGTGGTTGGCAAGCCAATTGCCCACATTGTGATGCTCACTTTACCCTGCACTCTCAGCCTTATCATTATTTGCATTGTCATCATTGCGGTACGATTCATCGACTACCCGATGATTGCCCTGCTTGCCAAAAGAAAACGCTCAAAACCATTGGTGCGGGCACGGCAAAACTTGAAGAACACTTACAAGAGCTTTTCCCTCATCACGAGGTCATTCGAGTTGATCGTGACAGTACCAGTCGTGTCGGAAGCTGGCAAAAAATTTATGATCGTATTCAGCAGAACAAACCTAATATTTTGTTGGGTACACAAATGCTGGCCAAAGGCCATCATTTCCCTCATGTGACGCTGGTGGCGATTTTAGATATTGATGCAGGTTTGCTCAGTGTTGATCTACGTGCGCCTGAACGTACCGCACAATTGATTGTGCAAGTTGCAGGACGTGCAGGTCGTGGAGAACATAAAGGTAGTGTTTATTTACAAAGCCTGCGCCCAGATCATCCAATGCTCACCACTTTGATTAAGCATGACTATCGGACTGTCGCGAAACAAATGTTGGCAGAACGCAAGATCGCTATGCTGCCCCCTTATCGTTATACGGTGTTGGTTCGTGTGGAATCCAAAGATCGAGCATATAGCCAACAATTCTTAGCTGAAATCGCGCAACAACTCAGAGCGATGGCTGCTGATTTAGTCGATATATGGGGACCGATCCCAGCACCGATGGAGCGCAAAGCAGGCCGTTTCCGTGCCCACATGGTGATTTTGTCTGCTGATCGGGCAAAATTGCATTTTTATCTGCGCCAATGGTGGCAACAAGTGGTACATTTACCTCGTCAACACCAACTCAGGCTGTCGATTGACGTAGATCCACAAGAGTTTAGTTAACCCTACTTAATATGTCAGACATAAAATCTCACATGAAATATGAGACTCGAAGATGTCATTCACAACCTGCATGGTTCATTTAATATATTGTTTCCGCGATATATTGGATCGCTGAAAGAAGTAAACAGGTTTTGTGGATGACAAATGGTTTTGCCTACTTTTCCCGAAAGAAAAGTAGGTCGAACCGAAGGTTTGTCCTAAAATTGGATGAGATCTCTGCAAGACTCCGTCATAATCATCCATGAATTAAAAAATTAGAAACAAGTTAAATCCGATGTAGGTTGCTTAATGTCTTTATTACTCCCGATCATTTTTTTACTGGCTGCGACTTTAATTTTTGTTCCAATTGCAAAACGCTATGCCGCAAGCACTGTTTTGGGTTATCTCATTGCAGGGCTTTTGCTTGGCTCAAGTGTGTTCGCACTGATCACCGATACACAACTGATTCGCCAATTGACCGATTTAGGCATGATCATGCTGATGTTCTTTATTGGTTTCGCTTTTCGTCCTCGACACCTCTGGATACAACGCCGCAGCATTTTAAAAAATAGTGGTTTTCCACTCAGCGTTATCAGCATCATTTTGGTGAGTATCTGCTTTCTGTTGTTACAAAATCTTCTCAGCAGTATTATTCTCGGTATTGCCTTGGCTTTTTCTTCAGTCACTTTAATTCAGCAATTACTGCATCAAAAACAACAACTCAATAGTACATTTGGGCAGTCAGCCTCGAATACCCTACAATTTCAAGTTTTCATTGCGATTATTTTAATTGCACTTTTCCCCTTATTAGAAGATACCGCAACCACTCAACACGGCATTGCTTATTTTGCTGCGATCATTGCCACTGTTTCAGGCTTATTCCTAGCCAGTCGTTATTTGGTTCGTCCTTCATTTCGCTTCTTGGCTCGTTATCATAGTCTTGAGCTCATTCCAATACTGAGTTTATTGGTGGTTGTCGCAGTTATTTTAATCATGGATATTCTCAACATTCATGTGTTGATTGGCGCATTTCTCGCAGGATTATTACTCGCAGAAACCGAATTTAAAGCAGAAGTTGAACGCATTATTCACCCTTTTAAAGATGCGGCAATTGGACTGTTTTTCCTTGCAATCGGCTTGGGGCTTTCACTTAGTCCCCTATTGCAATCACCGTTATTGATCCTCGCATCTATTCTTGTTTTAGTGATCATTAAAGCAGGCGTAGTTGCTGCTATCAGCTATTACCAACATCGTCATGCCAAGTTAAGTACTCTGCTTGCAGTGACGTTGGCCCAAAGTGGAGAGCTGTCATTTATCCTGCTAAAAATTGCTGAAAGTGAAAATGTATTAGCCTCTAATATACTTGAATCGACCATGTTGATTGTTTTTGGTTCAATGCTACTCACGCCATTATTGTATTGGTTATTCAACGCTAAAATATTGCCGATGATGCTGAAAAAAACAGCTATTCCAACGCAGGATGTGCCCCAACATCCAATTTTGATTGTCGGTTTTGGTCGTTTCGGGCAAGTGGTCGCTCGAGCTTTACATGCGCAAGGCAAGCAATTCAGTATCATTGACAGTAACCAACCAGATGCTGATTTTGTGCAAAAATACGGGCATCGTTTCATTGATGCCGATGTAAGCCAAGTTGAAAACTTACGTGCGGCTGGCATTGAGCATTGTAAATTACTAATCCTTGCCATTGATGATGTGGAAGACAGTATGAATCTAGCGCGTTATCTGCGTTTGAATTATCCAGACTTGAATATCATGGTTCGTGCCCGAGATCGTCACCACACCCATCTACTAAATGGTTTAGGTATTCAACATATTTGGCGTGAAACCTATGCATCATCATTGAATATGGCACAACGAGCGTTAATTGAAACAGGTCTTTCCAACGAAGAAGCACAATCACAGATTGAACAATTTAAACAACAAGATCAGCAACTGCTTGAGCAACAGCATTGGTCACATGCTGAATATGATTTGATTGGTGCTTATCCAAATGCAATTGCGGAACTGGAATACTTGTTTGAAAATACAAAAATCATCGCCCAAGATCGTGTGCCGGATGAACAAACTAAACAAAGTGATGCAAATTCACCGCATGAAACATCTTGAGTTTTAGCAAACAGACACCATTATTGACTGCATAACCATTCACCTTTTTATAAAAGCCCTAAGCGCTTTTCAAGGCAAAGCATTGCTTTGTTTCCCCAATACGGGGTGCTGGAGAAAAATATGTCTGATTTACGCCAACGCTTTTTTATTGAAGATAGTCCTATCCGCGGTGAAATAGTTCATTTAGAAGAAGCACTGCAAACCATTTTGGCGAAACGTGAGTATATGCCTGCGGTACAAAGCTTATTGGGTGAAATGTTAAGTGCAACAGCTTTACTTGCAAGCACCATGAAAATCCAAGGGCGTATTAGCTTACAAATTCAAGCAAATGGCACATTTAAATGGGCAATGGCGGAATGTAACCATTTAGGTGAAGTGCGTGCTTTGGCTGATTATGAAGAAGATCCACGCTTCGCCGAAGGTACAGATAGTCGCACTGTGCTTGCATCATTGACCAATCCAATTTTGTTCATCAATATTGAACCTGAACATGGCGAACGCTATCAAGGTATTGTTCCACTCGATAAACCGACTTTGGCAGGTTGTTTAATACAATACTATGATTTATCCGCACAAATCCCAACCCATATTGTCCTAGCGACCAATAGTCAACGTTCAGGTGGTTTATTGATTCAACTGCTTCCGCGTAATGAAGAGGAACAAGAATTCGTTGATGACGATTTATGGCCACGTTTAACCCTGCTGACTGAAACCTTAAAGCCAGAAGAACTCACTGATCTTTCAGCCAATGAAATTCTTTATCGTTTGTATAATGAGGAAGAAGTGCGTTTGCCCGAGGCTGAGCAATTAAAATTTGGTTGTACCTGTTCTAGAGAGCGTTGTGCCAATGCTTTGATTCAAATTGGTGTAGCGGCAGTACATGAATCCCTTGAAATCCAAAACCCAATTCAAATGGATTGCCAATGCTGTAACACACGTTACGAGTTTACCGCTGAAGAAGCTTTAGGTTTGTTTGGTGAACATTTGAGTTAACCTCTTTTTAAGAGTCTTTATTAGTCAATATAAAGACTCTTTTTAGTTACATTAACTGAACAAACTTATATTCCTAATCTTTCATTCAATTTTATAACCTACCAACACTTTTCACCATGATTCGCTAGTTCTTATTGTACAGCTCACTTCTTTCATCATTCTTTTGATCTTTACTAGATTTAACTCTAAATCTCCCCTTTGGTAAATCATAGAACATGAGCAACTCATTAATGAAGATTCTAGCTCGTTTTCTACTCACAACTCTATTTTTATCTATTTTATCGAAGAAAAGTCCAACCATTTCAAAAATCATCAGACATAAATACTTTAATATTAACGTTGCGATTACAATATAAAACGCAAGTAAAAAATCAAGTAAAGCAATTTTCTCTATCGAAGCACCTTTATAAAAATCAAACACATCATTAATATCTGAACCTGCCGCAATACACAAGCTCATCACAACAGCACATCCTCCCATAAACATTGCCAATGTACGATTTTTAGACTCTGGCTGAAAAAGGATATTCATCGCTTGTTTTGATCCAAATACAAAAACAGACTGATTTCTTTCTTTTAAATTGATTAATTTATCAATCTTTTCAGCAATTTCTACATAGTTAACAGGGCTAACATCCAAGAATTTCAGCAACCAAATCTTTTTCAATTTACTTAGACTCTGTTCCTTAGTATCCAATATCTCTTGCATATCTTTTATTATTATTTTATCCCGCTGCTGCATGATGAGGAATAAATTAAAAAGCAATATAACCTCAAAAACAATACATATAATTAGCCTAATTGTTTGCCCTAAATCAGGAAAATATGGAAATGCTTCAAGCCGTGTATACCAATAAAATGAGTACAAGAATATGATAGCAAGTAAAACAAAAGTCCAGATTTTTGCATTCTTCCAATAAACAACGCTACTATATGATTCAAATGCATTATAATAGGCATTAATTATTTTAAACAGATTTCCCACAACCAAACACTCAATAATAAACTTAAATATAATTTATATTCATTGAGTAAATAAAGTAAACCACATCATCTGATCACAGTGACACAAGTTGTCGCTTTAAATACACCATTTTAGAGAATACTTATTATTCTTATAGTTTTCCCTCATTATACTATCTATGGAGCTATTATTTTACTACTATTAAAGTATAAATCTATTTACTTATTTTCAACTCGTTGCTTTAAACTTTCATTCATTATATGAAAATTCTGCTCTGTTTTCTTCAACTCCTTGTCAACAAACATCACAAGCAACCCACTAAAAACTTCACTATGCTTCAATAGTGTCTTATTTTCTGCAACTTCAACCAATTCAAAACGATGAATACCATCAAAAAGTCCGTTGACCAGCAATTTCCCTTTCCATGCAAATATTGAGAATTGCTTATTTTCAACCACTTTCGGTTCAAATTTCATGATGCTCTCATCTGGACTCTGCAATACCACCTTAAGCGCATGACCAATCTCATTATTGCCTTTCAATGTTAATGATAAAAGGATTCCACTCTGGATAGGCTTCAAAATCCATTAAGGTATTCCAGACTTCTTCCGAAGAACCGTTGATGATAATTTCCGTATTGATCTCTTTATGCATCTGCTTTTTTCCATCGCCTATCAAAAAGTAACCCACAACCATAATAAGCAAAATAATTAAGATGCCACTGAGGATACGTACTAACATGTGCAGGATTCCTTAACACACTCAAATAAATCGGATTTAAATCATTCGGAGATACTTTTAGGATAGTGCTACAACTCAAAACTTAAAAAAATACAACACATAGTCAAAATACCAATAAACGCTACCATAAATTTATTTCATTTCTATTTCTAATATCTAGCAACCTGTTCCTGTCACCAAAAACAAGTCTTATACAATCCAGCCCATTGAAATCTTATTGATTCGTTTCATAATGAAAGAAATCGTATAACTATATTCATCAGACTATGGCAAAGAATTATTACGAAGAACTAGGTGTTGCACGCGATGCCTCAGCAGATGAAATCAAAAAAGCCTATCGCAAACTGGCGCGGAAATATCATCCTGACGTCAGCAAAGAGGCGGATGCTGAAGCCAAAATGCAAACGATCAATGTCGCTTATGACACCTTAAGTAATGCCGAAAAAAAAGCTGAATATGATCAGATGTTAGATCACCCACAAGGCTTTGCAGGTTTTGGTCAAAATAACAATCAAGGCAGTGGATTTGATAGTTCACAATTTCATCGTCAAAGTTCGGGAGACAATACCAACTTTAGTGGTTTTGAAGATTTATTTGGTCGCTTCGGTTCTGGATTTGGTGGTGGACAACAACGTTCGCAGCGCCAACAACGTAGCTATCGCGGTGAAGATCAACATGCCAGCATTCAA
Organism: Acinetobacter sp. 3657; assembly: GCF_031456775.1. NCBI lineage: Bacteria > Pseudomonadati > Pseudomonadota > Gammaproteobacteria > Moraxellales > Moraxellaceae > Acinetobacter > Acinetobacter sp. 3657. The sequence goes on along the minus strand of NZ_JAVDVH010000006.1, from coordinate 73,492 downwards.
GTCGATTTATCTGTCGCCTATCAAGGTTCAACTCAACAAATTAGTTTGCAAATACCAACCTATAATGCCTATGGTGAACCTGAAATACAGCGTAAGACCTTAGAGGTTAAAATTCCAAAAGGAATGAAAGAAGGTCAACAGATCCGCTTAAATGGTCAAGGACAAAGCGGTATCAACGGCGGTGAAAACGGTGATCTTTATATCGAAATTCAATACAATGATACCGATCGCATCCGTGTAGAAGGTGCAGATGTATACCAAACCATTGATGTCAGTCCTTGGGAAGCTGGTTTAGGACAAAGTATTGGGGTGAATACACCCGCAGGACAACTTAATGTCAATTTACCTAAAAATGCAAAAAATGGGCAACAATTACGTTTAAAAGATAAAGGCATTCCAAACAAAATCGCAGGACATCTTTATCTGATCATTAACATCGTTTTACCACCAGCACATAGTGAACAAGAGCAACAAGCCTATCAGCAATTTGCTGATGCTTTCTCCTCTTTCCAACCTCGTGCAAGATAAGGAGTAAGATCATGACAACGATTCAATACAAAGAAATCCAATATGATGGTCACTGCCAAATTGAAATCATTGATGAACAAATGGCACTAGACCTTGAACGCTTTGCTGAAACTTGTGGTCAAAGTACAGAATGGGTACTCAAACTGATTGATTATGATATTTTGCAAGTTCAAATTGATCCGCAAAGCTATCAATTTATTGGTGAAGATGTGGCTCGCGCACGTCGTGCTTATCGTTTACAACGCGACTTTGACGCGAGTTTATCGGCAGTTGCGGTTATGCTGGATTTGATTGATGAAGTACAGCAACTGCGTAAACAGTTAAAACATTTTCATTAAAAAAAGTCCGCATTTAGCGGACTTTTTTGTATTGCTCAGCGTGATTACGCTTGTTCAATATCTTTCATGGTCAATTTGATACGACCACGATTGTCTACATCAGCAACCTGAACTTTAAGTTCTTGGCCTTCTTTCAAGACATCAGACACATTCGCAATACGCTCATTCGAGATTTGTGAAATGTGAAGTAAACCATCTGTACCTGGCATGATGTTTACAAACGCACCGAATTCAACGATACGAATCACTTTACCATCATAGATTTTACCTGGTTCAACTTCAGCAGTAAGCGCTTGGATTTTTGCAATCGCAGCTTTAGCAGCCGCTTTAGTTTCACCAAATACGCGAACTGTACCATTATCTTCGATATCAATCGCAGCTTTGGTTTCTTCAGTAATAGCACGAATTGTTGCGCCACCTTTACCAATCACATCACGGATTTTGTCTGGATTAATGGTGATCACTTCAAATGTCGGTGCATGTGCATTAATTTCAGGACGTGCACGTGAAATCACTTTGTTCATTTCATTCAGGATGTGCATACGACCAGCAAATGCTTGGTTAAGTGCAGCTTCCATGATTTCTTCAGTGATGCCTTCAATCTTGATGTCCATTTGAAGTGCAGTAATACCATTGGCAGAACCAGCAACTTTAAAGTCCATGTCACCTAAGTGATCTTCATCACCTAAGATGTCAGAAAGAACTGCAAAACGCTCACCTTCTTTCACTAGACCCATTGCGATACCTGCAACTGGCGCTTTCAATGGAACACCTGCATCCATAAGTGACAATGAAGCACCACATACAGAAGCCATTGAAGATGAACCATTCGATTCAGTGATATCAGATACGATACGAATCACGTACGGGAAGCGATCTGCCGCAGGAAGAACAGCCTGAACACCACGACGCGCTAAGCGACCATGACCGATTTCACGACGTTTAGGACCTGATTCACGACCTGTCTCGCCTACAGAGTATGCAGGGAAGTTATAGTGCAACATGAAGTTGTCAGTTTTAGTACCCGCAAGTGTATCGACCATCAACGCATCACGTGTATTACCTAAAGTCGTTGTCACTAAAGCTTGCGTTTCACCACGTGTGAATAATGCAGAACCGTGCGCACGACCTAATACACCCACTTGAACGTCGATACCACGAACTGTTTCAGTATCACGACCATCAATACGTGGTTTACCAGACAAGATATTGTCACGTACGGTACGGTATTTAAGCTCTTCAAATAATTCGTTTACTTCGTCAGCAATACCAGTTTCGTCATTTTCAGGAACGAACTGTGCAACTGCTTCTGCATAAAGTGCATCAAGTGCTGCATAACGGTCTTGTTTCACCGCAATGGTATACGCTTCAGAGATTTTCGCTTCAAACGCTGCTTTTAATTGCTCAAGCAGCGCTTCGTTTTTAGTTGGCGCAACCCAAGTCGATTCAACAGCACCCGCAGCAGCAGCAAATTCTTTAATCGCTTGAATCGCGATTTGCATTTCGTCATGACCAAAAAGTACAGCACCGAGCATTTGGTCTTCTGAAAGTTCTTTCGCTTCAGATTCAACCATCAATACTGCTGATTCTGTACCAGCAACCACAAGGTCAAGATCGCTTTCTTTTAACTGCTCATGGTTCGGGTTAAGAACGTATTCACCGTTGATCAAACCAACACGTGCACCAGCGATTGGACCACGGAATGGAACAGATGCAATTGACATTGCAGCTGAAGTACCAAGCATTGCAGCAATATCGGCATCCATCGTTTTGTCAGAAGAAATAACCGTTGCTGTTACTTGGATTTCGTTATAGAAACCTTCTGGGAACAATGGACGGATTGGACGGTCAATGAGGCGTGAAATTAAAGTTTCAGCTTCAGACTGACGACCTTCACGTTTGCCATAACCACCTGGGATACGACCCGCAGCATATTGTTTTTCTTGATAGTTAACAGTAAGTGGGAAGAAGTCTTGCCCTGCTTTTGCTTTAGGTTGAGCAACGACAGCCACAAGTACAGTGACACCACCCATCGTTACAACAACAGTATTCGCTTGACGCGCAACACGACCCGTTTCTAAAACAACTTGATGTTGACCAAATTGGAATTCTTTACGAATGATATTAAACATTGACATGTATTTTAATTTCCTAGTTTTAATTCTAGTGAGACCCCTAAGGTTTGGCATTCAGACTACAACTGCTGTGTAGATAAATGACAAAGCTTAGAAGCCATCGCACTAGACCAAAGATTTTTAAAAAAGTTAAACACAAAGAAGGAGCGAACATGCGCCCCTTCTATAAAATCACCTAAGATAGATTAGGTGAAACTTTCTTCTCAGCGATAAAGCACTGTGACATGCGAAATACCGAAAACAAAGCCAAATCGAATTAACGACGTAAACCTAGTTCGCCGATCAAAGCAACATAACGACCGTGATCTTTACCATTTAAATAGTCAAGAAGTTTACGACGTTGGTTAACCATACGAATCAAACCACGACGACTATGGTGGTCGTGTTTGTGTTCTTTAAAGTGGCTCTGTAAATCATTGATTTGAGCAGACAATAAAGCAACTTGTACTTCTGGTGAACCAGTGTCGTTTTCAGCACGAGCAAATTTAGCGATGATCTCTGCGCGATCTGCGTTTGTTAAAGCCATTCGATTTCTCCGAGATGCTTAAAAAATAAATGATATTGATCAGTTCTAAGAACTGACTGCCGTGCATCACTACAGCAAGTTGGCTATTTTAAGTGATCTCTGACTATATTGCAAAAATGTTTTAACGACACGGGCATTTCGGCAGCTGACAGCCCGTATAAAAAGATGCACACTAGCTGAGTTCTGTTTTCAATTTATGACAGAAATGAAAGAAAAACGAAAAAATGCGAGGGAATCGTGAAAATTTTATCAACCAATACCTGTTATGTACCCCATGATTTAAATCAAGTCATTCGCTCTAAAGATGAAGTTGCTGCTGAACTCGGGGGAATGACCGATGCTCAGATTGGAAAAATTTGGAACAGTGTCGAACACTTGTACAAAACAGGTAACTATCCACTGATTACCTTGTGTCTACGTCGAAAAGGACAGATTCTAATTAACCGTAGTATTGGTCATGCTCAAGGCAACTCGCCTGATGGCTTAGCCGCCGATGCCAAAGTCGGGACACCTGATACACCTGTTTGCTTATTTTCAGCATCTAAAATGGTCACCGCCATGCTGATCCATATGTTAGATGAACGCGGTGATCTAAATTTACTTGATCCGATTAGCTACTATATTCCTGAATATGGCGTAAATGGGAAACGTCGTGCGACCCTTTTTCATTTACTCTCCCACCGCGGCGGCATTCCTCGTATTGACAGTGAAGTCACACCAGAACTGCTGTTTAATCAAGAAGAAATCTTAAAGCTGCTGTGTGCAGCCAAACCGGTATCCCCTTCAGGCACGCATCTGGCCTATCACGCCGTCACCGCTGGCTACATTTTAGGTGAAATTGTACAGAGGGTGACAGGTCAAAGCGTTCGTGAGTTTTTGGCAGAAAATATAGAAAAACCGATGGGCTTGGACTACTTTAACTATGGTCTAAAACCTGAATATCGTGCCGATGCCGCGCTCAACTACGCAACAGGCATTCATCCAAGCTTGGGCACAGATCATTATCTACATCGTGTATTGGGCGGTGGTTTGCAGCTTGCAGTTGATGTCACCAACGATACTCGGTTTATGGATACGATTTGCCCCGCAGGAAATATCTATACCAGTGCTGAACAAGCAGGTCGTTTCTTTGAAATGTTGTTGAGTGGTGGTGAATATCAGGGCAAACAAATTATGAGTGCCAAAACGGTTTTTCGTTCGACGCTACCAACATCAGGGATCAGTTTAGATCGCACCTTACTTGCACCGATGCGTTATGCTTTAGGTCCTATGCTCGGCAGTAACCCAATTGGCTTATTTGGCCCGATGACTGGACAAGCCTTTGGACATATCGGTTTCTCTAACATTTTATGCTGGGCTGATCCTGAGCGTGATATCAGTGTCTCGCTTTTAACGACTGGGAAATCTGTCGTCGGAACACATTTACCTGCTCTGGCAAAAACCCTCTATCAAATCTCAACCAATTGTCCAAAAATCCCAAAAAATCAACGTCGCTCATTGTTTGCAACTGATCGTACGGAAAATGATTTGGTGTAGCGGTTTAACATTCAAATCCATACAAAAAAGCCCAAGTTTTAGCTTGGGCTTTGCGCTTAATTTTTATTGTTTTCATTTTCATTTATTTTTGTTATTTATCTTTTTATTTACGATCATTCAAACCCTCTGAATGAGATTCACACATCATTTTTCTTATATAACTGAAAAGAATTTTCTTCTCTTTATACTGATCATTCTGTCACAACCAATTGTGGAGAAAAATAGCATTTCTCTTATCTCCTTGTAAGTTAAAACGTACGATTCTGTATAACAATTAACTTAATAATTAAAAATAACTGTCTAACAATGAAGTGGGGGAACAAAACGATTTATTGAAGTATCAAACGGGTCGATTCTGTTTCACTTAAACAGCAAAATCCATCAAAGTGTGAATGTTCACGCTTTGAAATCAACCAATATTAAAGGTCACTATTTTTAGGCTTTTATTTGTAAAAATAAAAAAGCCCTGTAGTCTCTCCCAAAACTACAAGGCTTAGCGGCTGTAAGTTTCCTCTTTTATCACTTACTTCACTGTAAGTTCGCTGTCATCACGACGTTATTATTATATTTTTGCGATTTACCTAGTTTTCCCTACTAGGCTCTTTGTGTGTCCATAATCTCAAAAACACACAGATAGCTCTAGCGCCAATTGCTTGAATCCTTGTAAGCATTTTCTTACAAAGTTGTGAACTTTGAAGTATAAGTTCACAATCCACCCAAATTGATCTTTTGTACTAAACCACTACGACGAACCGTTCGAATTGTAAGTGCTTGTAATAACGCATTTGGATCGGCCAAAAGTGTCACCACTTTTTTAGCACGAGTAATCGCCGTATAAATCAACTCTTGGCTCAGCAGTTTTTCCGCTGCTTGATCAAGTACCACTGCCGTATGACTAAACTCAGAACCTTGTGATTTATGAATAGTCAGAGCGAAAGCCGTTTGCATATTTCGAGGCAACCGATGTGCAGCAATCCATTTATTTAAACTCGGAAAAAATACCTCAAATTGCTGCGATTGGCTACGGTGTTTAAAGCAAATTCCAATATCGCCATTGGAAATCCCAAGTTGGTAGTCGTTATACGTCATCATCACAGGACGACCCACGTACCAATCCCCGATTGCAATCTGTTTAAGTTGTTGATTCAACCATTGTTCTGCATAACGATTCAGTTGTTCTATACCCAAAGCGCCATGGCGTACCGCGGCTAAAATCCGATAATCATCAAAAGACTGAATGACTCGTTCTATTTCATCTTCAGGGTCAATCGCTTGTAGATAATTTTTTAACGCATCCACATAGCCCTGAAAACCATACATCAATTTTTGTTGATACGGTTCAACCTCAAAATCAGGTTGTTGTGGCAAATATTCCAGTTGAATCAGGTCTGGCATGCCCTCTGACAGTGCAATGGCTTGCAAGCTTGAAGGCACTACTATTTCCGATTCAAGTTTGGGCAGTACAGCGTGATGTTCTATTTGATCTTGCTGTGCTTGGATAAACCGTGCCAACTGTCCAATTTTGGCTTCATCAGAGAAACGGCGACTATTTTTCAGTTGTACTCGATTTTCGGTCAAGGCTTCAACTTGTTGTAAATCTGCCAAAACTGAACCGACATCGACCGAAGCCAATTGATTGGCATCACCCAATAAAATAATCCGACATGAATCAGGCACTGCTTCAAACAATAAAGTAGCGAGATTGAGATCCAGCATCGATGCTTCATCGACCACGATGACATCATATGGCAAAGGTTGTTTGGCGTGAAAGCGAGGAATCTGCTGATGCCCTAGACCGAGTAAACGATGCAGTGTCTGCGTGTTTTGATGACGTAATTCATCGGTGACCAAACCTGATTCAAGCAGTTTGGGGTCATTAAATGAGTTTTGCAGTGCCTCTTGCATCCGTTGCGCCGCTTTACCTGTCGGTGCAGCCATGGCAATACGAATATCAGGAATTATCTGATTGAGCGCCGCAATAATTCTAGCCAAGGTATAGGTCTTACCTGTACCTGGCCCACCAGTAATAATGCTGAGCCATTGTTGCATTACCATTTTCAACGCCGCTTGTTGATATTCATCATTCAATAGGAGTTGATAGCTGGAAATATCCATTGCCTGAGTCGTTTGTCGCTTTAATCGACAAATCTGATCAGCGAGGCGTTGTTCTAAGTTCCAATATCGGTATAATGCCAAGCCCTGCTGATCATAGACGCATGGGGCAACTTGAATCGCTGCGATTTCGCTGCTTACAGCCAAATCACCCAAAGCTTCAAGCTGTGTTGAATCTGTTTCAATACAACTGTCGCCTTGCAAGCTCGCTTCAACCAGTTGTTGCAAGATAACTGAGGCGCTAACTGCTTGTGCAGATTGAGAAAATGGGGCTTGTGAGAGATAACGACTCCACGTATTGAGCCAAGGTAAAGCTTCCGACTGATTACTGATTTGTTTGTCCACAGAGTTATCCTCAAACTTACCCACACGCTTGTCCACAAGTTTATAAACAGACTTATCCACAAAATAAGTTTTTGTTTAATTTAAAATCATTCACTTTATCTACACCATTTTTCCAGATTTATCTTCAGTAAAATACCCAAGAATTGCATCTAAACGTAGGATAAATTCGTCCTCAGGTTTCCAGTAGAAATAGCCCTGCTGTGCTTGTCCGTTCATACCCCGTAAATACAGATACGACGCACCGCCTAAATGCTGCTGCATATCGTAGTTCTGCAATTTCACCTGCAAATAACGATGCAATGCCACCAAATATAATGCCGCTTGTAGCCAATAGCTCGACAGCGACATACTTTCAGCAATCTGAATCGCTTGATAATCCACCTGATCACTGCCTAAGTAATTACTTTTATAATCGGCAATATGGTAACGCTGCCCATCAAAATACACCAAGTCAATCGAACCATTGAGGTACCTCGCTGATTTGGCTTCAAGCAACTCAGGCATGTGAATGTCGTATTCTTCAAATAGTTGTTGCACTCGCTGCATAGCAAGGACACGATCAGACAAGGCCAAATAGAATGGGCATTCTGAAAGATATTGCCCTGTCGTCAATTGTTTTAATTGAAAGCCTTGATTCAGAGGTGTTGCCAATACTTCACGTAACCACACAGCCATCCATTGATATAATTGTTGTTCGGCATTGTCCTGTTCTGGAAAATGTTGTTGATATTGACTCAGTAAATCTAACCATAAGCTTTGATAAGTATTTTTAAAACGACGGCGAATTTCTTCTTTCCATGTTTCAGGATGTTGAAAATCAATCTGTTCAAAGATTTCATGCAGGAAATTCCCTGCCAACGTCCCTTTCGGAAAATATTGTTTAATCCAAGCAATCGGCTCAGCGCTTACTGCGTTCGTCGTAAGTTGTAGATTTAATTCATCCTCGGCTTGTTCAAAAGCTTGATCCGCATTGGCAAGCCGATCAACACGATTGGCTTTGTGTTTGAGATGCTGTGCCAAATAACTAAAGCTGGTTTTAGCCCGAGCATAAAAACGCTGCTCGGGTAAAGGCTGTGCAGATACAATGATTTCCTGTTGGGCTTGCTGAGTCTGCAACGCTTGTGGACGATCTAAGATCAAGCGCTCATCGGCACTATAAGGATATTGGAAGCTTTCACCTTGATTCTTCCAAAACGCCAAACCTGAACGTTTATTTTTATCGCCCTTTTCAGGCTCAAATACCGCATAAACACGATGACTGGCTCGCGTCAGCGCCACATACCATAAACGATTTTGTTCAGCTTGCGCACGTTGCTGATGTTGATCCAATTCAATTTGTTGTAAGAAGTTTTTATCGGCGATCGCCACCACACGCTGGGTGCGTGTCTGTCCAGTCTCGGGTACTTGAATTTCAGTCGTTGAGAAATTTAAAGTCTTCTGCATTTCAGAAAATGCTTTGTTCGCTCCGAGTAAGAAGACGATTTTAAATTCCAAACCTTTGGATTGATGAATAGTCATCAACTGTACACCCGCTTCGCTAGAAAGCTTTTGCTCCAATTCCCACTCGCGATCGCTGGGTGAATGCAGTTGTTTTAAATACCAGTGATACAGGTTCTGTATACCTTGCACATGTTCACTGTGCTGACTCAAAATATCGCTAAGATGACGCAAATTCACCACAGCGCGTTCATTATCTTTGCTTTGAGTTGCCACCAATTGCTGCCAGATACCAAACTGATTTAAGCAGCGTTGCCATGCAGATAAAAAACCTTGATTCGACCACATTTCACGGATCTCATCGAACTGCTGAATATAATGGCTCAGTCCTTCCACACTTTGTTCAAGTACCAATAATCGAGTGAGATCAAAACCAAATAAACGGCTCAATAAAGCGCGTTTTAACTTTGCTTCATCATAAGGATGAAGCAAAGTGGTTAGCAACGCTCCCACATCCTGCGCAATCGCTGAATCAAAAACACTGCGTTTTGATGGTCGATTGACCCGAATGCCCAAGCGCTGCAATACATATTGCACTTCATCCAATTGACGGTGGCTACGTGAAAGCACCGCAATATCATCTTCACAAATGGATTTTCGACCATCACCTTCTAAGTACAATTGCTGCAAATGGGCTTGATTGAGTAAGCTCTGAATTTTCCAAGCCACTTGGGTTGCTTGTTCATTGCCATCCTGAAGCTGTAACCAACGTAAAGGTGCAGGATTGATGTGCTCATTTTCAATCAGAGCAGGATGAGGACGTGAACCTGCCTGAATTGGGTCATAAAGTACCTGCTCACCAAAATCCATGTGTCGCTGAAACAATACATCCACCACCTCGACTAATTCTTTGACCGAACGGTGGTTATGAATCAATTTATACTCACGCCCCTGCTTTGCCATAATATCTTGGTAGGCATTCAGGAAAGTCAGCATATCGCCACCACGGAAACCATAAATCGCTTGCTTACGGTCTCCGACCATAATCATGCAACCTTTTTGATAGCGCTGTGGATGCCGCCAGATACTGGCCAACATATCATCTTGATCTTGGTTGGTATCCTGAAATTCATCCACCAAAATCAACGGGTAACGTGCCTGTACAAACACCGCAAAACGTTGACCTTGCTCACCTTTTAAGGCTTCTGATAGGGTTTTGATTTGCTGAGCAAAAGTAGTTTCACCTTTTTGCTGCAATACTTGGGGTAAACGCTTCTTCACTTCGAGACACAAATAGGCTTTTAAATAAACCTGCAACTGTTCGAACTGCTGCTGTGTTTGCTGTAGCGATTGGCAAAGTTTTTGAAGTTGTAAAATGGTCGGATGTTGGTAAAAACCCTCTGCAATCTCCGCAGGGCATTTTTTAAAAATCTTCTGGTGGTCGAGCTTATCTAAAAACTTAAATACAGCCTCTCGTGCATCGGCAAAATAGGCATCAAACACTTGTACATTCTCGGTATCCGAGAGGGCTTTTAATAGCTGTGGTAACGCTTCGCAAAATAATTTATTAAAAGCATTGTTACGGAAAGACGTGCCATTAATATGAGAATAATAAGCGCCGTCTAAATTAAAATATTCAGCCAAAGTACTAAGTTCAATTTGCTGTGCTTGTTGTTGCCATTGTTGTAGCTGCGCCAGCTCAATTTCGGGCATTTCAGGCAACTTAAACTGAGCTGAGCTAAAATTCAGCGAGCTTTCCACCATCCCAACAAAATGATCGACACTTTTCAGTCCGCCCACGCTATACAAGGCATCAATCACCTGTTGAGGCTGTGATTGAATCCATTCTCGTAACACATCATGAATCAACTGGCGGGTATAACTTTTCGCATCTTCGGTAATCTGCGCACGTTCAATCTTGCCACTTTCAAAAGCAAATTCTCTTAACAGCTTTTGGCTAAAACTATCCAATGTACCAACGAATAATTCATCCAACTGATCAATGACAAGTTTTAAACGCTCACAAGCATAGGCAATACGCGGTGCAAATGTTTGTAAAATATGCTGTTTAAGCGGATCGGATTCTTGCGCTGCAAGTTTGTAAATATCGGCATCTAATCGCGTGCGTAAGGGTTCTAAATATTGATGAATCTCAACCAAACGTGCACGAATGCGGCTTTTGAGTTCTGCGGCAGCAGCACGGGTAAATGTCGTCGCAATCACCTGATTGGGCAGATATTTTTCTAATAAAATCCGAACCATCAAGCTTGATAAGGTATAGGTTTTCCCTGTACCTGCCGAAGCTTCAATCAGATGCAGACCTTCGAATTGAATATCACCAATCGGTTGATAAGACACAGGATATTTTGAATGCATGTCTTACTCCACCCGTAAATATTCAAAAATTGGTTGATACAGCGCATAGCTATAATGATTACAGGCATATTGTAATAGTGCGGCTGCATCTTGTTCTTGTAGAATAAATTGCCAATCTCGATGCAGTTTACAAGCTTCATTTTGGCTCATATCAAAACCAGAAAAATCACCCGTATCGTTCCAATCTTTCAATACTTGTTTTTGACTGTCTTCCGTTAAATGATGTTGGTCATTCTGTTCAGTCCATTCCAGATGTTTGGCTTTTTCAAGTGGTTTTAAAATCAGTGCCGCAGGTAAAACGATAGGCTGCTGCTGGGCAGTTTGCCAAAGCTGTAACCATGCGTGTAAATACTGCTGCGCTTGCTGAGAACTTAATCCCTCACAAATCACGGTTTGATCACTAAACACCACGATACGGCGTTTCTCAGTTGTCGAGTCATGATTCAATATCGTCAACCAAAGTAAATATTCCAACCAAACTTTGGCCAGACGTTTTGCGCGCGCACTGGATGCATCCAAACTGACCCAATCCTGCGTCATTTGTTTAGGGCTAATACAGCTCATCTGGAGTTGTTTCGAGATGCGCCAAACACGTTGTGTGGTTTCTGTTGGCGTTGGGGCATATTGCTGCAATCGCTCAAGCAATCGTTGTTGCTCTAAACAACTTTGTTGCCATGCACTTTGCTGCACTTTTCCCACAGGGAGTTGATCTTGCAAAATACTGGGGGATAGCATTTGGTTGTGCTGCGGAACATCTTGCTGCTGGAGAAAATGTCGAATCGCATATTTGCCTAAACCATCTAATAACAAAGGTTCACTTTGATCAACTAATTCTGTTGCACTGAGGTTTTCCACGCCCAAAGTTTTTAAATACAGTCGCGCTGGAAAAGTCACATCCTGAATCCATTGTCGGCTATCCAAAATCGTCATTTCATTGTTTTCAACTGGATAAGGGGTATTCGCCCATGCCTGTCGCTCACCTTTGACTTGTTGAATGTGTGAAGCCACTTTAAACCACTGGTCTTGATAACGAACAGGACGCTCCGCGATAAAACCCAGTGGATCAAAAGGTTGTAAGCGATGCAGATAATAAAGCGGGTAAAGCTGAGCAGGGATCTGGAGTTTTTCATAGCCCTCCCCAAAAGAATCAAAGGAAGTCTCTCCATCTGGGAGAGATTTAGAGAGAGGGGCTTTCACAATCAAAGCCAAATGATCTCGAAAACCTTGCAACACACTCGAAGGCTCTCTGACTTCGCCATCATTAATATCAAAGCCATTATAGAATAGCCATAATTGCTCTTGCGCCAACAACACTGCATCCAAAAATGCACCTTGATCATCTTCCAAACGGGAACGATCACCTAACTGTTGGCGTAATGCATCCATCAAATCAAATGGAATATGGCTGTCCCGATTTGGGAATTTTCCTGTATCTAAATTCAACAACACAATTAAGCGATAAGGAATCGGGCGAATCTGTCCGATCTGGCTAAAAGTAATCTGTCCAGTCGGCTCAACTTGTGCCGATTGACTTTCTAAAGTGCGTTGTATTTCTTCAATGATATAAGGCAGTGGCAATGAAATTTGACGCAACTGGGTTTCGGCATCGTCATAATAACTGGCCAAGGTCAGCATACGCTCTTGCTTTTGCACGATTTCTCGGACGGCTTTTAAAGCCGTCACATCGGCCTGTTCAAACTCCTGAACATCTGCCTTGATCCGTGTTAGCCATGTTTCCACAGGCAAACGCTGACCTTGATTATGCACCGTTAACCAGTCTCGTCGAGCAGCGAAGTCTTGATAAATCTGAATCAAAATACCAATTAACTCAAAGTCACTCGGCTGTACCAACGCATAACTCAAGGTCTGTTGCACCATCACATGTGCAGGCACAGCAATCCCTAAAGCCAAACGGTCTAAAGCAAATTTAAAACTATAACGATAGTCTTGATCAGCCTCAGTGAGACTCTGTTTTAAATGTTCCGCGTCCAAACCACGTTTGAAACCAGCATCACTGAGCAACGCTAACATCCGTTGCACTTGACTATAATCTAGACCATAACGTTGTTGTGTTGCCGCTAGATTCAACCAGTCGGCAAACTCATCCTGCGTAAACCGCCCTTGGGTCAACTGCAAACGACCTAACACCGCCCGCCATGCATTCAACGCATCTAACTGTGCGACCCCTGCTATTTTGATCGGTAAAAATACATCATGCTCATTGGGAACAGCAGGAAAAACACTACGAATTAAAGGCTCAAGCTCTGCTAGGTTTGGGGTCAAAATCAGCACATCACTTGGACGACGAGGCATGGTGTCCGCTTGAGATAACCAATGCGCCAACTGATCTTTTAATACTTCAAGCTGTCGCAAACTGGAATGACAGACATGAAATTGGATCGATTCATCATCAGGTGCTAATTCATATTGTTGAGCTATAGGTTCAGCCAAATAGAAAATATCCGACTGGATTTGACCAAGTAAGCTATCTGGAAAGTAATCTTCAAATGCATCAACCCAATTGCCCTCTTCCCCTGTCGCCAGTTGCGATAATAGCGAAAAATGATCTCGCGCCTGTTTGCCTAAACGAGTCAATAAAGGATGACGAGATTCGCGATTTAAGGCATTAAAACCCAAGCTAAAGCTTTCAAAAAACGCGGCAATTTGCGCATCCGTCGCTTTTGGATTCTTCACAATGAAACGTTCTTTTACTCCGAGATCATAGCGCTGCTTCCAAAGTGGATCGACACTATCCGCCCAATATTCCTGTGACGGGTTATAGTACAAAATCAAGACTTCAAGGTATTGCCCTAAACGACGTAGGAACTGTAATTGGCTAGGTGGAAGATCTAAAAGCGTGAAAACGATGACCTGATTCGGAAGTTGAGCCAAAGCCTGTGATCTTGTCTGCTGATTGTCCAGAAGTTTCCAGAAATCAGCATCAATACTTTGCATTTCCAAAAAGTCAGCATGAAAATAGTTGTGCCATAACCAACGTTGCCATGCTTCTAATTGCTGGGTCTGATTGAGCGTAAAAGCCGAAATTTGCTGATCTGAGTGAGAAATCAAATTTTCAATATCGAGCGTTTGATTTTGTCCCCAAGTCGACAACCAATTACTCGAACAAGTACAATTTTGTTGACAATCGCGCTGGCAATAACCACGGTAAATCATATAGTTATTAAATAACTGTGAAACCTGTTCGGCTACCCAATACAACATACTTTGCTTTTTAAGCTGTTTTTCTGTGCCTTGTTGCAACTGATCGGCACTGTCATAGATACGCTGTACGATTGAATAGAGAGGATGTTCCACCGCCAAGCTGATTTGATCTGCTTGAATAAAGGGTTGCAAAGCTTGATGTATTCGCCATTTTAAAATCAAGCGCGGAATATTGGCTTTACGCACCTTCTCTTTATCATCGAGAACTTGTTGGTAGGCATACCATTGGAAACCACGGATTCTTTGATGGAATTGATAATTTGCAGTCATGCCCTGTTGCTCTGCGATTTTCTGCGTTAACCATTGTTCTTGAGCAGGACTAGGGACGATAAAGTGTTGCGTTTTAAACACTTGAAATGGCGTGGCGCTTGGTTGAGTGATGGATGCCATCACGCCTTGCAATAATACTTCAAGGCGTTGACTTTGAATAACATGAATCGCCATGCGTTAATACAACCTCATCAAAAAAGCACCATTTCACATGCACAAAATCGTACATAATCGTTAGGGTTTGTTGATATTTCACAGATGCTTGCGACAGAGGATATTTTTATACGATACAAGGCATGACTTATGAGATTTAGCCATTCTAAATGAATAAGGCATAACGTAGTAGCGTAAAAAATATCCCTGTCCCGCAGGGTTATAACTAAAACCGCCTCAAACTTCGTTATGAACCTTGACAAGGGTTTCGCCATTGCCTGCGTTTCATGCCTTGTTTGAGTTGTTTTAGTCAATAACGCAAGGCATGGCTGAAATGCCAACAAACCCTACTATACAAGCTTGTAGAACTATGTCACGTTAATCAAACAATGAAATATAAAAATTGTTTTGAAAACTGTTATTGAATAAGGTTGAATAAAGTATTGTTGACTATTTATACATACACCCCAAAAAATCCCATATTCAAAGGATAGACTTAGGTATCACTTTATGAAAATTGAAAAAACGCCTGACTTTATTGACCCAAGTTTAAATTTGGAACAAATCCGTAAAGAATGCTTAGAACGTACAAAAAAAACCGCTTATTATTCGGCAGGTGCAGCGATTATACCCATTCCATTTTTTGATGTTGTGGTTGACTTGAGCATGCTGACCCAAGTCATTCCAGATATTAACTCTCGCTTTGGTCTAGCACCTGAACATATCAGCGTCTATGACCCAGAAACTAAAAAAATCCATTGGAATGAATTACGTAAACGTGGTTTTGAGTTTTCAGGATTCCTTGTCGCACGCACTGCCATGAAAAAATCCTTTAATGGTTTCTTTGCCAAAATCGCCACCAAACAAGTGACCAAATTTATTCCTCTAGGCGGACAAATTATTGCAGCAAGTTTAGGGTATTTTATGATGAAAAAAATCACCGAACTGCATATCGAAGACTGCTATAACCTAGCCAAACGTATTCAACAAAAAAGCCTTACACTTAACTAAATAAATTTCTCCGCATTACAATATTGATTTAGACCTCTTTCATCAATCCCTTTTGTTTCTCCCAGTGAGAGAACTACACAGTGGGTGTGAATTATGATGGAAGAGGTCTTTTGTTCCCTGTAAGATGACTCGTCTCGCAGGGAAACACTGCACTACATAAAAACAACAGAAGCGTTAATATTCACTTAATTTTTTAAGTTTAGATCAAGATTGTATTTTTATGCTCCATCACACGATGACAAATGAATGATGGAGAGTCGTTGTGCAACACGGACAAACAACGTCAAAAATACGTGCAATTTTTAATGTCACCAGCGGGAATTTTCTCGAACAATATGATTTCTTCCTTTTTGGGCTTTATGCACAAGCCATAGGTCAAACCTTTTTCCACTCCGATAGTAGCTATGCTGCACTGATGAAAACCTTTCTGGTCTTCGCAGTGAGTTTTTTAATGCGTCCGATCGGTGCTTTGGTTCTTGGTCCATACGTTGATCGAATTGGAAGACGTAAAGGCTTAATGGTCACGTTGAGCATCATGGCCGCAGGTTCTTTGCTAATCGCGCTGACCCCAGGTTATGCCAGTATTGGATTTGCAGCCACGGTTTTAATTTTCGCTGGTCGGTTGGCTCAAGGCTTTTCCGCAGGTGTCGAACTCGGTGGCGTGTCTGTCTATTTATCGGAGATTGCTGAGCCACATAACCGTGGTTTTATTACCAGTTGGCAATCCGCCAGCCAACAAGTCGCTGTTATTTTTGCTGCAACATTGGGTTATCTGGTCAGCTTAGCATTTACCAAAGCACAAGTTGATGCTTGGGCATGGCGCATTCCGTTTTTTGTCGGTTGCGCCATTATTCCGTTCATTTTCTGGTTACGAAAATCTTTGCAAGAAACAGAAGCCTTTGCTTCACGTAAAGAGCATCCAAGCACGCGACAGATTATGGCGACACTCGCTGCAAACTGGAAAATTGTACTGGTGGGTATGTGCATGGTCGCGACTACCACCACCATGTTTTATTTTATTACGGTATATACACCGACCTACGGCAAGGAAGTGCTGCATTTAAGCAGTACCGAAAGTTTAATCGCAACCGTCATGGTCGGTACCAGCAACTTTCTTCTATTACCGATTGGTGGTCATCTCTCAGATAAGTTTGGTCGAAAACCACTTTTGATCATCACAACTGTGTTGATTTTTATCAGCGCCTATCCGTTGCTCAACTGGTTAGCACATGACATTAGTCTTGCGCATATGTTGATGGCACTGTTGTGGTTATCGCTACTCTATAGTTTCTACAATGGTGCGTTGGTGGTTTCACTCACCGAAATGATGCCAAGCTCAGTGCGTATCGCGGGTTTCTCCGTCGCCTATAGCTTAGCAACTTCAGTTTTTGGTGGCTTAACCCCCATGATCGCAACCTATCTCGTGCAAGAAACTGGTAGCAAAAGTATGCCTGCATTTTGGCTGATGTTTGCCGCCATCATTAGTCTGATTGCCACACTGATTGTGTTCCGCCAGCATAAAAATGTTACCGCTAAACCATCTTCAATAGATGCGGGTTTGGTTCAACAGACTTAATCGACTGAAGTTTCCAAGGTCAATAAACAACTGAGCGCTTAATCTACGCTCAGTTGTTTTAATATCGCCTTCAATACCTCAATACGTGCACTATATTTATCATTGGTCGCAATGATGTGCCACGGGGCATCTTTGCTACTGGTCCGTTCAAACATATCCGCGGCTGCGTTTAAATAATCATCCCATTTTTCACGGTTACGCCAGTCTTCTTCTGTGATCTTAAAACGTTTATGCGGTGTCTGTTCCCGTTCTTTAAAGCGTAATGCTTGTTCATCTTTGCTAATCGCCAGCCAAATCTTAACAATGACGGTTTGACTATCAATTAAGTTCTGTTCAAAACGATTGATCTCATCATAAGCACGTTGCCATTCAGGTATACATGCAAATCCTTCAACACGCTCCACCAACACACGGCCATACCATGTCCGATCAAAAATAGTGATTTTGCCACTGTCATTGAGTCGATTCCAAAAGCGCCAAAGATAAGGACGGCGCAATTCGTAGCGCTCAGGCGCGGCAATGCTATGAATTTCATATTCACGCGGATCTAACTTTTTCACGATCCGCTTAATCGCACCGCCTTTACCTGCTGCATCAATTCCCTCAAACGCAATAATCACTTTACGTTCATCACAACGTAATGCTTCAGCAACTTTTTTGGTCAGCTCATTCAACTCATCTTTATAGCGTTCTTTTTCTAAAACTTGCTGCTCTGGTTGTATCAATTGTTGAGGAATCTCGGCCTGCTGCCATGTTTTTGCTGCGGATGTTTGATGTTCTGGCAAGGCTTGCAAAGTCTGTAAAACATACTGAGCAAAACATTGATCTCGGCGTTTTTCATCTTCGCCATCGATGATAAACCAATCCTCAGTAAAACGTTGACTGAAGCTTTGCAAAGTCTCGTATTGCTTTTTATTGCGCCAATCCAACCCATGCAGTTTATGCCAATGCTGTTCAGATGGATCTACTTGATCCAAACGTTTTTGCAAGGCTTTCCAAGACAGATCAAACCAAACTTTAATCACATGCACATGGTTCTGTTGTAAATCATGCTCAAATGCCCGCATTTTTTCGACATAACGATCAAATGCTTTGTCATCCAAAGCCTTGGCATCCTGCATTACGGTTGCAAGTAAATCACTATACCAATTGCCAAACATCACCACGATTTGACCTTCAGCAGGTATAAAGCGCGTATACGATTGCCAAAATGCTTGGCTATTTGACATACGTTGCGGCGCATCCGCTTTAACACGGAGATAACGCGGGTCGACCCACTCTCTTAACTGTTTAACCGCTTCGCCCTTGCCTGCCAGTTCAATACCACTGACCAGCACTAACACACTTTTTGCATTTTTTTGATCTTGGCTTTGTTTTAATGCGTACTGTGCCTCAATCAAATCTAAAGAAAGCTCATCTTCATCACGTAATTCAAATACGGGTTGTTGTTCACTCATTTTTTGCTCTAAGTGTATGATTTATTAAAATTGAGTATAGTCATAACTGGAATAGACTTTAAAAAAACAAATGTACAATTTCTGTAGAATAAAATAAATGGAGCTTTGTAGTGACCAATTGTTAAACATTTAGCGTTTATGTTGTCATGGTTCTTGGGTATCATGCAGCCTATGATTTCATGATTTTATTTTCTTTGAGTGCGAATATGTCAAAACTCGCTGCATTTGATGATCTTTTATTACAATATCAAAATTTGAATTACCACCAAGATCCAGCGATTGCCCAACGCCTACATGATGCACAAGCATGGATGAAAGCACGCATTGCGGCAACGCATCAAGATTTCTTTGCTCAGCCTGAAAATCAGTTAATGGCGCAATATTTCTTAAATCGCTTATATGGTGGCCCTGATTTTGATGCTATGGCACAGCAAATCGAACGCTTACTGAAATATGCCCACAAAGCGGAAAGTCTACTTCCTGAAAATGCCATTAAAACGGGCACAAAGTCAGTTAGTCTGGCAGTACTTGCAACACGTTTGGATGAGCAAGTCGCAATCCAACTCTTACAAGACTACCCTTTAGACACACCGATAACCGATGAAATCATGCGCCAGACATTGGTCAAACTTGATCAAGGTGAAGCGCGTTATGAACAATTACAACTCCTCGATGAGTTGGGCGTAACCTTAGACAAATATATGCGTTCTACCATGATGTACGCTGCTTTTAAGATGTGCAAAGGCATTGCCAAAAAATATCAATTTGAAGGGATGTACGAATTCATTCAAGAAGGTTTTGCTGCAATGAAACCCTTAAAATCTGCTGCGGTTTTTATTCAGGCGTTTACTGAAAAAGAGCGTGAAATTATTGATAAAGTTCATGCTGGGGATCCTGCTCCATTTCAAGTATAAATAACATACGCCCTCCCTCTTCCATAAGAGGGAGATTTGTCTCAACATAATTCAAAATAAAAACCCTTTTGAGAAAATGAGTTTCTGTATATTATTCATAACAATTACATGTCAAAGCCTGTAAAAAATTACAAAATCTGTCATCATGCATGCTGATTCGTGCCGCTAGAACGAAAGTTTAGGAGAAAACAATGTCTAACGAAAACCAACAGCCCACCCCAGAAGTTGAGCAAAAACCAAGTTCAGACAAAGTCAGCCCATTCCTAAGCTCACCCCTTCCGCAAGGCACCCCCCAAGGTCAGCAACAAACATTACAACAAGGTCTAACATCAACACCGACGGGTTCAGTACCGAAATACAACTTACCGCGTGGTGCAAATACAGGAAATGTCGGTGAGACGACTCACTTCGGTTATCAAACCGTAAGTAGTGATGATAAAGCACAAAAAGTTGCAGAAGTCTTTCATTCGGTTGCGAGCAAATACGACATCATGAATGACCTCATGTCATTCGGTATCCACCGCCTTTGGAAACGCTTTGCCATTAATATGTCTGGTGTTCGTCGTGGACAGCATGTATTAGATATCGCAGGCGGTACAGGTGACCTTGCGAAAGTGTTTAGTCGCGAAGTAGGTCCGCAGGGCCATGTGGTACTTTCAGATATCAATGAATCCATGTTAAATGTGGGTCGTGATCGTCTGATTGATGCGGGCTGTACCAACGTTGATTTTGTGCTTGCCAATGCAGAAACATTAGAGCCATTTGCAGACAATAGCTTCGATTTACTCACGATCAGTTTTGGTTTACGTAACGTGACCGATAAAGATGCTGCCTTACAGGCGATGTATCGTGTCCTTAAGCCAGGCGGTCGTTTATTGGTACTTGAGTTTTCAAAACCTGTATTTGAACCTTTCTCGAAACTATACGACTTTTATTCATTCACGGCGCTCCCGATCATGGGTAAATTGGTCGCGAATGATGCTGAAAGTTATAAATACCTCGCTGAATCGATCCGTATGCATCCTGACCAACGCACCTTAAAAGGGATGATGGAAAATGCAGGCTTCCAAAGCTGTGACTACCACAACTTAACCGGTGGTATCGTGGCTGTTCACCGTGGATTCAAACTGTAAGGTTCAGATTTTAAGGAATTCGCAATGTGGTCGATTTTAGCACTCGGTGCAGTCGAACGACTCATTCATCATGTGATTGATTTGGATGCGATTACACGCGTTCAACTCAATCAATTACAAGGTCAATTATTGCGAGTGGTGATCGATAGTCCCCAACTCTCTGTTGATGTGTTTTTTGATGAAAATAAAGTTCGACTGGAACCGACGGTGACAGGACAGAGCCAAGCACCATCCATCTTTGAACAACGACCTTTTGATTCTCAGAATAAGATTAGTGATGCAACAGCAACCCTACATGTTGAAAACGTAGTGGCGTTAGTCAAATTGTTATTCAGTGATATGGATCAAATTGGCAATATCCCACTACAAGGCGATTATCACTTATTACAAGATATTCAAAGAATTATGCAGCAAGCTGAGCCTGATCTCGCTGCGCATTTATCACCTTGGATTGGCCCACAACTGGCACATGAACTCGGTAAAATTCAGCGTGCGCCAGAACAGTTAAAACGTTCATTGCAAAGTCATTTATTCTTTGTTGAAGATGCTCTAAAAGAAGACAGCGGGATATTTGCCCCGCGTTGGCAAATGGACGACCTCAATCGAGAAACACGCCAATTCAATCAAGCGTTAGATCGCTTAGAAGCCAAGTTTCAGCAATTACAGGCTTCTTTCAACCCACAAAAACAATCCTCTCAAGACTAGGTAAGATTTTATATGATTCCGCATGTTACACGGTTACTCGAACTCTGGCGTATAGCAGCACACTACCGCCTTGACACCTTGTTCCCTGCGGAAGAATTACCAGCCAAAGCACGCCATGCCTTAAATGTAATCAAAATGCATCCTGCCGCATGGTCAAGTCGCGAGAAAAAAAATCCGCTCAAGCTCAAAGAAGCCTTAGAAGATATGGGGCCTTTGACGATTAAGTTGGGGCAACTCCTCTCTACTCGTCGTGATCTGATTCCACCTGAAATTTTATCGCAATTGGTGTTATTGCAAGATCAGGTTAAACCGTTTGATGTACAACTGGCAAAACAACGGATTCAGGAATCATTAAAAGCAGATGTTTCCACCTTGTTCTCTCGTTTTGATGAACAACCACTTGCGGCGGCATCGATTGCACAAGTACATACTGCCGCACTGCATGACGGTCGTGAAGTGGTGGTTAAAGTCACTCGTCCTGATATCCGTAATCAGATTTTACAAGACTTTGAAATCCTCGCTTGGCTCGGGGATTGGTTGGAAAATCGTTTAGAAGCTGCACGCGCCCTACATTTATCTGAAATTATTCAGGATTACCGTCAAATCATTTTAAATGAACTTGATCTCAGTCTTGAAGCTGACAACACCCGTCGTATGCGCCATTACTTTACTGGTTCAAGCATGATGTATGTGCCTGAAGTCTATATGGACAGTAAAGAGGTGATGGTGGCTGAGCGCATCACAGGCGTACCGATTTCTGATATCGCGACCTTTGACCGTTTAGGCATGGATCGTGCTGATCTGGCAGAAAAAGGCTTAACCATTTTCTTTACCCAAGTGTTCCGTGACAACTTTTTCCACGCCGACATGCATCCAGGTAATGTCTTTGTTGAAACAATTAACCCAGACAACCCTCGCTTTATCGCGTTGGACTGCGCGATCATGGGGGAGTTGTCAAAACATGATCAAATGACGATTGCGCGAATGTTACTTGCGGTGATGAACAGCAACTTTATGCAGTTGGTTCAAATCGTGCATCAGGCAGGCTGGATTCCACCGGGTACCGATCAAGATGCATTGTCTCGTGAGATGCGCCGCACCGTTGGACCAATGGTCTCTAAACCAATGGATCAGCTCGACTTCGCAGGGATTTTGATTCAAGTCATGGACATTGCGCGTCGTTTCCATTTGGAAATTCCACCGCAGTTGATGTTGCTCCTCAAAACACTGGTTCACGTTGAGGGTTTAGGTACAGATCTTTATCCTCAACTCGACATCTGGAAGCTGGCCAAACCGATTCTGACGGAATGGGTCAAAGCCAATATGAATCCAGTCAAAAATATGAAAGAGCTTGGTCAGCAGATTCCCGACCTATTATTGGGCGCTCAAGATTTACCGAGCCTACTTATTGATAGTCTAAATGGTTTAAAAAACCAATCCGCATGGCATGACAAACAGCTCAAAGAAATCCAACAAATGCGCTTACAAATGCAACAGCAACAGCGCCGCAGTTGGATGTTCGGCAGTAGTATGTTGATTTTGCTCACCATTGCGATTATTAGCCCGTGGTTAATCTCAGTTGTCTTAATCGTACTGAGTGGACTTCTCGCATTTTGGCGGGTGGTTAAATAAGCTAAATATTTACCAACACCCTCACTGCAACATTAATTTTCATCATTTGATTATTTGGCATACAAGTTGCTACTTCATAATTATAAAAATCAAAGATGATTTTTTAATTCACGGCCAATGACGCTCGTAAAACTGCTTGCTCCATAAATTACATATGGATTGAGTGGTGGAAGGGCGTTGTCATCTTTTTGTATGCTTTATACAGCCCCTCTCTCACCTCTCGCTCGCATAAATAAAATATTGATCAGCATAAATCATCTGGCTGATGGCCAAGAGACAATCTGAATAGGGGTCTAACGATTATGTCACATTTAGTCAAATCAACATGTTTAATGATGTGTATGACTGCCGCGGTATTATCGCTGAGCGGATGTGGTAAAAAACCTGAAACTGCAACGAATGCATCTTCAAACACAGCAACCGAGGCTGAAAAAACCAATCTCAAACTTGGATTTATTAAACTCACCGATATGGTGCCTTTAGCAATTGCCCATGAAAAAGGCTATTTCCAAGATGAAGGATTAAATGTGCAACTCGAAGCACAATCAAATTGGAAAGTTCTCTATGACCGTGTTGCTGGCGGTGAATTAGACGGTGCGCATATGCTCGCAGCCATGCCACTCGGCTCGATGACAGGCATTACTGGAAATAAAGAAATTATTACCCCATTTACGCTTTCTTATAATGGTGCAGCAATCACCGTATCAAATTCAGTCTGGCAGAAAATGAAGCCGAACCTGACCATGGAAAATGGTAAGCCGAAGCACCCCATTAGTGCTGAAGCATTAAAAGTGGCCGCAAATGAATCAAAAGCTGCGGGTAAACCCTTTAATTTGGGCATGACATTTCCAGTGGGTACACATAACTACATGATGCGCTATTGGCTTGCTGCTGGTGATGTCAATCCGGGCGTATACGACGCAAATGATACTTCGGGCAACAAAGGTGCAGATGTGATGCTCTCCGTCGTGCCCCCACCACAAATGGTTGCCACCATGGAAGCAGGTACGACCATGGGCTATTGCGTTGGTGAACCGTGGAACCAACAAGCCGTGTTTAGAAAAATTGGCGTTCCCGTAGCCACCTCTGATCAAATGTGGAAAGACGGTGCAGATAAAGTGTTTGGGATGACCAAAGACTTTGCCGAGAAAAACCCAACAACAACAGTAAAAGTCGTCAAAGCATTAATTCGCGCATCTTACTGGTTAGATCAAGACAATAATGCCAATCGTGCTGAAGCGGTCAAAATCATTTCAAGACCGAACTATGTCGGTGCTGATGAAGCTGTGATTGCCAACAGTATGACAGGAACCTTTGAATTTGAAGCAGGTGATAAGCGCCCTGTTCCAAATTTCAATACCTTCTATAAAGGTCAATACGGCATTCCGTATTATTCAGATGCAGTGTGGTGGTTAACACAAATGCGTCGTTGGGGACATGTCCCTGAAACCAAGCCAGATCAATGGTATTTAGACATGGCAAAAAAAGCCTATCAACCAGAAATCTATGCGCAAGCAGCAAAAGAACTGATCGCTGAAGGCAAAATGAAAGCGG
This sequence comes from Acinetobacter sp. 3657, assembly GCF_031456775.1. Taxonomy (NCBI): domain Bacteria; kingdom Pseudomonadati; phylum Pseudomonadota; class Gammaproteobacteria; order Moraxellales; family Moraxellaceae; genus Acinetobacter; species Acinetobacter sp. 3657. Next base: position 48,532 of record NZ_JAVDVH010000006.1, on the reverse strand, counting down.
AAGATTTCCCTGACCTCAGCACCGCGACTTATATCAAAGCACCAGAAACCAGCGCTTTGGATGGTGTTACTTTTGATGCAAATCAACCCAATGCGTTCTTGGCATCCTTTAAAATTGGTTTGAAATAACTCTCTACGAACATGGGATAAGTGATGCCTGATTTGAAAAGCTCACTTATCCAGCCAAGATTATATTGATGTTATAGGGGGAATTTTCATGAAAAAACTATCAACAAAAGCACGTCACACTGTATTAAGTGTCATCTTGCCGATGATTGCGATTCTTGTATTTTTAGGAGTTTGGCAAGGTGCTTCGCAACAGATTCAAACCAATATTGGCAACCTACCCGGCCCTGTGGAAGTATTTAATGCCTTTAAAGGTCTAATGGCTGAGTTTTTCAATCAGCGAGAAGCTGCAAAAAGCTTTTATGCCAATTTACCCGAAGGATCGACCGCCATATTTAGTGGCCCTCCGACTTTTTTTGATCAAATTCTGACAAGTTTAAAAACGGTGCTAACCGCCTGCCTGATCTCCTCAATGATTGCCATTCCAGTGGGTTTGCTCTGTGGTCTAAGCCCTAATTTTTATCGTGCTTTAAATCCACTTATTCAGATTTTCAAACCGATTAGCCCACTGGCATGGTTACCGATCGTGAGCTTATTGGTCGCGTCCTTATATGTAAATCCAGTCGAGGGGCTATCTAAATCATTTGTCATTTCAGCCATTACCGTCGCGATGTGTACCATCTGGCCTACCCTGATTAACACCATGGTCGGCGTAGGACAAATCAGCCAAGACTTTATCAATGTCAGTAAAGTACTGAATCTCTCTTGGTACACCCACCTCACCAAAATTGTATTGCCTGCGGTTATCCCAATGATATTTACAGGTTTACGCCTATCTGTTGGGGTGGGTTGGATGGTCTTGATTGCGGCTGAAATGCTCGCCCAAAATCCAGGCTTAGGTAAGTTTGTTTGGGATGAATTTCAAAATGGCAGCAGCCTATCAACTTCACGAATTTTCGTTGCCGTCATCACCATTGGTTTGATTGGTTTTGCGCTTGATCGAATAATGCTCATGCTACAACACCGTTTTAGCTGGGACAAATCTCTTGCCGCTCGCTAATAAGGAATAGACATATGAGTACAGCCTATCTTTCTTTACAACATCTCGATATGGTGTTTGAAAAAGACAGCGGTGGAACTTTTACCGCTTTACAGGATATCCATCTCGATATTCATCAAGGTGAATTTGTTTCATTAATTGGACATTCTGGTTGCGGAAAATCAACTGTTTTAAATATCGTTGCAGGTCTATACCAAGCTACGCAAGGCGTGGTGTTACTGGATGGCAAAGAAGTCAATACGCCAAGTAGTGATCGTGCAGTGGTGTTTCAGAACCACTCACTACTCCCGTGGCTAAGCTGTTATGAAAATATTGAACTTGCTGTCAATTCTGTGTTTAAAACACAAATGAGCAAAGCCGAACGTCATGACTGGATTATCCACAATCTGAACCAAGTCAATATGCTGCATGCCAAAGATAAATTACCGAGTGAAATTTCAGGGGGAATGAAACAACGGATTGGGATTGGGCGTGCACTGGCAATGAAACCTAAAGTTTTATTACTCGATGAGCCATTTGGTGCTTTAGATTCGCTCACGCGCAGCACGCTACAAGATGCATTAATGCAAATTCAGGCAGAGCTAAATAACACCATGATCATGATTACCCATGATGTCGATGAAGCAGTCTTGTTGTCAGACCGTATTGTGATGATGACCAACGGACCTGCTGCGACCATTGGTGAAATCTTGACGGTTGATCTGCCTCGCCCTCGTGATCGCCTTGCTTTGACTGAAGATGCAAAATTCAATCATTATCGGGGTGAGGTGCTGGCATTCTTGCATCACAAACACAAACATGTCGAGGCTTAATCTCTGTTGAGCAATCCATGAATCGGTGTCCGATACTTCCTTTAAAAGCTAAACCTGCAAGAGCGTTTCCAAAAACGCTCTCAGGGTGCTTTTGCCCCTATGATCACCAACGTCAAGTTTGATTTGTCTATAAAACAAAGTATTATGCTTAAACGATATAATGGCTTAACAATGATATAGAGATATCTGTGTTCTTACACAAAAGGACATGATGATGGACAATATTCATTCAAAAATAATATGAAAATACCCCATTTTGCAATTATTGGTGCAGGTACAGCAGGACTCGCAACCGCAATTCTACTTGCACGCGAAGGCAATCAGGTCACCATTTTTGAACAAGTCGATGAATTATCACCTGTCGGGGCTGGCTTACTGTTACAACCTGTTGGTTTGGCGGTCTTTGAACATCTCGGTGTACTTGAGCATGCCTTACAGCTTGGAGCGAAAGTCACAGGCTTAGAAGGACAACTCCCCAATAAACGACTTTTGGTCAATAGCCATTACCAGCAAGCTGCTCCAAAGCTCTATGGTCTAGGCATTCATCGTGCCACCCTCTGTCATGTGCTCACACAAAAACTGGCTGAATACTCAAATCAAGTGACATGGCGGATGAATCACAGCATTGAACGAATTGAAGAACGACAAAATGAAGTTCGATTATTTGGCTCATCCAAACAACACCATATTGATGACTGTTTTGATGCAGTATTGATTGCCAATGGTGCACGTAGTCAACTACGACCTAAACAATGGGTGAAAGTCGATCAAGCTTATCCGTGGGGCGCAGCGTGGAGCATCGTACCTGAATGCTTGACACTGAATCCTGAAATTTTACATCAGTTTTATGATCGCTCAAAAATCATGATGGGTGTTCTACCCACAGGTGCAATCCCCTCTGCACCGCAGCAACGGCTTTCCAGCGTATTTTGGAGTCTGCCAACGCCACAGTTGCAATCCTTTTTAAAAGATGAACAAGCAAAACAGCAATGGCTACAACAGGTGTCAGATCGCTGGCCTGATGTCGCAGAATGGCTGAAACATATTTTGTATGATGAACAAATCCAACCAGAATGGTTGTCCGCACAATACCGTGATGTGGTGATGTCGCAATATGGGCAAGGACGAATTGGGGTGATTGGTGATGCCGCACATGCCATGAGTCCACAATTAGGGCAAGGTGCCAATATGGCGCTGTTAGATGCGTGGGCTTTTTCGCAATCTGTACAAAGTGCCAAGAAAAATCAACAAATAGATTGGGCAGTGCTGTGGCAGCATTATCATCAGCATCGTCATTCTTCAACCCAGTTTTATCAGTTCCTCAGCCGTTTACTGACACCCCTTTATCAATCCAATCATTGGTGGGCAGGCAGCTTACGTGACCTTACTTTTCCTTGGATGTATCAGATTCCCTATTTTCGTAAGGAAATGGCGATGACCATTTCAGGTTTAAAAACGGGTTTATTTCAGCAAATGAGCTATCAACAAATTGCTGCATATCAACAAAATGAAAATGCATTGCTTCAAAACAATCAATCGTTGCCTGAATATGACTAACATCAAAAAGGAGTTCAGTTAGAACGGACTGGGCAATGGGGAAAATTTTATCGATTTATTTACGTGACCCAGATCAGAATTTGATTGAGATTTCGAACTATCTTTAATACCCCCATCAGCGATTTTTTACCCAACAAGCATAGCCAACCCTAGCCACACAGGCTAAACTAGCTGCTCTCCACTCAATGGATTTTCACTCATGTCAAACTGGTTAGATGAAGTTAAATTTGATTCCAATGGTCTTGTTCCTGCCATTGCACAACATCATCAAACTGGTCGAGTGTTAATGGTTGCGTGGATGAATCGTGAAGCTTTGCAATTGACCGCAGAAAAAAATCAAGCGGTGTATTACTCACGTTCACGCCAAAAACTATGGCATAAAGGCGAAGAATCAGGTCATTTCCAAACGGTGCATGAAATTCGTCTGGATTGTGATGCAGATGTCATCATTCTACAAATCGAACAACATGGCGGTATTGCCTGTCACACGGGTCGTGAATCTTGCTTCTACCGTAAGCTGACACCACAAGGCTGGGAAACCGTTGATGCACAACTGAAAGACCCCACTGCGATTTACGGCACATCTGCAAAAACAGACACTCACGATCAAGTTCAAAGTGAGCAAGTTGATGTACTCGACTATTTAGGTCGTTTGATGCAACAACGCAAAAAAGCAGAAGCAGATAACTCTTATATCGCAAGCCTTTATAAAAAAGGCATCAATAAGATTTTAGAAAAAGTCGGCGAAGAAAGTGTCGAAACGATCATCGCCGCTAAAGATTATGCAGTGCATGCTTCTTTGGAAAATAAACACGACCTGATTTATGAAGTGGCTGATCTATGGTTCCATAGTATCGTCATGCTTGGTTACTTCGATCTTGATCCACAAGTGGTTTTAGATGAGTTAGCACGCCGTCAAGGTTTATCAGGTTTAGTCGAAAAAGCAAACCGTAGCAAAGAGGCGTAATCCAAACCTGTGTCAAATATCGAAAAACCCAAAGCCACTTATGAGCAAGCAGTTGCCATAGATAATGCTCGTTTAGGACAATCCTTTAAAGTGATTGCCTATGCTGGCACAGGTAAAACCACAACCTTACAAATGATCAGTGATGCCATGCCTGAACGGCGTGGTATGTATTTGGCATTTAACAAAGCGATTGCCACTGAGGCGCAGAGTAAATTTCATGGCAATGTCAATTGTCGTACTTTTCACTCGCTGGCATTTCGCAGTGTTCCACGTGGCATCACCGACAAATTACGCTTACCGCGTTTAAGTCCGAGTTTTATCGCCAAAGAATATCGTTTAGAACCCATTACCTTACGACGCTTAATGGGCGGACGCTATGAAAAATATGTATTGATGCCAAGTCGGCTTGCCAGTTTAGTGTCCAATACCGTCAGTTATTTTTGCTCGACCAGTTCGCAATACCCTGCACCACGTCATATACAAGCACCAAGTTGGCTGCATCAAGATGATATCGAATCCTTACAGCAACATATTTATCCTGCGGTTGAACGTCGCTGGCTAGAATCGATTGATCCCAATCATCAGGCTGGCATTGGGCATGATATTTATCTCAAATTATGGGCCTTGTCAGAACCCAATATTCCAACGGATTATGTGCTGTTCGACGAAGCACAAGATGCTGATCCATTGATGCTCGGTATTTTGTTGCGACAGAAAAGCACCCAAGTGATTTATGTCGGCGATGCACACCAACAAATCTATGCGTGGCGTGGCGCAATCAATGCCATGCAGCAAATGCCACTACCTGAAAGTCGTTTAACCACCTCCTTTCGTTTTGGTGATGCGATTGCAGATGTGGCCAATAGTTTATTGGGTGCATTGAATGAAAGCGTACCGCTTTTAGGTAATCCTCATGTCAAATCGAGTGTAGTGAATAAACCGCATACCAAAATGCGTGATGCAATACTATGTCGGACCAATGCTCGCGCCATGGAATTGTTACTGGCAGGTTTGGTGCATGGTGATAAAGTCGGGTTGCAAGCTGATCATCAAAAGCTCAGTCGTTTTGTGGATGCAGCCAGCCTACTCAAACAAGGCAAGCGTATTGTTGATGTTCCAGAGTTAGCTTGGTTTAACTCTTGGCACGATGTGCATGAGTACTGTGAAACCAATGATGGCAGTGACATCAAACCTTTAGTTAAATTGGTTGATGAACATGGTACAGATCCATTGAAAAGAGCACTGGCCAAAATCACCCCTATTGAACAAGCGGATTATGTGATTTCAACTGCGCATAAAGCCAAAGGTCTAGAATGGAATCGTGTGCATATCGAAGATGATTACCAATTTAAAATAAATGGACTTGAACATAAAATTACAGATGAAGAATTAAGATTACTTTACGTGGCCTGCACTCGTGCTAAAGTAAGTTTAAATATCCATCATCTTTTTGACTTAATACAACAATTAAAACTAAAACGATGCGCTCCCCCAAGCCTTCAAAAAACCGCAGGTTAAAGCGCTCATGATCGAGGTAAGCTTATGCAACTTGAATCGGTTCAATTTAGACATGTGGGCATGTTTCGAGACCTTCGTATTGAGTTTCAACCTGAGCGGCATCCCATCACCCTGATCCTAGGCGATCAAGCAACTGGTAAAACCACGGTTATAAAGAATATCTATCAGGCACTGTCTTGGTTTTCAGCGCGATACAAAGATATCAGAACCGCTGGGGTAGTCATCTCAGATCAAGATATTATGCTGAGGTGCTTACAAGCCAAAATTCAGACCCAAGTGCGTATCAGCAGTGAGCTCAACAATGTCTTAACAGAAAGTAGCTCGGCTCAACAAAAAAACACCCAAAGCTGCATCTGGAAGTTATTTAAAACCTTTAATAATCAAGGTGTCGGAATCAGTCAGGTTGAAACACAACAACTCGACCAAATGGTAAGTCTGTATCAAAAAACCATTCTCCAAGATCCGTTATTTGGTCTTCCTCTGATCGCCTATTATCCTGCCGAACGCTTTGTCCAAGACATCAACTTACAAAGTAAAAATGTGCCTGGTATTTTACAAAAAAACTCAGCCTATGACCTAACCGCGATTCCTTACACGACCTTTACTCGTTTTTTTGAATGGTTCCGCGAAATCAGTGATGTCGAAAATGCCCATTCAGCGCATATCGTCAGACGTTTGATGGGCAATGATTTTAATCAACAAAACCAATCTGAAATATTGCAAGAACTACAACAAGAACTGCTCAATCATCCTAAACAGCTCTCCGCACCCAATCTGTATGCATTGAAAAAAAGCTTGAATACCGTGTTCCCCGAACTGGATGATATTTATATTCAATATGTACCAAAGCTCCAGCTCATCGTGCGCTATCAAGAACAATTGATCCCATTCCAGCAACTGTCCACATCACAAAAAACATGGATCGCGCTGGTTGGAGACATTAGTCGTCGTTTATGCTTACTCAATCAACATTGCTTTGACCCCTGTTTAGAGGGCGAAGGTGTCTTATTGATTGACCAAATCGATGCGCAACTCGATCAAGTCATGTGTGCAGAAATTCTTGAGCGCTTACATCAGGCCTTCCCTCGCCTACAAATCATCGTGACAGGCAACCGCGACGAACTCCTCGAGCATGCACTCCACTATCAATGTTTGCGCTTAGACTCAAAAGAAATTTTTGAAATCAATCTAGAGCAATCACAACAACAACTGTCTGAACTATATAGTGAACTTTCACAGACAGAAGAGGATACTGAACTGCAAAGCCCCGACTTAGTTGAGTCAGAGACCTTGACGCGTAGAGTTGATGAATTATTCAATCAGATACAAGAACTTAGTCCACAAGAAAAAAATGAGTTATTAGACTTACTTAAAATTGATGATACCCCACAAAAAAGTGCTTTATAGCCTGCCAAGCGAATAACAGCACCCAGCTCTTTTGAGGTTTTGATCTGTGTTTTTCATGTAATAAGCCAATCTTTTTTGTTGTTTTTGTAGTAAAATAAACCGCTTTTTATTACTAAGTTGCGCAATACAACTTACTGCTCTCTTAACTTGATTGGGCTTCAAGATTTAAAGCTTTGGCGTTCTCTTTGCGCGCCTGTGAGTCTTGAATAAATTTCACTTTAGGTTTTCGACCTACATCATCGACATGGATACCAGTGTGCTACCGATTATTATCCTATTACCGCTCATACTCGGCACCACCCTAATCCCACAATTGCAACGTATCTCACGTGGCATGACGGCACTTGGGGCGATTGGCATCAGTCTGAGTTGTTTTATTTTATTATTAACTCAGGCACCAACTATTCTTCAGGGCAATACCCTGCAACAAAGCTGGGATTGGCTACCACAACTTGGAATCAATCTAAGTTTCCGCCTTGATGCCTTAGGTCTATTATTTGGTCTACTGATTAGCGGTATCGGTACCCTCATTTATATTTATGCCTATTATTATCTAAGCCCTAAGAATTCGCTGACTAAACTGTATCAGTTACTGATGCTGTTTATGGCGGCGATGCTCGGGATTTCATTTTCTAACAACCTGATTTTATTATTAGTATTTTGGGAACTGACCAGTATTTCATCCTTCCTGCTGGTGGGTTATTGGAGCAATTACGATGCGGCGCAACGCGGTGCACGTATGGCGCTCACCATAACAGGCTTAGGTGGTCTTGCGATGCTGGGTGGTTTTGTCCTGCTTGGACAAATCACTGGAACGTACGAGATCGACCAACTGGTGCTGATGAAAGATACCATTCAACAGCATGAACTTTTCGTACCCACGTTACTGTTGATTTTACTCGGTGCATTTACCAAAAGTGCGCAGTTTCCATTTCACTTCTGGCTTCCGAATGCCATGGCAGCACCGACTCCAGTGTCTGCCTACCTACACTCCGCCACGATGGTTAAAGCAGGGATTTTCTTGCTGGCTCGTTTAGCGCCGATCTTTATTGGTGCTGCGCTGTATCACAACATCGTGACTTTTGTTGGTCTGTTTACCTTGTGTATGGCCGCAGGTTTTGCCATTTTCAAAGAAGATCTCAAAGGGCTGTTGGCGTATTCGACCATCAGTCATTTAGGTTTGATCGTTTGCCTACTCGGTATCGGTTCTCCGCTTGCAGTTGCAGCGGCAATTTTTCATATTATTAACCATGCAACCTTTAAAGCCGCATTGTTTATGATTGCAGGCATTATTGACCATGAGACTGGAACACGTGATTTACGTAAGCTAAGTGGCATTTGGCAACTATTACCATTCACAGCCACGCTCACCATGATCACTGCCGCTTCAATGGCGGGTGTCCCCCTCACCAATGGTTTCCTCTCTAAAGAAATGTTCTTTACTGAGTTGCTGGTAAATCTATCTGGTCCTGTCATGATTGCTTCCGCAATTGTGGCGACTTTAGCCGGTATCTTTGCGGTGAGTTATTCAATCCGCTTAGTCCATGGCGTATTTTTTGATGGCGAAGTGGGTAAACAGGTTCCGCACAAAGATGCGCATGAACCACACTTAGGCATGCGTATGCCTGCCATTATTCTTGCAGCCTTATGTATTTTGGTGGGTATTTTCCCAGCGCTATTGGCTGAAACATTTGTCAACAGTGTAACGCGTGCCAGTTTGGCACAGCCAGACTTTGCTGGAACACATTTAGCAATATGGCATGGCGTTAACGCACCGCTGATCATGAGTCTGATTGCCTTGGTGGGCGGTACAATATTTTACTTCGCACTGGCTAAAGATGGTCGTATCCGTAAAATTGATCTCGATCCTCATCTTGGCAAATTTCAGGGCAAAATCTTATTTGAACTGTTCCTTAAACACTTATTACTGATCAGTCGCAAAATAAAACAACGCACTGAAAATGGCTCTTTACAGCACTACTTATTTTTAATTGTGCTGTTTAGCATCGTCATGGTGGCTTTACCCCTCTTCAATCAAGGTTTAACCACAGGTACACGTGAACTGACACATGCACCTTGGGCTGCCATTGTACTTTGGCTCACATTGTTCTCTGGTTGCTGGATGATGCTTTGGTTCCATCATGAACGAATCAAAGCCATCTTGATTAGCGGCGCGGTCGGTTTAGTCGTGACCATGACCTTCGTGGCTTTATCTGCACCTGATTTGGCGCTAACGCAAATCACTGTAGATGTGGTGACCACCATTTTATTGTTAATGAGTTTGTCTTTACTACCACAACTTACACCTTACGAATCATCGCGCCCACATCGTTGGCGCGATGCCAGTCTTGCGATTGCAGGCGGCTTAGGGATTGGCTGGATTGCATGGCTAACCCTGAGTCGTGACCATAATTCAATTTCATGGTTCTTCTTGCAGCAATCCATCCCGTTGGGTGGTGGTTCAAATGTGGTCAATGTCATTCTGGTTGACTTCCGTGGCTTTGATACCTTCGGTGAAATCGTGGTCCTTGGGATTGCTGCCATTGGTGCACTGTGCTTGATGGACGGTATGCGTACGCATGGCACCACGGTGACCCAAGGCTTAACCTATCGTTTTAACCCTTCTCCCTTGATGTTACGTATCGCTGCTTCTTGGGTATTACCGATCGCGCTAGTGATCAGTATTTATATCTTCTTACGTGGACATAACTATCCAGGTGGCGGTTTTATCGCAGGTCTAGTCACCGCAATGGCGCTGATCATTCAGTATATTGCCTTGGGACAAGATCAAGCTGAAAGAATAATTAAAGCCAAGTCGGGTCGTTTATACGAAATTTGTATTGGTTCAGGCCTAATGATTGCAGGTTTAACAGGTGTTGGCGCTTGGTTCTGGGCACGCCCATTCCTCACCAGTGCGCATATCTATGTAGAGCCTCCTCTGATTGGAAAAATGCATTTAGCTTCTGCATTACCATTTGATTTAGGGGTTTACATCACCGTCGTGGGTGCAACCATGTTGTTGATTTCGGTCTTAGGTGACTCACGTCACTCAGGTATGACGGGACCAATCCCAAGTGGAGACAAATAATATGCTCAGTATTGAATTTTTACTCGCTTCTGGCATTGGTTTACTGACTGCGACAGGCATTTATTTAATTCTACGTGCCAGAACATTCCCTGTGGTACTCGGACTGGTCATGATTGGCTATGCCGTGAACTTGTTTTTGTTTGCAATGGGACGAACCCAAGTCAACGCACCTGCTGTACTGACTGAAACCACCAGAGTGTCTGACCCATTACCTCAAGCATTGGTACTGACCGCAATTGTAATTGGTTTTGCGACCACCGCATTTATCGTACAACTGGCATTGCGCAGTCGTTATGAGTCAGGCACAGATCATGTCGACTCAAAAGAAGATCCAACCTTGACTTATGACCCACGTGAGGATGAGCCATAATGTTTGATTTCTACCAATTTTGGCAGACTCATGCTCCAATTCTTAGTATTTTAATTCCAGCATTTACTAGTTTTATATTATTACTATTGGGTAATCCCGGTGCAGGGGCTTTAAAACAAGACTGGCGTCAACCTTGGCGACGTGGGATCAGTCTCTTCTCCGTCGTTTTAGGGCTCGCCACTGCGGTGAGCTATCTAGCGATCGCAAGTACAGGTCAAATTACGGTTTACCAGTTGGCTGAATGGTCTGCACCATTTGGTATCGTATTGGTGCTTGATCGTTTATCTGCATTTATGTTGGTCTTGACCTACGTACTGGCAGTGCCTGTGCTTTGGTATGCCAGTCATAACTGGGACACACGTGGTCGCTATTTCCACGTGATGTTTCATTTCTTATTGATGGGTATCACAGGCGCATTTTTAACAGGCGATTTATTTAACCTATTTGTATTCTTTGAAATCTTATTGTTGGCTTCTTATGTCCTGCTTTTACATGGTCAAGGTCGTCAACGTTTTCAATTAGGTATACATTACGTCACCATCAACTTACTAGCCTCAGCACTATTCCTTGTCGGTTTAGGCATGATTTATGGCAGTGTTGGTAGCTTAAATATGGCGGATGTAGGTCGTCTGGTTCCAACCTTAGATGGCGATCAGCATAAACTGGCGATTGCAGGTGGTTTATTGCTATTCGTGGTTTTCGGTATTAAGGCTGCAATGCTACCTGTGGGTTTTTGGCTACCGAAGACCTACGCCGTTGCCAGTACACCCGTAGCTGCGATCTTCACCATCATGACCAAAGTCGGTATCTATGCCATTTTACGTGTGAACGGCACGGTATTTGATGATGAATTAGCACAAAACATATTTAAAAACTGTTTAATGGTCATCGGTCTAATTACGTCAATTTATGGTGTGATTGGGGCTTTAGGGGCTGATCGTTTACGTCGCTTTGTTGGCTTTATGGTGTTGTCTTCTATTGGAACATTACTCATCACCATTGCGATGTTCAATACCCAAGCATGGGCTGCAGGTTTATATTACTTAGTCCATAGTACCTTGATTGCAGCAGCATTCTATTTGTTTTGTGGTTGGATCACTTCACAACGCGGTACATTTAAAGATCATTTGAAAGTTGCGCCTAAAATGAAGCAGGAAAAAGCGGCTTCATTTACCTATTTCACCATTGCCTTGATGATGGCAGGTTTACCTCCATTCAGCGGTTTCTTAGGTAAAGTATTTATTTTACAAGCAACAGCAGAAAGTCCTTATCAGGGTTGGATTATTGCCATCGTATTGATCGTGAGTTTATTGAGTATTATCGCCTTTACTCGTGTTGGTTTTATTCTGTTTTGGCGTGCGAACGCACCTGAAGAAAATCCAAAAGAGGCAAACTTTACTTTATATCAAGCCCTGCCTGAGCGTGCACCAAAGCGTAATGATAAAGCGATCTATATACTGCTTGCTGGGTTAATGGCTTATGTGGTTTTCGCCTCCCCTATTCAACAATATACCGTTGCAACCGCACAGCAAATCCAAGACCATGCTCTGTATAATCAAGCGATCTTGAAAATAGATGCTCAAGGTCGTGCGATCAGCGTACAACCTTATGATCCAAGTTATTTACCAGAAACCAAATATGGTGGTGAAGTAAGTGATCATAATGCTTTGCTTATTCCAGATATCATTTCAAAAGCCACTTTACAAGGTGAGCATATTTCTGAATATAAGCAACGCCAAATCGCTGAGCAGACATTAGAAGCACCAACACGTCCAAATGCAACCCAGCTCAAGCCAATGGAGGAACACTAATGCAAAAACGCGCTTTGCTTCATCGTTGTTTTCCACATCCATTCGTATCCTGCTTGGTTTTTCTCAGTTGGTTAATGCTTGCCAATAGTGTAGAGATAGCAAGTCTTACATTTGCTTTCTTATTGGCAGTCATTATTCCGCTTTTGGTTCGGCCTTTTATTGCGTATACGCCACGTATTGATTGGACGGCTGCCATGAAGCTATTTTTTGTGGTGCTGTGGGATATCGTGATCTCAAATTTCCGAGTGGCGAGAATGGTGCTTGGTCCGATGCAACAGTTGCGCCCTAAATGGTATCGCGTCCCTTTAGATACTGAACATGAGCAGGTCAATACACTGCTCGCAATGATCATCACGACCACACCGGGTACTGTTTCAGCAGGAATCGATCAAGAACGTGGTGATATTCTGGTTCATGCATTGGATTGTGATGATACTGAACTTGATATCCAAGAGATTAAAAAGCGCTATGAAATGCCTTTAATCCAAGTCTTTAATGTGAAGATTGCAGAAGGAGTCACCACAAAATGACCATTTTACCTTATGCACTGGGTATCGGTTTAATTGCCATTACCATTTCCATGTTCATGTGCCTCATTCGCCTGATTATTGGACCTTCTGTGATCGACCGCCTACTCGCCTTGGATACCCTATTTCTCAATGCGACTTGTCTCATCGTTGTATTAGGTATTTATTGGGTCAGCACCAACTTCTTTGAGGGTGCTTTATTGGTTGCAATGCTCGGTTTTGTTTCGACTGTCGCACTTGCTCGTTATTTCACAACTGGGCATGTGATTGATTAAGGAGATACATCATGCAACTGATCTATGAGATCCTCATTTCATTCTTTTTGGTGTTCGGCGCTTTTTTCCTATTGGTTGGATCAATCGGTATGATCCGTCTACCTGATTTATTTATGCGTCTGCATGCACCGACCAAAGCAGGTACTTTAGGGTTAGGAAGTTTCTTGATCGCAGCAATGATCTTTGGAGTGACACAAGGGCGTTTTGGTTTTGCTGAGTTACTGATCACGCTGTTCATCTTTATTACCGCACCTGTATCTGCAAATTTAATGGCACAGGCAGCGATTCATTTACGTTTGCGTTCAAATAGTGGTGAAGTTCCTGAAGCTTTAAACCGTCCGCTTCCTTGGCAACGTTATAGCCGTAAAGACAAAAAAGACCAACTTTAAGTTGGTCTTTTTTATTTCCGATTATAGAACTTAGCATAACAGATTATTAATATATAACACCTTGATTACTAATAAGGTCCTGTAAATACACTTGCTCACGCTGATTCGTCATAATTAATAGATCCTGATAGGCATCATTAGGCTGACCGCGAACACTCAGTGTATTCGTTTTAGCAACAGTGTCATAAATAATTTCGATATAATCTGATAAATTCGAGTCATTGGCATGACTATCCAATATTTGCGACAGATCAATCTGATCTTCAGTGAGGCTTTGTTACACAAACCTTTTAAAGGCTGATTTCACCAAGTCCTACCAAATTCAAGGCACAACTAGGGTGTTAGGTCTTCCTAATTCCGTAAATTTATTGAGTACTGCTAAACGTGCATGAATCTCATTCACTTGGCTTTGAAAGCTCCTAGCGCTGAGCTTATCGCCTAGTAATTTGATGCAGTGCATCTTGGTTTCAACCAAACTTCGCCGATGATAGCCTGACCATTTTTTCCATAGTGTCCTGCCGAAACGTTTAATCGTTCGAAGTAATTCATTTCGCTCTCGCGAATGAACTTTTATATCTTTCCAAGGCTTTGCATTTTTTCTTGGTGGAATCACTACATTTGCTTGTCGATCTGCAATGAGCTGACGGCATTGTTTTGTGTCATATGCTCCATCTGTATAAACGGAATCTATCTGCTCATCCAATGGGATTTGATCAAGTAAATCACCCAGGACTTGCGAATCACTCACATTACTCGTTGTGAGCTGAACAGCTCGTATTTGTAGGGTTCTAGCATCTATACCAATATGCAGTTTACGCCATTGGCGACGATATTCAGGATGATGTTTCTTACGTTTCCATTCGCCTTCACCTACAAACTTCAAACCTGTGGAATCGACAAGTAGATGCAATCCATTGCAATTCTTTTCATAGCTAATTGCAATATCAATATGCTTTTGTCTTCTACACAGCGTGGAATAATCTGGTGCCGTCCAATCTAATCCACAGAGTTTAATGAGGCTTTGAACAAAGCCTGTGGTCATTCGTAAAGTTAAACGAAATAAGACTTTGATCATTAAGCAACACTGGATGGCTGTGTCAGAATAAGTTTGATTTCGACCTTGTTTACCATTTGCTTGCGCATACCACTGAGTCTTGGGATCAAACCAAATGGAGTGGTTTCCTCGATGGATCAAAGCTCGGTTGTAAGAAGACCAATTCGTTGTACGATATATTTTGGAAGCAGGCTTATTCATCTCGGAATTATATTGCTGAATAAGCCTTGAGAGATAGGTTTGTGCAACATAGCCTTAATTATATTTAACCTTATAATTTAAAAACATTAAATAGGGTATTAAAAACACGATGATCATTGATGCTAAAACAACAAATATTAAAAAACACCAAACATAATATTGATTGGTTTTATATAAGTTGATGTGATAATTAACCCCGCGATAATAATTTTTTGATTTTATTTCAAATATTAATGATGAATACTTAAGAGGATAACCAAATCCATGTGCATATTTAATATCAAAGGTTTGATTTATCATATAACCATATTCACAATCATCCTTTAAGATTAAATGACAAGTAGGAATTTTCCCTTTATCACCACCAACCACATCCATTGTTGGCCACCCCCCCTGCACTCCTTGGTCCAACAGGTTTAAACTTTGATCCTCCCCTCATTATTACTTGATCTTGTTTTAATTCAGAAATATAAGCGTCAATATCTAAAAATAAGATTGCCACTTTTTTATTTAAGCCAAATGCCATTGCCATGACCAATACTGTAATTACACCAAGCTTTATATGCCCCCATAAATATCCTCTCTTTTCTGCTCTAAGCTCTTCTATTGGCGTAGTACTAAGTACATGACCCGACCAAAAACCAAAAAATAATGTACTACTAAAAAACCAGATCGTTAGCCACTTCATTCCATCAAAACCTGAGTCCATAAAAACCCATGACAACATCGCAAAGGCGTAAATCACTACAAGAATTAAGGCTAACATATATCGATTCATACTATATCCTGTAACCATGTATTCTGACCGAGACTTAACATTACCTTGAAATAGTTACTTGGCTGATGTACATCAGTATTAAAACCTGTGAATTTTTTAACCATGACTCCTCCCTCTTAATTTATTATTTAACACGTTGTATTTCATATAAAAAAACATAATCTTTAGGTGGGCGCTCCACATATGTAATACATATTTTTTCACCTTCAACTAAATCATTTTGGATATCACATCCCTGATAGTCTTGGTAAGTACACCATGCAAATACAGACTCTAATTCTCCATTATCCGAGCTATAACGAAACAACAGTCTCTTAGATTTCCCACCTCTACCCCCTCCGCCAAAATAGCTATACATTGCAAATACCCCACATTTCCTCTCTACTTGATTGGTTTCATACAAATAGTCTATTTTTTAATTGAAATTAAATTTGCCAAACTTAAATCATTTTCCTTATCTTTTCTACGTTGCATTAACAGACAAACATTTTTCCCTTCCAACAAAACATCTAGATTAAGATCATGATAATTATTTCTGCTACTAAAAACAAAACTCCCATATTTATCTACATTAAAGCTATAACCTCTAGCATTTGAAGCTCTAGATGATGCTAAAGGAAAACTCCCCTCATATACCCCGCATATTTCTTCTGCTTCTAAATATTCTATTTCAGGTTGAATTATTGCCATTTTATAAAAAAAAATAATAGAAGGAATAATAAATAAAACCCCTAATAAATAAATTTTCTTATCAAAAATAGCAACCAAAATTATAGAAACTATAACGCAAGCAAAAAAAACACTTCCCAACCCCATGTAAATATTAGCCAAATTAATTACTCCTCAACTCTCACATATACAATACTACCAATCTTAGCCATTTAATTTTCCCCTTTAAAATATGGACTTAGATATGAACTTGGAATTTTTTTTTCAAATACTTGATAAATTTCACGTTGTGTAAAGAATAAAAACTGAGCTTCTACATAAGTTGCTTGATAGCATTGTCGTCTATCCATATTTTTAATAAAGACATTCCACTGCTCCCTAAATGGAAAGTAAGGTCTCATACGATTTTGACTCTTTTTCCCATCTATATAAAAATAATAAAAATACGCACGGTCACCATATGAACCTTTAGACTTACTACCTGTCTTTGGTCTATAATCATAGAAACAAATATACCCCTGTTTAAATTTATTTTTTTTTACATTTTCATCTATGATATTTGTCATAATAGAATCAAATATCCAACCACCGACGACACTTATCAAAAACCAGATCAACACTCCAGCAATAACATAATGGTTCAGTGGTTTTGAGAATAAATCTTTTATTTCCATCAACTATATCCTTTAAAATAATAATAAATTTATAATTTCGTTCATTTATTCTTTATCTTTAAAATATGGATTTATATATTTACCTCATTCCACAGTACAACGGTGAACCAAGGCAAATATATTAATAATCTTTCTCATTCCTTATCCTTTTTATTGCTGAGTAGATTCTTAGGTCTTATTTTTTCTACTTCATTAAACAAACTAAATGTTTGATTCACATAATTCACCACACCTGAAATTTGATCCATATAGTGCATAAGTTCAGGTGTTTTCTCAGCCTGTAGCAGTTTTATCGTGCGTGATGGATCGTAACCATCAAACTGACAGTAAAATAAAGGTTCACCCCGTTTTAGAATTAAATCCTTTGAAGTGTCATACCATTCAAATGCCCACATTAGTGGTCGTGGCCAAATGTGAATCGGAAAACGTCCACCAAATATTGTGCCTGGTAGCGGATTCTTGCGGTAATGCCCAAAAGCATCCAATTGAGTGATGTACACCACTTCATCTGCAATAAAGCAATATGGAAGTTTCAGTTGTAAGATTGGGACTTGAGGCGTACGCCATTCATTCTCATTGACAATTGTGAGCAGCTCTCGTAATTTATTGGTACGCACGGGTGATTGATCACCTAATACATTGACCAAGGTCGGCTTGCCCTGTGCATCTCGTGCAAAACGCAGATGAAAGTCAAATGGGCAATTCACCACAAAATAACGACTTTCCAACTGCAATACCGCAGGACAACGGCTTGCTGACTTGGCATGTTTGGTCTGTGACTGCGAATGCATCCGATAAGGTGGTTCATACAGAATGGATGCTCTGTCCTCTGTTAAAAACCAACCCACTTGAATTGGTCCTTCCCCAATCAACTTTTCGTTATCTTCAATGGTAAAATGAATATGCATTTTAAATTTTTATTTCAGTTTTTCGTCTACAATATTTTACGCTGACTTGCTTCTTTTTTATACAAATCAGTCTGTATATATTTTTGATTTAGCTAGCAAAATTTCTTTTAAGTGAGCACTCATTCTCTTTAATTATTTTTAAATTTCTAAAAAATAGAATCTACCCATCATCCTAAAAACCTCATGTCTAAAAAAGCCACCCGAAGGTGGCTTTTTAATTTATTCTTTATCTTGCTCGTGTTCAGGCAAATCCTTGACAGCTTCAGCAATCAAACCAAACATATAGTTTCCATATGCATTGGTTTTATCATAATGGAAACGCAATCTTGGCGTGATACGCGTCTTGATACGACGACTCAATTCGTGACGCAAGAACCCAGAAGCCTTATTCAGCACATCTAAAGTTTCTTTATTTGCAGCTTCACTTTGATCATCGCCCAGTTCACGCCCCATGACAGTGACATAAACTTCAGCATATCCCATATCTGCACTGACTTTCACGGCTGAGATGGTCACTAGACCACCCAGACGTGGATCTTTAAGCTCCTGACGGATCAGCTCAGCCAACTCACGTTGTACTGAATCCGCCATGCGCTTTAAGCGTTGGCTACCCGCCATTAAAGACTCCGTTTAATCAGTTGAACATCATATACTTCGATCTTATCTTGTACTTTGATGTCTTTATAACCTTTCACCGCAAGACCACATTCCATACCTGCGCGAACCTCTTCAACCACTTCTTTATAACGACGAAGAGATTCAAGCTCACCTTGGAACACAACCACGTCGTCACGTAATACGCGAATCGGTTTATTACGGTGTAACATACCTTCAAGTACCATACAGCCTGCTGCTGCACCAAACTTACTTGAGTGGAAGACTTCACGTACTTCCGCTACACCTAAGATCGTTTCACGATGTTCAGGTGCAAGCTTACCGCTCATTGCTGCTTTTACATCATCAATCAATTGATAAATGATGCTGTAGTAACGAATATCGATACCGTCTTGATCAGATTTCTGACGCGCAGTGTTGTCCGCACGTACGTTGAAACCAAGTAAGACTGCTTCTGAAGATTCAGCTAGCGTAACATCTGACTCAGTGATTGCACCGACACCAGAACCGATCACACGAACTTTAACTTCATCAGTTGAAAGCTCATCAAGTGCAACATGCAATGCTTCTAAAGTACCGCGTACGTCAGTTTTAAGTACGACATTTACATACGGCACATCTTTTTTGCCCATAGACGCCATGATGTTTTCAAGACGCATCGCACTCGCGCGCTCTAAACGTTTATGACGTTCACGATCAGAACGAGCATCAGCAACTTCACGTGCTTTCTTCTCATCATTCACGACAAGAACTTCATCACCCGCCATTGGCGCTTCAGGTAAACCTAAAATCTCAACTGGAATCGAAGGACCTGCTGACTGAATACGTTTACCGTTTTCATCAACCATTGCACGTACACGACCATAAGATGAGCCAGCAAGAACTAAATCACCGATGTTCAAAGTACCGTTTTGTACAAGAATCGACGTTACCGCACCACGGCCTTTATCAACACGTGCTTCAATAACAACACCTTGAGCCGCACCGTCTGCAGAAGCTTTGAGTTCCATCAATTCAGCTTGGATCAAGATCAGGTCAAGTAACCCATCGATACCGGCACCAGAATGTGCTGAAACTTTCGCGATAGGTACATCACCGCCCCACTCTTCAGGCACGATACCTTTAGTGGTCAGTTCATTCAATACGCGATCTACGTCTGCTGATTCTTTATCCATTTTGTTGATTGCAACAATAATAGGCGTACCAGCAGCACGCGCATGGTCAATTGCTTCCGCAGTTTGTGGCATTACACCATCATCCGCAGCAACAACAAGTACCACGATATCAGTCGCTTTTGCACCACGTGCACGCATAGAAGTAAACGCTGCGTGTCCAGGGGTATCTAAGAAAGTAATAATCCCTTTCTCAGTTTCAACGTGATAAGCACCGATATGCTGAGTAATACCACCCGCTTCTCCCGCTGCCACTTTAGAGCGACGGATACGATCCAGTAATGAAGTTTTACCATGGTCAACGTGACCCATGATCGTAACGACTGGAGGACGAGTTGTTTGCTCACCACGTGCTTCTTCAGCTGCAACCAATAAATTATCTTCTGCTTGAGTATCCGAAACTAGAACAGGATTGTGTCCCATTTCTTCAACTACAAGTACCGCTGTATCTTGTTCAATCGCTTGGTTCTGTGTAACCAACTCACCCATTTTCATGAGGGTTTTGATAACTTCACGAACTTTAACAGCCATTTTTTGAGCAAGATCAGCAACAACGATTTTCTCGCCAATCTCAACATCGTAAACTTGTTTTTTGACAGGTTTTTCGAAACCATGTTTGTTTGCTTGGCTGGTTTTTAAACCACGCTTGTGATGATTCTTGCTGAAACTTTGTTCAGATTGAGCATCACCGCCGCGACCGCCTTTCTTACCAGCACGTGGATTTGCAGTTGCACCACCACGTTTGATTTCACGGTCTTCCTTGTTAAAGGAATCTTCATAAGCCTGACCAACAAGGCCCGCTGCTAAAGGCGAATCATCAATCACACGAACAGTCGTAGTGGTATCATCATTTGAATATTTTGATGCCATTTTACGCATTTGTTCAAGCGTACGTTGCTGAGCTTCTTCAGCCGCCTTACGACGCACTGCTTCTTCAGTTGCTTTTAACTGAGCAGTTTGTGCTTCACGTGCTTTTTTCTGTTCAGCCGTCTCTGATGGTTTTACCACTTGAGGCGCTTTAATCACCTTATCGCTATTGCGTTTTTTCACCACAACAGCCGTTTTTGACGGTGCTTGGGTTGCGCTATCAGAAGTATGCGCTGCACGCATCGCTTCTAAAGTTGCATTGGCTTTTTTCTCTGCAACATCACGTGCATTTTGCACTGCTTCAGTACGTACATTTTGTTCAGCACGTACTTTCACATTCGCTTCTACGCGTGCTTTTGCTTCAGCAGCAAGCAATTCTGGGTTCGGTTTAGCAAAAACTTGTTTCTTACGAACTTCAACATTAATGCTTTTTGCTTTGCCCGAAGTACTTGTAACTTTAGCAGTACTCGTTGTTTTACGTTTCAACGCAATTTTTCCTGTGTTACCACTTTCCTGACCATGAACTTTTTTCAAATGATTGACTAAAGTGTCTTGTTGCTCAGTGGTAATAATATCATCTGCTTTACGCTGTGGTAGACCTGCATCACGAACCTGCTCTAGGAGTTTCTCTACAGGACGTTCTACGCTGAGCGCTAACTCTTGAATCGACTTGTCCGTCATCTATTATCTCCTAGTTAAACCATGATTCACGTGCTTTCATGATGAGTTGACCCGCTTTGTCATGACCTAAACCTTCGATATCAGAGATATCATCAGTCGCTTGGTCTGCCAAATCATCAACAGTAATCACACCACGTGCCGCCAATGCATATGCAATCTCAGTGGTCATACCTTCCATTCCGAGAAGTTCTGCACTTGGCTCTTGAATATTTTCTTGCTGTTTTAACGCATCCGTTAATGCAGCTTCTTTTGCACGACTTTGTAGTAATTCAACTAAGTCTGCATCAAGCTCGATTTCATCAAATGTCTCAGCAGGAACATAAGCAATTTCTTCTAATGAAGTGAAGCCCATTTCTACCAAAGCCATTGCTAAATCTTCTTCAATATCGAGACGTGATACAAACATATCAAGATATTGTTGTGCTTCATTTTGCTGACGAGCACGATACTCTTCTTCCAACATCATGTCGAGTTTATAACCGGTTAATTCCGATGCTAAACGAACATTCTGTCCTTGCGAACCAATCGCACGTGCCAACTGGTCACTGGTCGCAAAAATGATATCTGCACTACGTGCATCTTCATCAAGTACGATACCTGAAACGTCTGCTGGTTCTAATGCACTTGCAATGTATTGCGCTGGATCATCAGACCACACCACAACATCAATACGCTCACCATTTAACTCTTGTTGTACCGCTTGGATACGCGTACCACGCATACCAATACATGCACCTACAGGGTCAATACGATGATCATTAGTTTTCACTGCAATTTTAGCACGTACACCTGGTTGACGCGCTGCGGCTTTAATTTCAATGATTTCTTCAGAAATTTCTGGAATTTCTTTTTTCATTAAAGCCATTAGCATTTCAGGACGAGCACGTGACAACAGCAATTGTGCACCACGACCTTCACGGTTTACGTTATACAAGATTGCATTGATACGTTGCTTAGGACGTAAAATTTCTTTATGGATGGTTTCTTCACGCGCCAAATATGCTTCTGCATTGTCACCAAGATCAATGATAAAGCCATCTTTAGTTTGTTTTTTCACTTCACCATAGATCAGTTCACCAACTTTAGATGCATACGCATCCGCAACCAACGCACGTTCAGCTTCACGAATCTTTTGCACAATCACTTGTTTTGCAATTTGCGCAGCAATACGACCAAACTCGATCGATTCAACTTCAAGCTCGCGGATATCGCCAATTGACCACTTTGTTGCATCCACATCAGAAATCGCATCCTGACATGCTGGCATTTCGTGGTCTTCATCTGCAACCAGCGTCCATTGACGGAAAGTACGGTAATCACCAGTTTTACGATCAATCTCAACACGAAGTTGAGCTTCTTCTGAATTTGTGCCTTCGTAGAATTTTTTCTTCGTCGCGGCAACAAGTGCTTGCTCTAACGCTTCGAAGATCGCTTCACGACTAACACCTTTTTCATTACTAACCGTTTCTGCAACGGTAAGAATTTCGCGGCCCATAAGTCACCTACCGATTTCTTATAAAATTAAGTTAATATTAGTCTTGATAGATTAAATTTGCTTTATCAATATTATTACTATCAACTTCAAGCACCTGACCACCCTCTACTTCAACCTGAATGATTTCATTTTCTAGGTCTACAGAAAGTAATTTTGCTTGAAATTTACGACGGTTTTCGACAGCAGCAATTAATCGTAAAGCGACTTGTTGTCCAATATACCCAGACATTTGTGACAACTGAAAGAATGGGCGATCCCAACCAGGTGAAGAAACTTCTAGAGCATACTCACCCGAAATCGGATCATGGACATCTAGCATTGCGCCCACTTGTTGCGTGACCAGCACACAATCTTGAACACCAATACCACGCCCTTGGTCTGCTTCGCCATCTTCGGTGAGAAGTGGCTCTGCATTGTCATCAGTCGCTTTGTCAATATAAATACGTAATAAAGAACGTTTACCTTGTGGTAGGAATTCAATTCCCCACAGATCTACACCACAAGCAGCCACAGCTGGTGCGATAAGATCAAACAGTGCTTGAGATTTATTTGATAATTTCATTTACTCTCGTCGCTCTCATGCGAGCCAATCAATCTTAACCGTATAGTGAACACGATGATTTGATCTTGCGCCGTATACGGCTCATATCGACACTACACGATAGCTAAACAACCAATAAAAAAGGGCGTAATCGCCCCTATGTTACACAGAAAAGCAAAGCCCACTGTGCAAAAAGGCCCACCTATTGTGAGCCTCTTTTTAGAAACTTGGTAGCGGGAGCTGGATTTGAACCAACGACCTTCGGGTTATGAGCCCGACGAGCTACCAGACTGCTCCATCCCGCATCAACGTGCAAAATTATATACAATTATGAAAAAAAGTCAATCTAAGTTTTTTTCACCATTGCTTGATTAAGTTGCACCTTAATCAAATGGTAGCGGGAGCTGGATTTGAACCAACGACCTTCGGGTTATGAGCCCGACGAGCTACCAGACTGCTCCATCCCGCATCAACAAATTACTGCGTACACCAAACTTACTGGTTATTAAGCTTGGTGCGGAAGGGGGGACTTGAACCCCCACGCCCGAAGGCACTACCACCTCAAGGTAGCGTGTCTACCAATTCCACCACCACCGCAGCTTTGTGGGACGAATTCTAGTACCTAAAACAAAAAAAGGAAAGCATTAATTCAGCTTATTCAGTCGTTTTTGGTGCATTTGGCGAAGTTTCAGCCGATGTCACTGGTACAGACGTTGAGGTTTGAACAGTTTTTAAACTATATGCATCTGTGGTATGTTTTTTTGCAAGTACAGCCAAAGTTAGACTGGTCACAAAAAAGATTGCAGTAAAAACTGCAGTTAAACGTGTCAAGAAGTTACCTGCACCTGACGCGCCAAATACAGTTGCAGCACCACCACCACCAAACGATGCGCCTGCTTCTGCACCTTTACCTTGTTGTACTAAAACCAAAGCAATAATCAAAATTGCTAAAATGATGTGTACAACGAGTATAAAACTATACATTTCTATTCCTCGTTATTTGCTTTGTGCAAATGCTTGTGCAATTTGGTAAAAAGATTGTGCATTGAGAGATGCACCACCCACTAAGGCACCATTGATATCTGGACATGCAGCCAATTCAACTGCATTTTCAGCTTTAACGCTACCACCATATAAGATCGCCATGTTTGCGCCATATGATGTGATTTGCGTTAACCCTTCACGAATTTTTGCATGCATCGCCTGAGCATCTTCTGGCGAAGCTGTTTTACCTGTGCCTATCGCCCAAATTGGCTCATAAGCGATCACGATATTTTGCCATTGTTCAGCTTTGACCACAGCAGCAATATCACAGATTTGCTGTAATACGACTTGATCAGCCAAACCTTGCTCGCGCTGATCAAGACTTTCACCTACACAGTAAATCACAGTTAAGCCTGCATTTAATGCATGATGCAACTTCTCTTTTAAAATTTCGACATGGTCACCGAACAACTCACGGCGCTCAGAATGACCAACCAGCGCAAACTCAATGCCACTGTCTTTCAGTAATTCCGCACTCACCTCTCCCGTGTACGCACCTGTACCCGCTACCCGAGAAAGATCTTGCGCTACAGTATAGACTGTCCTAGCGGCATCTTTTAGCTCAGCCTGAATACTGGTTAAAGCGATTGTGGTCGGTGCCACACCGATATGACATTGTTCGGGAGCAATATTTTCTTGCTCTAATAACTGTTTAAATTCTTGTATTAATTGGAAAGCATTCGCATGCATTGGATTCATTTTCCAATTACCAACAACCCAAGGGGTAATGGTCGAATTCGACATACTTCGCCTGCCTAATGTTAATTTCTCAAAAATGCTGCATATTTTACACGGATTTTTATAAAATTGAGTTTTTTTCTATTGTTTAAATATAAATCAGATTGAAAACAGCATGGGCTCAACAAGAAATTCTTTGCGAACGCTCTGTTCGTTTTGATATTTATTTTAAAATTAAGTTGCTTAGGCGTTACTACTCTTTCTAACACACATTGCATTATCGCTAAAAACGGCTCAAACTTAGATCGAATTAATCGTGTGTCTTTTAGCAACGGAACGAATAAAAGAAAATTAATTTATAAAAAACTCGATTAGTTCAAAGTTTTATCGGTGAACCAAGTCAAAAACGACACTTTCTCTAGTGGTATTTTTGCATAACAAAAGTATAATTTTTAGGATACATATTATAAACATTTATTGTCATAAGGCGGACAGATGTCAGGATTACATACGTCTCCAAAATTTTCGGGGTTTATTCGACGATTGGTCGAAGATGGTCATATGTCTGCATCAGGTATGCAAACAGCAATCGACACAGCAAAAAAAGCACAACAAGATATTGTTGCGCATCTGATTGAACATCATCGTCTTTCTCAACTTACCATTGCTGAAACCATTGCGGTAGAATTCGGTGAGCCAGTCTTTGATTTAGCGGTTTTTGATACGGCTTTGTTGCCACGTGAGCTCGCTGACAGCAAGTTGATTCACAAACATCGGGTTGCGCCTTTGATTCAACGTGGGCAAATCCTCTATGTTGCCACCAGCAATCCAACCAATATTGATGCACTCGATGCAATTCGTTTTAACACCAAACTCAATATCGAACCGATTATTGTTGAACACAGCAAACTCGAAAAACTCATTGAGCAACAATTTGGGGACACGGACAACTTCGATTTTGGGGAAAATGAAGATTTTGATCTTGATGTCGATATACCCACTGAATCAACACAAGATGATGAAGCCCCTCAAGGTGAAGAAGCACCGATTGTAAAATACATCAACAAGTTACTCATTGATGCGATTCGTATGGGGGCATCCGACTTACACTTTGAGCCTTATGAGAAAATGTATCGGGTTCGCTATCGTGTCGATGGCGTATTGCGTCAAATTGCAAATCCGCCGTTGCAACTCGCCACTCGACTTGCTTCACGTTTAAAAGTTATGTCGCAAATGGACATCTCTGAAAAACGGATGCCGCAGGATGGTCGTATTAAGCTCAAGCTATCCAAAACCAAAGCGATTGACTTCCGTGTCAACTCATTACCCACGCTATTTGGTGAAAAATTGGTGCTGCGTATCCTTGATCCATCCAGTGCAATGTTAGGCATTGAGGCACTCGGTTATGAAGAAGAACAAAAAGCATTATTTCTAGAAGCGCTCGACAAGCCTCAAGGCATGCTCTTGATCACAGGTCCAACAGGGTCAGGTAAAACGGTTTCTTTATATACGGGGATTAATATCCTCAACACTGAAGACACCAATATATCCACAGCCGAAGATCCCGTTGAGATCAACTTAGAAGGGATCAATCAGGTTAACGTCAACACCAAGACAGGCTTAACCTTCTCTGCTGCCCTTAAAGCCTTTCTCCGTCAAGATCCTGATATCATCATGGTTGGTGAGATTCGTGACCTAGAAACTGCTGAAATTGCCATTAAAGCAGCACAAACTGGTCATATGGTGATGTCTACACTTCATACCAACAGTGCACCTGAAACCTTAACTCGCTTGCGTAATATGGGAGTCCCCTCCTTCAATATCGCGACTTCGGTCAATCTTGTGATTGCACAGCGATTAGCACGTCGCTTATGTCCACAGTGCAAACAAGCGATAGATATTCCCAAACAAAGTCTTTTAGAGTTAGGCTTCACTGAACAAGATTTAGCAAATCCTGAACTTCAGATATTTCAACCGGTTGGTTGTTCGGAATGTCGTGAAGGCTACAAAGGCCGTGTCGGTATCTATGAAGTGATGAAAGTGACCCCTGAAATTTCTAAAATCATTATGGAAGATGGCAATGCTTTACAAATCGCAGCTGCCTCTGCACAAGCTGGTTTTAACAATTTAAGGCGTTCAGGTTTACAAAAAGTCATGCAAGGGATCACTTCATTACAAGAAGTTAATCGAGTCACAAGTGAATAAAATTAATAAAAAGGATTAATAATCATGGCAGCTAAAAAAGCGCAAATGATGCCTACTTTTGCTTATGAAGGGGTAGATCGTAAAGGGGCAAAAATTAAAGGGGAATTACCTGCACGTAATATGGCTTTAGCAAAAGTCACTTTACGTAAACAGGGTGTCACCATTAAGAATATTCGAGAAAAACGTAAGAACATTCTCGATGGCTTAATGAAAAGACGAGTCACAACACTGGATATCACGGTGTTCACACGCCAGCTCGCAACCATGATGAAAGCTGGTGTACCATTGGTTCAAGGGTTTGAAATTGTTGCTGAAGGCTTAGAAAACCCTGCCATGCGTGAAGTCGTGCTGGGCATAAAGAGCGAGGTGGAAGGGGGTAATACTTTTGCTGGTGCACTGAGAAAATACCCACAATATTTTGACAATTTATTTTGTTCTTTAGTTGAATCTGGCGAGCAGTCTGGTGCGCTAGAAACCATGCTCGATCGTGTTGCAATCTATAAAGAAAAAAGTGAATTACTGAAGCAAAAGATCAAAAAAGCCATGAAATACCCAGCCACAGTGATTGTGGTTGCGGTCATTGTGACGATTATTTTGATGGTCAAAGTTGTGCCTGTTTTCCAAGATCTATTTAGTTCATTTGGTGCTGACTTACCTGCCTTTACCAAAATGGTGGTGAATATGTCGGTATGGATGCAAGAATATTGGTTTATTCTGATTATTGTGATTGGTGCAATTATTGCGTGCTTTCTCGAAGCCAAAAAACGCAGTAAAAAGTTCCGAGATACCTTGGACAAAATGGCACTGAGATTACCTATTTTTGGTGACTTAGTTTATAAAGCCATTATCGCGCGGTATAGTCGCACTCTAGCGACCACATTTGCAGCAGGTGTACCACTGATTGATGCACTTGAATCAACCGCTGGTGCAACCAACAACGTAGTTTACGAAGATGCGGTGATGAAAATCCGTGAAGATGTCGCAACTGGACAACAATTACAGTTTGCCATGCGGGTATCGAATCGTTTTCCTTCAATGGCGATTCAAATGGTTGCGATCGGCGAAGAATCAGGTGCTCTAGACAGTATGCTCGATAAAGTTGCAACCCACTATGAAAATGAAGTCGATAACGCGGTTGATGGTTTAACTGCAATGATGGAACCACTCATTATGGCAATTCTAGGTGTACTGGTCGGTGGACTTGTGATTGCAATGTACCTTCCAATCTTCCAAATGGGTTCTGTGGTCTAATGCAACAATTTTTCTCTTATTTTATCGAAAACCCAACTGCACTCTATCTTGCAGTGGGGTTATTGAGTTTATGTATTGGTAGTTTCCTCAACGTCGTTATTTTCCGAACACCTCGAATGATGGAACAGGAATGGCAGCAAGAATGTCAGATGCTGCTCCACCCAGAACAACCGCTCATCGATCAAAGTAAATTAACACTCAGTCAACCACCCTCGACCTGCCCAAAATGTCACTCTGCGATACGCTGGTATCAAAATATTCCTGTGATCAGTTGGCTCGTACTACGTGGTAAATGTGGTGCTTGTCAAAATCCAATTAGTATCCGCTATCCATTGATTGAACTCCTCACAATGGCGTGTTCACTGATGGTCGTGGCTGTATTTGGTGCAACCATTCAAATGCTGTTTGCATTGATTTTCACATGGGTTTTAATCACACTGACCTTTATTGATTTTGACACACAACTGCTTCCTGACCGTTTTACCCTTCCCCTTGCAGCCTTAGGTTTGGCAATTAACAGTTTTGCAATTTATACCACAGCAAGCTCAGCGATTTGGGGCTATGTAATCGGTTTCCTCTGTCTATGGATTGTTTATTATCTCTTTAAACTCATCACAGGCAAAGAAGGAATGGGCTATGGAGACTTTAAACTACTCGCAGCCTTAGGTGCTTGGATGGGGCCGATGCTACTGCCGTTGATTGTGTTACTGTCTTCGATCGTCGGCGCAATTGTAGGGATTATCCTGCTGAAAATGCGTGGTGAAAATCAGCCCTTTGCATTTGGTCCTTATATTGCGATTGCAGGTTGGATTGCTTTTTTATGGGGTGATCAAATTATGAAAGTTTATCTTGGAGGTTAACATGCGATTTATCTTGGGAATTACAGGTGGCATTGGCAGTGGTAAATCTGCGGCGACCCAATGGTTTGAGTCTCAAGGTATCTGCGTTGTTGATGCTGACATTGTGGCAAGAGAAGTTGTTGAACAAGGTCAACCCGCATTAAAAAGCATTCAAGATGCTTTTGGAGATTGGGTGTTATTGGAAGATGGTAGTCTAAATCGACGTGCTCTGCGTGAGCATATTTTCCAATCACCTGAAGCGCGTCAAACGTTAGAAGGAATTACCCACCCCGCGATTCGCCAGTCGATTATCCAACAACTACAAAACGCTCAAAGCCCTTATGTGATCTTGGTTTCACCACTACTCTTTGAAACCAATCAGCATGAACTTGTTCATCACACCTTACTGATTGATGCAGATGAACAAACACAGTTACAGCGTGCCAGCCAACGCGATGGACAAAATGCAGCAGAGATTAGAAAAATTATTGCAGCACAAATGCCTAGAGCTCAAAAACAACAACTCGCCCATGATGTTGTTCTCAATGATGGTTTATTAGAACATCTGCATAAGCAACTCAAGCCTTTGCATTTAAGCTATTTACAACATGCTGAGCAGTTTTTTTAATCTTTTTTTTGCTGAGCAAGTTGTTTACTTAAACTGTCTTGGCGGAACCACCGCCATGGCTGTAATGCCCCGATTGCCATTCCCACCAAACCACAAGCAACGGCAACACTTAAGGGTTCATTTAACAACGGAACGGCAAGCACAGCCGCGATAAACGGCGCTAAAGTGACAATACTTCCAGTCTTAAATGCACCTAAACGCTGAATTGCAGCGATATAAGTCAAAGTGGCAACAATCACGACCAATACGCCATGAAACAACCCTTGTACCAATAAATGTACAGCTTCGACTTCTTGAAAATGCTTTGGAATAAATAAAAGATAAATCGGCAAATAAATCAATGCAGACCAGATTGCCACACTCGCCATGGCATGCCATGCGGACAGTTTCCACTGTTTCAACAACACAGTGAATAGCCCCCACCAAACAGCACTAAAAAAGAACAACAGATCACCTAGACCAAATGACGAAGCCTGCTCATGCAACATCAAATAGCTCATCACCGCCAAAGCACTCAACATGATGATCAAACTCAACCACGTATGCTTATCAAAGGTCTGCTTAAAAAATACATAAGCAGCGACGGCAGTACATAATGGGATAAAACCATTTAAAAAAATCGCGGCATGCGCTGCAGGTGCATGTAGAAAGGCAGTATAAACGGTAAAACAGTAGGCTAAACCTCCTGTTAATGCCAATATCACTGCACGTGGATGCCATAAAAAAGCCAAATCTTTTTTATAAATCAGGATCGGCATGAGAATCGTAAACGCAATCGCAAAGCGCATTGCAACCAGATCCCAAGCACTGATATGCCAATGCGCATTTAAGCGAGAAAAAATGGTAAAGCCGCCCCAAATACACATGGTAATGAAGACAAATACATAGCCTTGGGTTCGAACCGTCATGTCAAAGCACTTGAATCATCATACCGCAGGCATATGCTTATACATTTCGCTGACGACATGCTTCATACAACGCCATTCCCGTCGCTACACTCACATTCAAGCTTTGTAAATCACCTGACATTGGAATATAAACGGTGTGATCACACTGAGACTGTGTAATTGGTCGCAAGCCTGTATCTTCAGCACCCATCACGATCACAATCGGTCCACTAAAATCACACTGCTGTAGTGGCAAAGCCTTTTCATCTAACATCGTGCCGATAACGCGCGTATGTGTGGTGTCTTTTAAATGCGCCAAAGTACGTGCAAGATTAGTGACTTGAATAAATTTAACCTTTTCAGCGCCCCCTGCTGCAACTTTGCGAGCAGTTGGTGTAAGCCCTGCGGAACGGTCACGAGGCACGATCACCGCTTGAACCCCCATTGCAGCAGCGGTACGAATACAGGCACCAAGGTTATGCGGATCAGTTACTTGATCCAGTGCCAATAACAACGCATTTGGAGTCTGTTGCATCAGTTGATCTAAATCTTGTTCATTTAAGGTCGGATGTGGACGTACAGCCGCGACAACCCCCTGATGAAAAGGCAGACCCGCCAATTTTTCTAAACTGTCTCGACTGGCTTGTTGCACACTAATCCCAAAAGGTTCTGCAAGCTGTAAAATCTTTTGTAGACGTTGGTCATCACGCCCTTTCAGGGTAAACAAGGTCAAGACTCGCTCAGGCTCTAACTCTAATAATGACTCCACAGAGTGAACACCATAATAATATTCAGATTTTGCCATGAACGAACGACCTCTTTAAAAATGCCCGCTTCAAAAAAGGGGATTTAGGTTGTAAAAGTTTCTCTTTGAAGCAGGAACTTTTGGGAGATTTATAAAAAATAAAAATCCTGCAAAGTGACTTTACAGGTGAGGAGCGAATAGCTCCGCAAGGGAGTTTAATAAAAAAATCCTGTAAAATGACTTTACAGGTGAGGAGCGAATAGCTCCGCAAGGGAATTTAATAAAAAATCCTGTAAAATGACTTTACAGGATTCCCTTACAGCATAAGTGTACTCGATTTAAACAGTAATAGGTTAGCCTTCTAGATGGCAAACATAATCGAGCACTTCATCCGCTTCGATATGAAAAACACTGTTGCCAGGCACATAAAAAGACTGTCCAGCACGGAATAACTCACTTTCGGTGCTATCTGCAATTTTTACACGGCATTCACCAGAAATAATTTCCATACGCTCTGGTACATGTGTCTCGAATGCTAAAGGCTGTTCAGTCGGTAAAAGGACACCTAAAGTCTTTTTGGTACCATCTTCAAACTGTACTGTATGGCTAATACATGCCCCACCAAAATACACATTTGACTTTTTAATGACCGTAACATGATCAAACTGCACTGAACTCATGCCTACTCTCCAAATAATGCAGCATTTATATTAGGTTATGATGGACGTAGTTTAATTGTGCCTGCGTCACTAATCAATCCATTTTTATCATGCTTTTTGCAGCAAATTTCGAAGCACCAAAGAACTTTATCACAGGGGGAACTGTCATATCCTAGGCAAATCAACAAAATCATCTATTCAACGCTTGTAGCAACTATAAAACTTCTCTATCTTTAAGCAAAAGATTTTGTGCATTGGATGCGTTTATGCTCACCCATTTAACTTTAATTAATTTTGCACTCGCCGACCACCTCGCTTTAGATATTGAACAAGGTTTTAATGTACTTACTGGTGAAACTGGTGCAGGTAAATCATTATTGTTAGATGCATTATCTGCCTGTTTAGGAGAGCGCACAGACACCCATTATGTCCGCTATGGTGCCGATAAAGCAGATGTGACTGCTGTATTTAGTTATCAGCCCGAAAGTGCCGAAGCACATTGGTTAAAAGAACATGAACTGGATGATGACACTGCTGAAATTCATTTAAGACGCGTGGTTTTTGCGACAGGCCGAAGTAAAGCATGGATTAATGGGCGACCAAGCAGTTTAACTGAACTTAAAGAAATTGGGCGTTTGCTCGTACAACTCTATAGCCAGCATAGCCAACAACAATTACTTGAACCACCCTATCCCAAACATTGGTTAGACCGCTATAGCAACTTTGCAACGCCAGCACAGGCTGTACGTGAGGCTTATGCGACTTGGCAAAAAAACATTCATCAACATCAAGCCGCTTTAGATGCACAAGCAACACGTATTCAAAGAATACAAACGCTTGAATCCCAACTTGAAGAACTCGAAGATATCATTCAGACCGATTATCGTGAAACAGAACAAGAATTTGATCGTCTGAGCCATCATGAACACATCATGCAAGACTGTGGTTTTAGCTTGAATGTGCTAGATGAAGCAGAACAAAATATTACCCAAGAAGTTGCCTCTATCATCCGTCGTTTGGAATCTCACGCAGGACGTAGTGAACAACTCTCCAGTATTTATAATTCATTGTTGAATGCACAAAGTGAAATAGATGATGCAACTGCGAGTTTGCGTCAATTTATTGACCGACAAAGTTTTGATCCTGAGCGGATGGAACAGCTCAATGCAACTTTAGAAATTTTTCATCGCCTTGCTCGTAAGCATCGTAGCCAACCTGAACAACTAAAGCAGGAATACGAAGCTTGGCAACAAGAGCTAGAACAGCTCCATCATCTTGAAGATCCTGAAACCTTAGCGGAACAAGTTGAGATTTCATATCAAGAATTTATGCAAAAAGCACAACATTTAGATGAAATTCGTCGTGCTGCAGCCATTCCATTGGCACAACAACTGATCGAACAAGTCAAACCACTTGCTTTACCTGAAGCCTATTTTGAATTTAAGTTTGAACCATTGATGCCACCAAATGCAGAAGGTTTAAGTTCTATTCAACTGCTATTCACTGCCAATAAAGGTATCCCAGCACAACCCCTAGCACGTGTGGCATCAGGTGGTGAACTTTCACGTATTGCGCTGGTCATGCAAGTCATGAATGCCGAAAAAACTGAAGCTGAAGTGCTGGTATTTGATGAAATTGATGTCGGGATTAGTGGCGGAACTGCTGAAGTGGTTGGTCGCCTCCTCGCTGATTTGGCGCAACACGTACAATTGCTTTGTATTACTCATCAAGCGCAAGTTGCGGCACAATCTGACCAGCATCTCTTGGTGAAAAAGCAACAAACTGATCCTGCCAGTAGCACCATCATTGAACTTGACGAAGCGCAACGAATTTTGGAACTTGCCCGCATGTCTGGAGGGGTCGAAATTAGCGAAACCACCTTACAACACGCGAAACAACTACGTCAGTTGAAATTTCAACCGAGCTAGCGTCTATTGACAAAATATCAGAAAATGATTGGCGAAATCCGATCAACTCTTGTATGTTGATAAAAAGAACCTATATAGATAAATTAGCAGAATATTTTGATGGAGAACCGCCTAGGTGACGAAACAATATTTAACTCATCGTTGTCTAATTGCTCCACCAGACATGGCAGATGACTTCTTTGCAAATACAGTCATATATGTTGCTCGCCATGATGAAGACGGCGCTCAAGGCATTGTGATCAATCGCCCTTCTGATCTACAAATCAAAGAATTACTCAATGATTTAGAGATCGATGCCGACAATGTACAGCCACATGCAGTTTTGCAAGGTGGACCTTTGCGTCCCGAGGCTGGCTTTGTTTTACATACTGGTCAACCCACTTGGCATTCATCCATCGCAGTGGGTGAAAATGTTTGTATCACCACCAGTAAAGATATCTTAGACGCGATTGCACACAATGAAGGTGTTGGTCGTTATCAAATCGCATTGGGTTATGCGAGTTGGAGCAAAAATCAACTTGAGGAAGAAATGGCTCGAGGCGATTGGCTAATTTGTGACTCAGATATGGATTTGATTTTCAACTTACCTTATGACGATCGTTGGGATGCGGCCTACAAAAAAATTGGGGTAGATCGTACATGGTTTGCTTCAGAGATTGGTCATGCCTGATATCCAAACTTCACAATCAATTATGGCATTTGATTTTGGCACCCAAAAAATGGGGATTGCGATTGGTCAATCACGTATTGAAAGTGCCAATCCTCTGCCCTTATTCATCATGAAAGATGGCATTCCAGACTGGAATCAATTACTGAAACTGGTCAAAGAATGGCAACCGAATTTATTTTTAGTGGGTTTGCCACTGAATATGGATGATAGTGAGTCAGAACTTTCTGCACGTGCCCGCAAATTTGCACGACGCTTACGCCATCAAACCAACATTGAAACATGGATGGTCGATGAACGTTTGACTACCCGAGAAGCACGTGAGGAACTTGAGTTTTATCAAGAACGTGGTCGCGCCAGGCGCTTATCCTCAGATAGTTTTGCCGCTGCGTTGCTGATTCAAAGTTGGTATCGCGATCCTGCAGGGATTACACCTTAAAAAAACTATCCCTCAACTTTCTATCACAGAGCAGCATTAGTATTATTCCGCGATAGAAAACAACTTCAAGATAACAACTCTTGAATAAAATAAGATACACGGAAGCGTCATCCACAACCTGCGTGGCATAAACAAGATTTTGTTTCTGCGAAAAAGCATATAAATGAAGAAATAGAACAGGTTTTGTGGATGACAATGCCTTTGCCTACTTTGGGCGAAACCAAAGTAGGGCGAACCGCAGGTTTAACCTAAAATTGGATGAGAACTCAGCAAGACGCCGCATATCACTATTTCTCAATAATTCGAACCGTTGCCGTGCGTCCAGAAACAAATGCCAGTGGATTCTGCGGTTGCTCATCTAACACGATCTTGACAGGTACACGTTGTGCTAAACGCACCCAACTAAAGGTCGGATTCACGTTAGCGAGTAAATTAGAACTGCCTGAGCGTTCACGATCTTCAATTCCCGTTGCTACCCCTTGAACATGCCCTTTAATCTGTTGACGATCACCCATGAGTTGCACCGTTGCCTGATCACCAACATGAATACGATTGAGTTTTGTTTCTTCAAAATAACCCACCACATAAAGCTGATGGCGATCAAGTAAAGCGGCAACGGCTTGCCCCACATTGACATAGCTTCCGACACGCAAATCAAAATTTGATAAAGTTCCATCAGCAGGTGCAACCACTTCTGAACGATGTAAATTTAATTGAGCTAAATGCAAACTGCTTTGTGCGACTTCTATCAGTGCTTGTTGCTGTTGAATCGCTGCATTGGACTGCTCAATACTTGCAACCAGTTGCTCACGCTCTGCGACAGCTTGATCACGAGTTGCAAATACTTGATCCTGCTCTTGCCTTGAAATCGCACCATCCATGAGGCTGGCATAACGCGCTGCATTCTTTTCAGTCAGCTTCATATTGGCTTCAGTTTTGATCAAACTGGCTTTCGCACCTGCCAAGTTTGCATGAGCTTGTGCCAAACCCGCCTTGGCCTTAGCCAAATCAGATTTTGCTTGTTCCACATCTAAAGCCTGACGTGCGACATCTATTTTGAAAAGCACCTGCCCTTTTTTAACAGTCTGGTTATCCTGTACCAGAACCTCTGTAACCAGACCGTTGACATCTGATGCGACCTGAATCACATCACCCCGTACACGGCCATCTCTCGTCCACGGTGCGGCATTGTAGTAATTCCATAAATGCACGACCGCATAAACAGCGATCACGATCGCAACGAGTAATACCACAGGACGTATGACTTTTCGCACCTCAAATGCCTTCATGTTCATTACCTTTACCACTGATTCTTTAAATCATTAAATTTCGAATTGAGTGTTTATTAAAAAACCTTAGACCCACAGCCACACGAATAGCCCATGGACCAGTAGCAACAATGCCAAGTAAAAACACAGATTAAAAATACTCGGCAGTGCAATCCAACCCTTGATGACCAATCGGTCGACCCATGGACTAATCAGCTTAAACAAGACATAAGCGATGATGGCTTGCACCAAAAGAATGGGGATATAAATCCCATAAAGATTAATTTCACCCATGTGACACACCTACGCCTGACATTGCCACATCCATTTCATCGGTTGGAATATGACCAATGCTTTCACAAATATTATTCAGAGAAATCAACAGCCGTTGCTGTAATTGAGCATCTTCAATCTGCTGAGCAATGCGATGCAGTAGATTGATTTGCTGCACAATAGATGTTGAGAAATGATGCGATGCACTTTGTTTCTCTTGGGCTTGGAAATACTGAGCTAATTGCTGCTGTAATACTGCGACCTCAGTTTGCAGCGCGGGTAGCTGCGGTAGTTTTTGACTAATTTCTTGTAGCCGCACCAAATCAACAATCGAGCTGCTCTCAATCAATGCATTTTGAATCGCTGTTTTAATCTCAGGATTTTGCACCAACTTGGTATTCAAAATACCCACGCGATCCAACATACTGCGTAAATGGATTTTAAAATCACTACCATAAGACAGGCTTAAGGCTTGACGCATGGCTTGATAATGCAAAGCCAAAATACGTGTGGCACTGGTATCAGGTGAAACGGCACGAACCAAATCAATCACAATTAGCGACACCAATACGCCCAAGATCATTGCAAAAGAGCTATCCAAATAAGAAACCGCATCCATCGTATATTGGTTATGCAGATTCAAACCCATCATGGTGTTGATCCCAAGTACCATACCAATCGGCATCAGCATTTGATTGGCCATCATGGTTACAGCCACAAGGAACATTGGAAACAGGACCAAAGCCAGTTGCCAAAAATGTGTGACATGCGGAAAAATACCAAAGGCGTATAAAAAGACCAAACCCGCAGAAAAAATACTGCCCCAAATAAAAATCCGTAACACAGGCACAGGATTATCCAAAGCAGTCAAAATACACGCCGTCACCGCACCCATTTGCGCCATCATAAATCCAGCTTTCCAACCCGAAAGAATCCATGCGCCAGTCACAATAAAAGTAATCAATACCGCACTAATGCCACCACGAACAGCGATGCCATGATCACGATGTAAACTTGGGTACTTGGTGGTAATCGCGGTAATTTCGACAGGAATATCTTTGTTGCCTTGCTGGATCTGCTGCCAAATAAGCTTTACCGCCAAAATATTGGCAATAAAATGACGCACATCCATTTTCAATGCCGCCAAGACAATTTGCTGTTCGGACGTTGCCAGAACCATAAGTTCAGCAAAATCCTGTTCAAAACTGCTCGGTAAGCCCTGTAAATCACTCGCTTTTAACACGCGATCTTGTTTTAAAAATGCCAAGCTATGCTGAAGAATCAGATCCAAGTGCGGTGCTAGATTGCTCATTTGCATTTTTTCAAGCTGTTTCACGCGTTGAGACAGTGCCACCAGATTGGCGACCACTAACGACACCTGATGCAACATTTCCTGCAAAGGCTTGGTCATCCCATTCAACTCACCTTTTTCATAGGCCAAATGAACTGCCAAAGCATGAATGTCGGAAGCATCACGCGTGATCACAGACAGAATTTGCGTATCATCGTCTGAACTTGTCTGCACACTCATTAGATTCCTAAAGGTACTTTCCAGATCACTTAAGGTTTTATTGACACGCTGCTTGATCATTGCACCAACATGAACGGGTAAAACCGTTGCAGAGACGACCGCTGTTGCAATCACACCGATTGAAATTTCTAACACGCGCGCCAATGCAATATCAAAAATATTGTAGACATCAATATAGGTAATCGCGTTATACACAATCATGGCGGTTGAATAGCCAGCCAACATAAAGACATAACTACGTGGTGTACGATCAAGCAATGAAACGTATAAAGCAAAGCCCACCCATAAAGACAAAATAATGGTAAATAACCATGGCGTATTAATAAAATGAGGGGTTAACAATAAGGCAATCATTGCCCCAACTACCGTCCCAACTAAACGATACACACATTTTGACGACACCATCCCTGAGTAAGGATTGGCAATAATCAATACCGTACCAATCGACCACATTGGATTAATTAAATCGAGTTCAAATGAAATAAACAGTGCCAGCATGCCTGCCACAAAGGTTTTGCAGGCAAAAATAATGTCCAGTCGGCTCGGTCTAAAAGCCAACAACTGTTTAAATAGCATGAACGTGTCTCAATTCTGAGCCAGACTTTTCGCCCATATTCCTTCAACAACACCAATATATGTGATGACGAATTCAACTGATTTGGACAGATCCAAATCAGTTCGATAAGCGTAAAGCTGATGATAGGAAGTGATGTGCAATATTCGGAAAATTTAGAGTTATAACCCAAAAAATATCCAAATAAGACATTATGTGATCCATTTTTTCAAAACACGACCAATTAGTCAATACAAATTATCACCATTTGATAATATTTAATTTTAATTTAGAATAATACCGATAGAAGTGATCTTCTTTCTCATCATGACCATTGGTTTATTCAACCATCTCGATCAGATTTAAAAGTCCATACACGAACTCAGACTTTTCTGTTATAAAACAATAAAAGTTTGATTTTCACGTTATTTTTAAGGAGTAGATGCCCCATCATGGCAATTTCGAGTTTTGGTAAGATTCTCACTGTACTGGATCTATTCTCAGTTTCACGCCCGATTATCAATGTCGATATCATTTGTGATGAGCTTGCTCTATCCAAACCTACTGCCTATCGCTATCTTAAAGAATTAGTCGCGACCGATATGCTGAAACGCATTAGTGGCACGTCAGGTGACTATACTTTAGGATCTAAAATCGCTGTTCTGGACTATATTTCGCACAGCACCGATCCATTGGTGCAAACAAGTATTCCTTTTATGCGAGATATCGTTGAAAAAACTGAACTGTGCTGTTTGCTCACTTATCTAAACCATGATTATTGTATCGACCTACATCACGAAACATTTAAAGAGTCAGAGCTACTCTCATTTGGTCGTGGTTGTCCTCGCCCTGTTTATATTGGTGCATCACCAAAAATCGTGATTGCACATTTGAGCAAACAACGCATTCAAGCCTACTATCAACAATTCAGTCATGAACTGGCTCAGGTTGGTTTCGCACAAAACTTAGATGAATTCTCTCAACACATGCGAAAAATCAAGAAACAAGGCTTTTATTTATCACAAGGTGAGATCGACCCATCTGTTTGTGGTCTGTCAGTACCAATTCGATTTTCGAACAAAGAAGCGCCGATCGCGCTCACTTTGGTGGCATCAAAAAACCGTTTTGACTTCTTAAACATTCAAAAATTGACAGAAATTCTGCAAAACAATGCCGCACAAATTGAACTTAAATTTGCAACACTCTCAGAAAATCCATAAAGCCAAACTTGAGAATATAAAAAATATTTACATTTTTAGCCGTTGCTAAAATAGATGGATTCTCATATTATGATTATGTTCTTCAGCATACTCTCCTAAAAGAGCATGTTTCCTCAGAGAACTAAGCTCATCCTTGCTATGGGCTTTTTTCTTACCTTTATTTTTATATAGTCAATAAAAAGCCCTCCATCTGGAAGGCTTAGAAATTTTGAATGGATCGATCAAATATCTATTTTAAGGTTGTTTCAAGTATGGCCACGCTGCTTTGAGATAGATAAACATAGACCATAATGTCAAAATCACAGCTGCATAAAGCAAAGCATAGGCCCACATTTCGAGTGGTTTCCAATTCAACAGAAACACACTAATCGCAATCATTTGAAAAGCAGTCTTATACTTCCCTACCGTTGAAACCGCAACATTGGTACGCGCACCGAGTTCAGCCATCCACTCACGCAAAGCAGATACCGTAATTTCACGAGAAATAATCACGATGGCAGCAAATGCCATAGAAATGGTCGGTTGCCATTGCACTAAGACAATGAGCGCCGCTGCAACCATTAGTTTATCAGCAACAGGATCAAGGAAACGTCCGAAAGCTGAACTCTGATCTAATGTCCGTGCCAAATAGCCATCGAACCAATCCGTAAGCGCAGCAACGACAAAGATTGCTGTCAGCACCATATGGCGAAGCATTCCACCATGATGTTCAGCTCCAATGGCTGGTGGCCAATAAGCGATCACCAAAAACACTGGTATTAAAGCAATACGCGCCAAGGTTAAGATATTGGGAATGTTCAGGATTTGCCCTGTACTCATAAACACCGCCATGTTGTTCGCGTCAAATTTGCATATTGCACAAAGGATGTACCGAGAATGTATCCATCTGTAAGCAACTTTATACGAAATATAGTTGAATGTCGATTAGGCAAAAACGGCAACCGTCTGTCTTAACACGGCAATGAGCTGATTTTGTTGATCCCAAACATAAGCATATTCCGTTGAATACCCTTGATGGGCAAACTCAGTGACGACCTTATATTTAAACCAATCCTGAATTTGATGTGCAATTGGACTTAAATAAGTAATCTGCCATGTCAAAGAACTCGCAGGCGCTGGGGTCTTAAACATCGGCAACACACCTGGCGGCCAAACATCCATTAAAGCAAACAAATCTGCAAGCTGCATGTCACGATTGGGATGTAAAGCAGGTGAAAAACGACTCCAACCACCAAAATCAGGGACCTTACTTCCCGCCATTGGGTAGCTCCCCTCTGCCCAACACAATTCAAATTGTTGTAAGCATTCTGGCATCAAACCTTCGAGATAGAAGGTTTTTTCCAATTGTTCAGCCATCGGATAATCAGGAACTTGAGGCAAATTACTCACGTGGATCCGAGACTCACGCTGTGAACCAAAACTTGCAACTAAAATACTCTGTACTGCGTCATCTTGCCATAAACGTATTTCTAA
Organism: Acinetobacter sp. 3657; assembly: GCF_031456775.1. Taxonomy (NCBI): domain Bacteria; kingdom Pseudomonadati; phylum Pseudomonadota; class Gammaproteobacteria; order Moraxellales; family Moraxellaceae; genus Acinetobacter; species Acinetobacter sp. 3657. The sequence goes on along the minus strand of NZ_JAVDVH010000006.1, from coordinate 6,743 downwards.
GCTAGTGACTGATTTTCCTTGTCTTAAAATCTCAGCACTCAGCTTTGCTCGCCCTTGTTGTACAGGGCCAACGAAAGTGACATTACAACTTAAGAGTTGTTTTGCTGCATCATTCACCACACTCAGCGCTTTTTGGATCATTAAGCCTGCAACTAAACCACCAAATACTGTGCGACCTTGTAGCCATCCCGATGGAATATCAATCCATTCTTGTTGTTCGATCTGTTGATAAATCGGGAGTAGTGACATATTGATTTCCTTGATCGCTCTGAATAAATGTTATCTTTCTACTTTTTAGCGTAAATGTGAATGATCGATCTGGCTAGAATTACAGAACAATTATGTCAATTCAGTATGCTGACACCATAACACGATCAATCGATCACTCGGTTCAACGCGACCTATCCCACGATCGTGCAGCATCATCTACTCATGCAAGATTTTATAAATGGTGCGTGCCATCACCTCACCTAAACCTTGAACCAGCATAAGCTCTTTTTCAGATGCCCTCAGTACACCTTGTATCCCACCAAAATGCGTCAGTAAATCACGACGGCGTTTAGGACCTAGCCCAGGAATCGCCTCCAATACAGAACTACTGCGACGTTTATCACGCTTCGCTCGATGCTTGGTAATCGCAAAACGATGGGCTTCATCACGGACCTGTTGAATCAAATGCAAAGCTTTATGATCTTCTGCCAATTGCAGCTTAGTGCCATCGGTAAAATGTAGCGTTTCCAAACCCGCTTTACGCCCCTCACCTTTAGACACCCCAATCATAAAAGCATCTAGTGCTAACTCTTGCATCACCTCCATTGCCATATGCAATTGACCTTTACCACCATCGATGAGGAGTAAATCAGGCAATATATTTTTCTTATAACGACGGATTAATGCTTGTCGCATAGCGGCATAGTCATCACCACCCGTAATATCTTGAATCGCAAACTGACGATAGTCCCGCTTTCTCGCGCCGCCTTGATCAAAGACCACACAGGATGCAATCGGTGCTTCACCCATCGTATGGCTAATATCAAAACATTCAATTCGGTCAATCGGACGCCCCACCACTTGCTCAAGCTGATGAAAACGTTCGTTCAATTCTAGATAATTACTGAGCTTACCTTTAATGGCATGCTGCACATTCATTTGTGCCAACTCTAGCCACTCCGCCCGTGTTTCACGTACTTTATGCTTGATGTGGACTTTCTTGTTAAAGGTCTGTTGTAATGCTTCTTCGAGTTGGGGGCGATCTGGCACCTCAATATTTACAATCAACTCAGTCGGTACTTCATCTGCTACCTGAAAATAAAAGTTCGCAATAAAATCACTGAGCATTTGCCCCAAATCACCTCCCAACATATCTGGAAAATAACTTTTTCCTCCAAGCATTCTTCCGTTACGAACATACATGATCTGCACACAAGTTACGCCCGCTTGATAGGCAATCGCTAAAATGTCGGCTTCACCTTTAACTTTAAAGACTGCCTGTTGTGCCTGAACCTCACGCAATAAACCCAAACGATCCCGATAGAACACTGCCTTTTCAAACTCAAGTGCTTCAGCCGCTTGCTCCATTTTTCCAATCAACTCTTGATTCAGCTCTTTGGTGTCGCCTTGTAGAAAGCGAATCGAGTTATCAACATCTTCTTTATAAGCTTCAGGGCTAATCAATCCCACACAAGGTGCAGTACAACGTTTGATTTGATACTGCAAACACGGACGTTTTCTTTGGGCAAAATAGCTATTTTCACACTGCCGTACATTAAATAATTTTTGTAAGGTGAGCAAAGTATCTCGAGCACTATAGGCACTCGGATAAGGTCCAAAAAACTTACCAATTTGATGTTTGCCTTTGCCACGTCCACTGGCAATACGCGGATAGGGCTTATCCGCTGAGACAAAGATATAAACATAAGATTTATCATCCCGCAGCATAATATTATACGGCGGACGGTGCAGTTTTATGAGATTTTGTTCGAGTAATAAAGCTTCTGTTTCTGAACGAACAATCAGCGTTTCAATGTCATAAATACGCGCAACAAGGGCTTGTGTTTTAGGATGCTCAATAGTTTTAACAAAATAGCTGGATACACGATTTTTTAAATTTTTTGCCTTACCCACATACAGTAACTCACCCTCTTTGCTGAGCATTTTGTAAACACCAGGCAATTGGGTCATGTGAGTCAGGATGGTTTCAATGTGTTCACGTGCGTTTGAGTTCACAGTAGATTTTCATGAGCAGAATTACTTTGATGATGTAGTCTATGCACACGAATTTCAAGCCTAACTCGGTGAAATCCATGTGCTGCTCAGGTAATGATTAGAATACTCGACCCAAAAATCGATCAACCTGCTTAAATGCCGATTCATTAAAGAAGTCACACGCCAATACATTGTTCGGCTGCGCAGTATTTACCTCTCTTTCATTGTGAAAAAAGCCCCAATATTCTCGCGATTGATGGCGAATTCGAGTATCCGCTAACTTAAACTCAGTACTCGGTTGGAAAGCCGTCCATGCGGCATTTTGCCAAATTCCTTGATTTAGAATATTACTGTTTGTACTAACATGGGAAAGGCTTTGTGTTGGATATAACTCAATATAATTTTGGGTACTGAGTTGAACTTGTTTGTTCCAACATGTTGCGCCTGAAGGGAACTTATCTTGAGTGGAAAATAGTAATGCTTGAATAATTTGCAAGGTTGCATCACTCATTAGGGGTGTATCTCTAGCTTGAGTGAACAAATAACCAATATAATCTGAAACGTTTAACCCCGACAAATCAATTTTTTGTAATTGATAAGTGAGTTTGAAAGATGCTTTTTGACCAAAATTATAAGGTTCGTATTCTAAAACCGAATCATTAAAAATTGCTTTTGTTCCGATCAGATATGCACCTGCTGTAGTTTGTGGCGGAAGTATGGTCGATATCTCATCTTTAGTTAAAAAGTTACGTAACGCTTCTGTCCGTAATTTTGGCGTTTCCGAATATGTTAAAGAAAGAATTTTATCCTTATCGACTTGATATACTTTTTTGATTAATCCGTTTGAAGTATTAGATGCCTCAATATCGTAGCTATAAAAGCCTTTATTGTTAGAATCTAAGCCACCGTAAATATCATCATTTTCGTCTGTGCAAGCGACCAAACTTAATACACTCATACATATCAATAATTGTTTTTTCATTATGTATTCTCATCATTCAAAAGCGCATTGATTATCTACTTTTATACCATTTGATACAACTAGACACTGATTCTGGTGATGCTCTGGTGGGGATAAAAAAACCCTGAAAATCCGTTAAGACTTCAGGGCAGAATATAAATCTATGTGTTCAGCACAGCTAGTGAATCAAAGGTTATCGCTCACCTTAAAATACATAAGGTCGAACAAAAATTACGAAGAACAAGCCAAGCATAATGAACCATTTCAAAAAGTAATAAAGCTGACGATTTGATTTCTTCAACGCCTTGGCTTTAATACGGACTTGATAGACATAACCAAATGCTTTATTTAGGCCGCCAGTTTGATCGCCCACTTCATTGGGTGAACTTGCCGCAGTCATCACACTTTTGCCAAACCAATGATTAAACTTTTCCATGAAACGCGTTTTTAATGGGCGCTCTACGTCAGCAAAAAAGATAATACGGTTTTGATCGGTTTTATTTTCAGCATAGTGAATATAGGTTTCATCAAACACCACACTCTCACCATCACGCCAAGAATAACGCTCACCATCGACATCAATGAAACAACGATCATCGTTCGGTGTAATCAGACCTAAATGGTAACGCAATGAACCTGCATAAGGATCACGATGGCGAACCAAACGGCTATCAGGTGCAAGCTCTGTAAACATTGCAGCTTTGATACTTGGGAGTGTTTTTAATAAAGCCGTTGTTTTTGGACAAAATTCTGATGCTGATGGATGTGCAGAGTCATACCATTTCAAATAGAAACGCTTCCAACCCGTTTTAAAGAATGAATTAAAACCCAAGTCATCATAAGTACTTGATGCTTTAATACCACCTTTGTCATAAAGCGCTTGCGCTTCATCACGGATCATTTCCCAGTTTTCATCCAGAACTTTTAAGTCCTTGAAATGCTGTGTGTCGATATAGGGTTGATTCGGCACGCTGGAAAACATGTACATTAAATAGTTAACGGGTGCGAATAGCGTTGAATGGTCAAAAAATTGACGATAAAACGAGTGTCTAACTTTACCACGGCGATGAACATAGAACGCCGAAATGATAAAGATCGCTAATATGATCCACTTAATCATTAGATTACTCTATCTTTTTAGCTGAAAACCAAATGCCAGTTTGAGAACCAAATATCAAAATCGCACTCAAAATAAGCTTGCTATTCTAGCAAATTTATATGACTGAATACCAATTTACTTTGTTTAAAGCGGACAAATAAGGCTTTGGAGTTATCTTTAGCAATCAAAGAGAAATAGTTAAAAACATCATTAAAAATTTATTTTTCTTCGTGACTTAAAAGTCTCACTAGAAAGTTACAACAAATTGATGACCACTGCGTCACGCCTTGATACAACTTGTTATGTCCTTTTTAGATATAGTTATCGTAAGATTAGCGAAGCTTTTTTGTGTGCCTAACCGCATACATGCTTTATGACATCAACTCAGAATCCTCCACAACAAGGGAGATCAGGCATGATCCACGCTGGCAATGCCATTACCGTCCAAATGCTTGCGGACGGAATTGCAGAATTCCGCTTTGACTTACAAGGTGAGTCGGTTAATAAATTTAACCGTGCAACCATTGAAGACTTCCAAGCAGCGATTGCTGCGGTTAAAGCCAATAACGATATTAAAGGCTTAGTTGTAACTTCTGGAAAATCAACATTTATCGTTGGTGCAGATATCACTGAATTTGGCGACAACTTCGCCGCAGGTGAACAAGCAATTGTTGATTGGCTTATGCCTGTACACGAAATCTTCAACAGCTTTGAAGATTTAGACATCCCTAAAGTTGTTGCTATTAATGGCATGGCGTTAGGTGGTGGTTTTGAAATGTGCTTAGTCTGTGACTACCGTGTCATGTCGGAACAAGCACAAGTCGGCTTACCAGAAATCAAATTGGGTATCTATCCTGGTTTTGGTGGTAGCGTACGTTTAAGCCGTTTAATCGGTATCGACAATGCCGTTGAATGGATGGCAATGGCGAATCCGAAGAAACCTGCTGCTGCACTTAAAGATGGTGCTGTAGATGCGGTTGTTGCTGCTGACAAACTACAAGAAGCTGCCGTTGACTTGGTTAAACAAGCCATTGCGGGTCGTTTGGACTGGAAAATAAAACGTCAAGAAAAATTAGACGCGATTAAATTGAACCCACTTGAACAAATGATGGCGTTCAATACAGCGAAAGGTGCGGTACTTGCGAAAGCAAACCCTGCGCAATACCCTGCTCCAAAATTATTGCTTGATTCATTACAAGCAGGTGCAACCTTAACACGTGATGATGCATTAAAAGCAGAAGCACAAGGTTTCGCAAAAGCTGCGATCACACCACAAGCAGGTGCATTGATCGGTTTATTCATCAACGATCAAGTTGTGAAGAAAACTGCGAAAAAATATGAGAAAGGTGCTCACCCAGTAAACCAAGCAGCTGTTCTAGGTGCTGGTATCATGGGTGGTGGTATTGCTTACCAAGCGGCGAGCAAAGGCACACCAATCATCATGAAAGACATTGGTAACCCACAACTTGCACTTGGTATGAAAGAAGCGAATGGCTTACTGACCAAGCAAGTTGAACGCAAGAAAATGAAAGCTGCGCAAATGGGTGAAACACTTGCTCGCATCCGCCCGACTTTAAGCTACGATGAGTTTAAAGAAGTGGATATCGTGATCGAAGCGGTGACTGAAAATCCAAAAGTAAAAGAAATGGTATTGGTAGAAACTGAGAAAAATGTTCGTGAAAACACGATCATTGCATCAAACACTTCTACAATTTCAATTACACGTTTAGCAAAAGCATTACAACGTCCTGAAAACTTCGTTGGTATGCACTTCTTCAACCCAGTACATATGATGCCACTGGTCGAAGTTATTCGTGGTGAAAAGACTTCTGACGAAGCGATTGCAACCACAGTTGTTCTTGCTCAGAAAATGGGTAAAACACCAATCGTTGTGAACGACTGCCCAGGCTTCTTAGTAAACCGTGTATTGTTCCCTTACTTTGGTGCATTCGACCTTCTTGTTAAAGACGGTGCGGATTTCCAACAAGTAGACAATGTAATGGCGAAGTTCGGCTGGCCTATGGGTCCTGCATACTTGATCGACGTTGTTGGTATCGATACAGGTGTTCATGGCGCTGAAGTCATGGCTGAAGGTTTCCCTGACCGTATGAAGCCTGACTACAAAGGTTCTATCGAAGCGATGTACGAAGCAAAACGTCTTGGTCAAAAGAATGACGTTGGTTTCTACAAATACGTGTTAGACAAGAAAGGCAAGAAAGCGAAAACTGTTGATCCAACAGCTTACGAAATCATTGCACCTTTCGTTACGGGTGAAAAACGCGAGTTTGACAACCAAGAAATCATTGACCGCATGATGCTTGCTTTCTGTAACGAAACTGTTCGTTGCTTAGAAGACAACATCGTTGCAACGGCTGCTGAAGCAGATATGGCAATGATTATGGGTGTAGGTTTCCCTCCATTCCGTGGTGGTCCATGTCGTTACATCGACCAAACAGGTGTTGCTGAATACCTTGCGCT